>NZ_JBHUOT010000012.1:0-1009 GCF_042686225.1 Flavobacterium notoginsengisoli
CAACCAATGTGTTTACAACATCAACCGAAGCCGTAGCTGTTTTACAGTTGGTTGTATTGATTTCACAGATTTGATAAACAATGCTGTAGCTTCCGCTTGGTGCATTGGCCGCAAGAGTAACTACTCCGCTTGCATCCACACTCAGTACGCCGTCTGTTTTTGGCGTTACCGTAGTGTTGTCTGCTGTAACTGCTACTCCGTTTAAGGTATCGTTGGTTTTTACGTTTCCAACTGTTGTTGCTGTTGCGCCTGATGTTTTGGTTCCAAATGGATCTGCATTGGCACATAGAATTGAATTAATTTCAACTGCATCAGAAATCTCAGAAGCACAACTATTTAAAGTTGCTGTTACTTTATAAATTCCTTTTGTTGCTGTAACAACCCCTGTAGCTGTATTTAGTGTTGCTCCATTTGGACTTATTGTATAAGTATAGGAAGAATTATAATTTGTAATTGTAAAGGTTCCTGTAAATGTACTACAAGTAGGCTGATTTATAGAACCTAATATAGGTTTTACCGGATTTGTTGTTATTGTTACAACTACCGCTGTTCTTGTACTCTCACATCCGTTTGAGCTCTGGCTTACATAATAGGTTCCTGTTGCCAAAACCGTAGTACCTGCAAGGGCTGTTCCACCTGTCAAGGCCGAATACCATTTATAAGATGCTCCAAGGGAAGCCAAATCTGCAATCGTTTTGTTTTCTGATGAACAGAAAGTCTGTGCTGCAACAGTCGGTGCCGATGGTGTCGGGTTTACCGTTACCGATACCGATGCTCTTGTACTCTCACATCCGTTTGAGCTCTGGCTTACATAATAGGTTCCTGTTGCCAAAACCGTAGTACCTGCAAGGGCTGTTCCACCTGTCAAGGCCGAATACCATTTATAAGATGCTCCAAGGGAAGCCAAATCTCCAATCGTTTTGTTTTCTGATGAACAGAAAGTCTGTGCCGCAACTGTCGGTGCCGATGGTGTAGCATTTACCGTTACCGATACCGATGCTCTTGTACT
>NZ_JBHUOT010000012.1:1108-222572 GCF_042686225.1 Flavobacterium notoginsengisoli
TCTCACATCCGTTTGAGCTCTGGCTTACATAATAGGTTCCTGTTGCCAAAACAGTAGTACCTGCAAGGGCTGTTCCACCTGTCAAGGCCGAATACCATTTATAAGATGCTCCAAGGGAAGCCAAATCTCCAATCGTTTTGTTTTCTGATGAACAGAAAGTCTGTGCTGCAACTGTCGGTGCCGATGGTGTAGCATTTACCGTTACCGATACCGACGATCTTGTACTCTCACATCCGTTTGAACTCTGGCTTACATAATAGGTTCCTGTCGCCAAAACCGTAGTACCTGCAAGGGCAGAACCACCTGTCAAGGCCGAATACCATTTATAAGATGCTCCAAGGGAAGCCAAATCTGCAATCGTTTTGTTTTCTGATGAACAGAAAGTCTGTGCTGCAACTGTCGGTGCCGATGGTGTAGCATTTACCGTTACCGATACCGATGCTCTTGTACTCTCACATCCGTTTGAGCTCTGGCTTACATAATAGGTTCCTGTTGCCAAAACAGTAGTACCTGCAAGGGCTGTTCCACCTGTCAAGGCCGAATACCATTTATAAGATGCTCCAAGGGAAGCCAAATCTGCAATCGTTTTGTTTTCTGATGAACAGAAAGTCTGTGCTGCAACAGTCGGTGCCGATGGTGTAGCATTTACCGTTACCGATACCGACGATCTTGTACTCTCACATCCGTTTGAACTCTGGCTTACATAATAGGTTCCTGTTGCCAAAACCGTAGTACCTGCAAGGGCTGTTCCTCCTGTCAAGGCCGAATACCATTTATAAGATGCTCCAAGGGAAGCCAAATCTGCAATCGTTTTGTTTTCTGATGAACAGAAAGTCTGAGCCGCAACTGTCGGTGCCGATGGTGTCGAATTTACCGTTACCACTACTGCCGTTCTTGAACTCTCACATCCGTCTGCAGAAGTCTGGCTTGCATAGTATGTTCTGCTGGTCAGAACATCTGAAACCGCCAATGCACTTCCACCTGTTGAGGCTGTGTACCATTTTATACTTGTTCCTGTAGCTGTCAGATTCCCAACAGTTCTATTATCTGCCGAACAGAAAGACTGCGCTGATGCTGATGGTGCCGATGGTGTCGGGTTTACCGTAACCACTACTGCCGTTCTTGAACTCTCACATCCGTCTGCAGAAGTCTGGCTTGCATAGTATGTTCTGCTGGTCAGAACATCGGAAACTGCCAGTGCACTTCCACCTGTTGAGGCTGTGTACCATTTTATACTTGTTCCTGTAGCTGTCAGATTCCCTACAGTTCTATTATCTGCCGAACAGAAAGACTGCGCTGATGCGGATGGTGCCGATGGTGTCGGGTTTACCGTAACCACTACTGCCGTTCTTGAACTCTCACATCCGTCTGCAGAAGTCTGGCTTGCATAGTATGTTCTGCTGGTCAGAACCGTACTACTGGAAAGAGCAGTACCTCCTGTTGAGGCTGTATACCATTTTATACTTGTTCCTGTAGCTGTCAGATTCCCTACAGTTCTATTATCTGCCGAACAGAAAGACTGTGCTGATGCGGATGGTGCCGATGGTGTCGGGTTTACCGTTACCACAACTGCCGTTCTTGAACTCTCACATCCGTCTGCAGAAGTCTGGCTTGCATAGTATGTTCTGCTGGTCAAAACCGTACTACTGGAAAGAGCAGTACCACCTGTTGAGGCTGTGTACCATTTTATACCTGTTCCTGTAGCTGTCAGATTCCCAACAGTTCTATTATCTGCTGAACAGAAAGACTGTGCTGATGCTGATGGAGCTGATGGTGTCGGGTTTACCGTTACCACAACTGCCGTTCTTGAACTCTCACATCCGTCTGCAGAAGTCTGGCTTGCATAGTATGTTCTGCTGGTCAAAACCGTACTACTGGAAAGAGCAGTACCACCTGTTGAGGCTGTGTACCATTTTATACCTGTTCCTGTAGCTGTCAGATTCCCAACAGTTCTATTATCTGCTGAACAGAAAGACTGTGCTGATGCTGATGGAGCTGATGGTGTCGGGTTTACCGTTACCGTTCCTGATATAGTAGCTTCTGTACAAGGAGAAGTATGTCCAGCTGTTGTTATTGTATAAGTTCCACCTACAGTTGGAGTTCCTGAAATTGTTACCGTTTTCGCATTAGTATCAACAACAGAACTCAATCCTGCTGGTAAATTAGAAACTATAGCATTTGATGCACTTCCTCCAAAAGTATATACTGTTGTAGGAATTGAAGCACCTGCACAAACTGTAGGGTTTTGTGTACCGCTTGTACGAACAATTGTAGAAGCTGTATTTATAACGGCCGTAACCGCAATTCTAGATGATGCAGAACAACCTGCAGCTGTAATAACATCTACATAATAAGTTGTGGTAGCTGATAAACTTTCTGTTGTAAAGTCTGTTCCTGTTCCTAAAGAAGTAGTACTCGTTGGAGTTGCATACCAATTAATAGTTCCTGTTGATGCCGTAGCTTTTAAAGTAACGGATCCCGTTCCACATCTTGAAGCTTCAGTTGTAGAATTTATTGTAGGTATTGTATTTATTGTTGCTTTAACTTCTGTTCTTGTTGATGTTGTACAACCATTATCAGTCGCATCAACATAATAAGATGTTGTTGTCGTTAGACTTGGTGTAGTGAAACTTGTTCCTGTCCCCAAAGAAACAGTGCTTGTTGGAGTTGCATACCAGTTAATAGTTCCTGTTGATGCACTAGCTCCTAAAGTTACCGATCCTGCACCACAACGCAAAGTTGGTGTAGTACCTGTTATAGTTGGTCTTGGATTAATTACAAAATTTGCCGCTGCCCTACAATTTGTGGTACCAGGGCATGATGCATAATACGTTCTTGTTCCTGGTGTACTTGTACTTGTCAATCCCGAACCAGTAACTCCTACTGGATTAAAAGATGCCCCTGTATAAATAGATGAACCTCCAGTAGCTGTAGTATACCATTCTATTCCTCCTACTGTATAATTTACAGTAATCTGCATATAATCAACATTTGCCGTTATATCGTTATTTCTAGTTCTAGTGATACTTGCAGATAAAGCAATCCCAAAAGTTGAATCATTAATTTCGGTTGGCGTCCAAGTTGTCCCCCATAAATCTGACGTTCCGCCATAATTGCTTACCGATGTAGAATTTGTTGACCAGTTAGTTCCTATACTTTTATTTTGGCTTGTTACTGATCCTCCTTTAATCAAACTGACTATATTATCTCTAACATAAACAGAAGCACTGTTTACACTACCATATCGTCCAATTGTAACTTGAATTCCAGTAATTGTAGCATTTGTTGGAATATTAAAATCAAAATTTGTCCCTTGAAGGTATCTAGTAATTACAGTGGTGTCTCCTCCACTATTTACCGTTGCATATGCATAACTAGAATTATTTGAAATTACTTGTGAAGGATTAGACCATACAAGTGTTCCTGTACCGTTTACACTGCTACCTGTTCCTGCCATTTTAGCTCCTGTACTATTTGGAGCTCCACAAGCAGAAGTTGCAGTTAATGATCCCGTACCATCCTGGCAAATAGTAACTCCTGTCACTGTTGGTGCATCAGCAACTGTATTTATTACTATACCTGTATTTGGAGAAGAAGTACAACCTTGCGCATTTGTTGTCGTTAATGTATATGTACCTGGTATTAAACCAGAAAAAACACCAGTTGTATTACTTATTGGTGTAGTTACAGGATTAGTTCCTACCAAAGTGTAACTAATTCCTGTACCATTTGCAGGTGTATTTACTGTTATTCTACCAGTTGGAACACTACATGTTGTCTGTGTAACAGTCGCAGTCGGAGCAACTGGTAAAGCTAAAATAGTTATATCATCAGCAGTTGTACTATTTCCATTAAAGTTCAAACCAGGTACATTCGCTTGATTGGCCCCTTCATAAGTTTTATTGGCAGTACCATATCCATTTGTAAATGCCGTAATTCTTCTAGTAGAATTTGCAGTTGTACGTGTTGGATCTAAATACAAAGCTTGTGCGTTTGAGCTATGTGCACCTGAACTAATAGACGCTGCTACTTTTCCAACCAAAGTTATCGTAACAACTCCATTCTGAGCGATATTAAATCCTCCAAAAACTGGGTTATTTGCTGTAGCTGTATTTGTTAAAGCACCAGATGGTCCAGAAGCATCAGTTGAATATGCAGCTGTAGCTGAATCAAATTCAATTCCAGTTGGAAAGCTAAAATCCAAAACAACTCCAGCAGCATTTCCTGCTCCTGTATTTTTTATTTGAATTTCGTACGAAATTTTCTCATCAATAGAATTACAAACCGAAGTGGTTGTTAAAGTTTTTACTGTAGTTCCTAAAACAGGAAAACAATTTGCATTTACCTGTAAGTTCGGTGGTACATCTGCAACTGTAAATGTTGATGTGTAGCCCTCTTGTCCGTCTTTAGCTCCATGAGTAATTCCATTTCCTGCATTAGATTTACCGGCAGCCCCCCCAAGAACATTAGAGGTAATAGTTACTGTTCCTGACAGATTATGGCAGACGATTCCACCACCACCACCACCACCTGGTCCGTGTTCATTATTTGCATCATTTTCTGTATTTCCTCCAGCTCCTCCTTTCGCTTCAACATGTATATTTGAAGTACTATTGTTAGAAACATTTAATAGAACGGTTCCTCCGGCTCCTCCTCCTCCGGCTCCATCTGGCGAACCAGAATAAGTTCCCGGAGCACCATTCCCTCCATTAGCATAAATAAATCCATCACCTAAAACATTACCAGCATTAACCAAAATTATTGCTCCACCAACACCTCCTTTTACACCACTTGAAGCATCATTTGCATCGCCAGCTCCTCCACCGCCTCCCATAATAAGTCTTGGAAAAGTGGTAGTTGTAATATAAGATTTTGAACCTGGTCTTCCTGCTCCTGTCAAATCAGGATAAGCAGCTCCGCCGCCACCTTGCCATCCTGCACCACCAAGACCTCCAAAACCTCCATTTCCACCTCCACCTCCACCAGTGTTGTGATCATTTCCTCCACCTCCCGCATTAGCGGCAGCTCCTCTTCCTGAAGATCCTCCAGGCAGACCTTCCTCTGCATTAACTACTTGGTTAAAACCATCCCACATATATTTTGGGGTTCCCGCTATACCTTCTCCTTTTCCAGAAATATTATCTCTAGTATATTCTCCTACATAAGTAGTCGCGTCATTAACTCCAGAACCAGCTCTTGGACTATACCCTCCTCTAAATCCTCTAGCACTTCCATCTATACTATATCCAGCAAAATTAAAAGTCCCTGAAACATTAAATGCAATAACACCCCCTACCGCACCATTATATGGCGGAGTGGTAATATTAGCAGTTAGTGTTAAATTGGAATATTGAGGCACTCTAATAACCTGAAATGTTCTTTTCCCTCTTGTAGTAGTAGCGTTAGCATTGAAAAAACTGTTAAAGGCTCCTCCACCTATACCTGTTCCCTTAAATGTTAAATTCCCTCCACCTAGAGGAACATTACTGGTTGCAATTACATACTCAAAAATACCAGTATTACCTAAAGCTGTAAATCCAGTACCTCCTAAATAGTCGGGGCCACTATTACTCGTTCCAGAACCATAATTAGCAGAATTTGAATAATTTATCGTCGCATCTTGCATTTGAATAATTAAAATCAAATCCCCGACTGAAATCGGAATTGTACCAAAACTGTTATTGTGTGAGTCTGCAGTTGGTACACTTCCCAGTAAAATAGATTGTGCTCCAGCATTCAATGTAACATTTCCATTAATTGGATAATAAGTGTTTACAGAATTAGTTACAGCAACTGGTCCGTCAACCCCTGGAGTTCCACAGACTTGCGCAAATAAAGACAATGGTGTTAGTACAAATAAAACAAAAAAGATTAGTCTGAAAAATCCAGACTGGCTTAAAGTAAAGTTACGCATAGACAACTTGAGTTTGTGGAACGGAAATATAAGAAGCTGAAAAACTGATGATCGTTTTTAGCATATAGGTGAAATACGAAAAATTATAGAAATTGGATTTTGTGTAGTTGAAAAAAGTTTTTTCAACACCGAAAGAGTAAAGTTTTACCATAAGCCTTTCATAGCGCAAGACAGACGTATATAGTCGTCTTTGGATTAAATTAGTAGTTTTGGAGCTACGAAAGTATAGGAAAGACTAGGTTTGCGACGATATTAGTCGATAAACTGCAAAGAAAGTCGTCGAACAACACAATTTAACAAGTGTTGATAAGTTTGTGATGTTAAAAACGTAAACATTTGACAATGAAGAGTTCAAAATTTCTTAAAGAATTACGAATAAAAACAATTCTTACAGAAAAAATTGACAAAACCCTAAATTCTATAAGATTTAAAAATAGTATTTAACTTACATCAAAAAAAATAATCAATTGATAATCAAACTACTAAATGCACTATTCCAAAAATTTAATATTCCGTTTAAGTCCCTCAAATTTTGTTCTTTTAATGGGAGAGTTTTTAAAAACAAGTTTAAATGTTTCTTCGGTTATTTCAATCCAGTCTTTTTTTGTAAAAGAGAGTAAATCTGGATTAGCATTGAATAAAGGTTCTGAGTGAGATTTAGAAAATCGATTCCATGGACAAACATCTTGACAAGTGTCACAACCAAACATCCATTCATCAAATTTCCCCTTCATTTCCTGAGGGATATTTTCTTTTAATTCGATAGTATAATACGATATACATTTGCTTCCATCTACTACATAGGGTGCAACAATTGCCTCAGTTGGACATGCATCTATACAAGCTGTACAGCTTCCACAATGATCTGTTACTGCATGATCATATTCTAAATCAAGGTCAATAATAAGTTCGGCTATGAAGTAAAAAGAACCCACTTTTTGAGTAATTAAGTTACTATTTTTCCCTATCCATCCTAAACCGCTTTTTGCTGCCCAAGCCTTATCTAAAACCGGAGCTGAATCAACAAAGGCACGTCCTGATACTTCACCTATATTCTCCTGAATTGAGTGCAAAAACTCTTTTAATTTATCCTTAATTACAAAATGGTAATCCTGTCCATAGGCATACTTTGAAATTTTAAAACTTTCATTATTTTGAACTAAGTCAGGGTAATAATTAAGTAAAAGAGAAATCACACTTTTCCCATCATCGACCAATAAAGTAGGATCTAAACGTTTATCAAAATGATTCGCCATATAAGCCATTTGACCGTTATGATTGTTGTTTAGCCATTTTTCAAGTCGGGGTGCTTCCTGTTCCAGAAAACCTGCTTTGGAAATTCCACAAGAAATAAAACCTAATCGTTTGGCTTCTTCTTTTATAAATTTCGAATATGTCTCTTTTGAATTGATACTCATCGTCTAAAAAATGAAACTTTTACATTAACAGGCTTTAGAGTAATTAAGGGATTAAACTGAATTATATCATTATTAGATTTAATGATATACATTTTCACAATTTGAGATATTGTCAGGCACATTTCATAAATGGCAAATCCAGCCCCGATACACATTCTTGGACCAGCACCAAATGGATAAAAATATTGCATTGATTCTTTCTTTTGTTCACCAAGAAATCGTTCCGGAATAAATTCATCCGGATTGTTCCAATACTTAGGATTTCGATGTAACTCGTAAAAAGAAATTCCAATTAAGGTATCTTTTTTTATTTTGAATTGAGCCAGAGAATCATCTTCAAGGTTTTGTCTGTCAGTAATCCAGGCTGGTGGGTATAACCGCATAGATTCATTCAAAACCGCATTTAGATATTCCATTTTTTGAAGCTGCTCGATAATATTATTCGTCTCTGATTCAATCTTCATGATTTCTTCAAAAACCTTTTGCTGAATCTCGGGATTTCTGCCTAGAAGATGAAGTGTAAAGGTTAAAGCATTTGCAGTTGTTTCATGTCCTGCAATAAACAAAACTTTAATTTCATCAACTAATTGTTCAACTGACATACCTTCACCGGTATCTTCATATCGGGTTTCTAGAAGCATATTCAGCAAATCATTTATTTCTTCTCCTGAAGCTTTTCTTTCTTCAATGATTTCACGAATAATACTATTATTTTCTTCAGCTAATCTAAGGTGTTTCTTAACCTGACCACTCAATGAAAACCACCAGGCTTTATGTGGAAGTCTAATTTCTTTAATTAAGAAATTCTGAACTTCTTCTATGATGAATTTGATACGCTGGAATTTATTTTCTGCTGCTGAAAGTTGAAACAAAGATTTGGCGACAACATTAAATGCCAGATTACTCATTGCAGGAAAAAGATCTATTGGCTTTTCTTCAACAAAATGATCTATTTCTGAAGTTATAACAGTATTCATATTATCAACCAGCTGATTCATTTTTTGTTTATGAAATGCCGGCTGAATCAAACGTCGTTGTTTTAACCAAAAATCGCCATCACTAGTTAAAAGTCCTTTTCCCAAATACTTAGAAAGATAGACAGACTGAAATTTAGATTTATGGTAATTCTTCTGATTCTTAACTAAAATATACTGTGCAATTTCATTATCTCTTGACAAGATTATATACTTTGAAAAACCAATTCTAATAGAAAAAGAATCTCCAAATTTCTCAAAATATTTTTTATGAAAAGGAATAGGATTTCTACGAACTCCTTCAGCATCTCTAAAAAATCTCAACAAAGATAATTTTTCGGGATAAGTATATTTTAACTTGTCAGACATAAGATTAAAACAAACCTCCTTGTATGTTTGTATTTACCTTTCCTAAATGTTTATATGCTTTTTCTGTCACTTCACGACCGCGGGGTGTACGCATAATGAATCCTTCCTGAATCAAAAATGGTTCATAAACTTCCTCAATAGTTTCGCTACTTTCAGATACAGCCGTTGCCAAAGTAGAAAGTCCAACCGGACCGCCTTTGAACTTATTAATAATAGTCAATAAAATCTTATTGTCCATTTCGTCAAGACCATGGGCATCTACATTTAATGCTTTTAAGGCATATCTCGAAATTTCAAGATCAATTCTGCCATTTCCTTTTATCTGAGCAAAATCGCGTACTCTTCGCAATAATGCATTAGCAATACGAGGAGTTCCACGGCTACGTCCTGCAATTTCAATTGCCGCTTCAAGATCAATAGGCATTTTTAAAATGCCAGCACTTCTTTCCACAATAGTCGTTAAAAGTTCCGTCGAGTAATACTGTAAACGGGAAGAAATTCCGAAACGCGCTCTCATCGGAGCTGTTAATAGTCCTGATCGAGTTGTTGCACCTATCAAAGTAAAAGGATTTAAATTGATTTGAACTGTTCTGGCATTGGGACCAGATTCAATCATAATATCAATCTTAAAATCCTCCATAGCAGAATATAAATATTCTTCAACAATGGGACTTAAACGGTGAATTTCATCAATAAATAAAACATCTCTCTCATCAAGATTAGTTAACAAACCAGCTAAGTCACCTGGTTTATCCAATACTGGTCCCGAAGTTATTTTGATTCCAACTTCCAGCTCATTAGCTAAAATATTTGCTAAAGTAGTTTTACCAAGTCCAGGTGGGCCATGAAATAAAGCGTGATCTAGAGCTTCACCACGTTGATTAGCAGCAGCAACAAATACTTTCAAATTTTCCAAAACCTGATCTTGCCCAGCAAAATCACCAAATGACAATGGACGTAATCTTTTTTCAAGATCTAATTCTTCTGAGTTATATCCTTTAGTTGTAGGATCGAGATTTTCATTCATTCTACAAAGATATAGAAAGTAATTAGTTTTGTAAAATGGTTAATCGAACGTTTAAAACTTTAACTAAACAAAAAAGACCGTCATCTCTGACGGTCTATCTTTAATATTTTTAGTGGTGTAAAACTTCTTCACCTTCTTTCATTGGTACATTTTGAGGAACAAAATCTACATCATGATTTGGGTTACTGTAATCATACGGCCAACGATATACGTGAGGAATTTCTCCTGGCCAGTTTCCGTGGATATGTTCAACTGGAGTAGTCCACTCTAAGGTTGTAGATTTCCAAGGGTTTTGAACCGCTTTTTTACCGTAGAAAATACTACTAAAGAAGTTGTATAAGAATACTAACTGGAATGCACCTCCTACAAGAGCAAATGTCGTAATTAAAACATTCACATTTTGTAAATCATCAAATAATGGGAAGTTAGTATTTGTATAATAACGTCTTGGTAAACCAGCTAATCCAATAAAGTGCATTGGGAAGAAAACTCCATAAGCACAAACTGCTGTAATCCAGAAGTGAATATAACCTAAGTTTTTATTTAACATTCTTCCGTACATTTTAGGGAACCAGTGGTAAATACCAGCAAACATTCCGTAAAGTGCAGAGATACCCATTACTAAGTGAAAGTGAGCAATTACGAAGTAAGTATCGTGAACGTTAATATCCAAAGTACTATCTCCTAAAATGATTCCTGTTAAACCTCCAGTGATGAAAGTAGAAACCATTCCGATAGAGAATAACATTGCAGGGTTAAATTGTAAGTTACCTTTCCATAAAGTTGTAATCCAGTTAAATGCTTTTACAGCTGATGGAATTGCAATCAATAAAGTAGTGAAAGTAAATACAGATCCTAAGAAAGGATTCATACCTGAAATAAACATGTGGTGACCCCATACAATAGTTGATAAGAATGCAATTGCAAGAACTGACATAATCATTGCTCTATATCCGAAGATTGGTTTACGAGAGTTCGTAGCCATAATTTCAGAAACAAGCCCCATAGCTGGTAAGATTACGATATAAACCTCAGGGTGTCCTAAGAACCAGAATAAATGCTCAAACAATACTGGAGAACCTCCTTGGTAGTGTAAAACTTCTCCTGCAATATAGATATCAGACAAGAAGAATGAAGTACCAAAACTTCTGTCAAAAATCAATAATAATGCAGCTGATAATAAAACCGGGAACGAAATAACACCAATAATAGCTGTTACGAAAAATGTCCAGATTGTAAGCGGAAGTCTAGTCATAGACATTCCTTTAGTTCTTAAATTAAGTACAGTAACAATGTAATTTAAAGATCCCATCAAAGAAGATGCGATGAAAATAGCCATCGATACTAACCATAAAGTCATACCAGTTCCAGAACCAGGAATCGCTTGTGGTAATGCACTTAATGGAGGATAAATTGTCCAACCTGCAGAAGCTGGACCAGCTTCAACAAATAATGAACATAACATAATAACTGCTGATAAGAAAAATAACCAGTAAGAAATCATATTCATGAATCCGGAAGCCATATCTCTTGCTCCAATTTGAAGCGGAATAAGTAAATTACTAAAAGTTCCACTCAAACCAGCCGTCAATACAAAGAATACCATAATGGTACCGTGAATTGTAACTAAAGCTAAATAAATATCATTTGCCATTACACCATCAGGTGCAAATTTATCTCCTAATAAAACATTAAAAATCTTAAAAGACTCTTCTGGCCAAGCCAATTGCATTCTGAAAAGCAAGGACATTGCAATACCAATGATTCCCATAATAATACCAGTAATCAAGTATTGTTTAGCAATCATTTTGTGATCAATACTAAAAATATATTTAGTAATGAACGTTTCTTTATGATGATGTTCGTGCTCGTGATCGTGTCCGTGATCGTGATCGTGCGCTTCTGCTGACATATATGTGTACTTTAAATTTTCTAAATAATATTATTTCATTGCAACTTTAGCTACAGCTGCTTTAACAGTGTCAACTACTGCCTTAACAGTATCAACAACTTTAGAAGCACTGTCAGAAGTTGGTGCAGTTCCTTCTGCTGGTTTTTCAGCAGCTTTTGCTGCAGCGATATCCTGAGCTAAAGTAGTTTTTTCACTTAACCATTTTTTATAATCCTCAGGAGTATCTACAACCACTTTCATTTGCATGTTATAGTGAGAAGCTCCACAGATTTTATTACATAACAATAAATAATCAAATGTGTAAGGATCTAAAGCTGTACCACCTTTTTCAACTAACTCAATGCTTTTTTCAGCTCTAAGTTTATTGATATGCGCAACTTTTTCAATCATAAATGGTAATTCTCTATATTCCGCAGTTGTATAAGTTGGAACAAAAGCAAACTCAGTAACCATACCAGGAACACAGTTCATTTGTGCTCTAAAGTGTGGGAAATAAGCTGAGTGCAAAACGTCTTGAGAACGCATTTTGAAGTGAACTTTTTTACCTTTAGGAATATGCAATTCAGAAACTACGATATCATCTTGAGAATTTTTATCAGACATATCTACTCCTAAAGTATTTACACCTTCAATTAATCTTACATTAGCTTTCCCTAAAGTATTATCAGCACCAGCATATCTTGCAGTCCATTTAAACTGCTGAGCATACAACTCGATTTCTATAACATCCTCATCTTTATCAACAAACATAATGTTATTCCAAGCATACAATCCATAAAGAATTAAACAAGCTAAAACTACAGAAGGAATAATACTCCAAATTGCTTCTAATTTATTACTATCAGCAAAGAATAATGCTTTTTTATCTTTATGTCCTCTATTTTTAAACGAGAACCAGTATAATAAACCTTGAGTAATTACCTGCACAGTAAAAATTAAAACCCAAGTAATATTCATTAAATTATCTACTAAAAGACCATGCTCTGAAGCAGGAGTATGAAGCGCCAAATTACCCCATTTTAGTAAACCATAAATAGTAAATATATAAATGAAAGCTAAAAAGCCAAACATGATATACCCCTGAATGTTATTGTCATTATCCGATGCAACCTGAGAATCGTCCGAAGATGCTCCTACCTGAGTAAGATCAAATATCTTGGTCAATTGCCATAATGCAACTGCTAATAAAACTAAAACTATAATTACCAACAAACTTGTCATCTGTTTACTTCTTTAAATATTAATAATGAAAATGTTTACTTTCTTCAATGAAAGGATTTCTTTTTGCAAGCAAAGGAGATTTAGTTAATGCAGTAAATACAACAAATATAAATAAACCTAAGAAGAAAAGAATCGATGCAATTTCAGGAACTCCAATAAACCATTTGTCTCCTACAGTACCAGGCATAATCATATTAAAGAAATCAACATAATGACCTAATAATATTACAATACCTGCCATTACAACAACCCAGTTAAGACGTTTGAAATCAGTATTGATTAATATTAATAATGGGAAAACAAAGTTCATAACAACCGCACCAAAGAAAGGAAGGTTATACAATTGAATTCTTGTTACAAAATAAGTTACCTCCTCTGGAATGTTAGCATACCAGATCAACATAAATTGAGAGAACCATAAATAAGTCCAGAATACACTAATACCAAACATGAATTTAGCTAAATCGTGAATGTGACTGTTATTTACATACTCTAAATATCCTTTTGATTTTAAGTAGATAGTAACTAAAGCTATAGTTGTAATACCGCTTACAAAGAAAGAAGCAAATACATACCATCCAAATAAAGTACTGAACCAGTGTGGATCAAAAGACATAATCCAGTCCCAAGACATAATAGACTCAGAAACTATAAAGAATACTAAGAATCCTGCAGAAGCTTTAAAATTCTTTTTGTAGTAAAGATCATCATTTGCTTCATCTTGTGCTAAACAGTTTTTTCTAGAAAAATGACGATAAATATTCCATCCTAATAAAAAGATAAAAGCTCTTGCAATCCAGAAAGGAAAATTTAAGTATCCAGATTTTCCAGCGATGATAGCATCATAATTTGGGCTTTTCGGATCTGTTACACCTTCACCTAACCATACAAAAATATGATTAAAATGTAATCCGCATAGTACCAAAAGTATAAAGAAGATTACAGAACCTGCTGGTAAATAAGCAGTAATTCCTTGCATAACTCTAAACAAAACTGGAGACCAACCTGCCTGAGCAACTTGTTGAATAGCATAGAAAGCTAAAACTCCCATTGATAGTAGCAAAAAGAAAATACAAGCTACATATACTGCAGACCAAGGTTTATTTTGCAATTGGTGCAATACATGCTCTAAATGTTTTTCGTGCTCATTTGCACCTGAAACTTCAGCATGTCCAGCAGCTTTATGCGCATCATGTGATGCTTCAGCAGCCTCATGATGACCTGCTTCTTTGTGAGATGCCTCCGCTTTCTCTTCATGTGCAGCACCATGGGAACCATGTTCATCTGCAGCTAGTATTTTTTCAACTTCTTGAATATCTTTTGGCGCACTTAAAAAACCATACCCAATTCCTAATATACCTAAGGCCATTAAGATGATAGAAAAAGTTTTTAATTTACTTGAAAATGTGTACATATCTATTACGATCAGTTTGTTCAACAATTATAATTGGCTTTTTAGTTTCAGAACATAGTCAGCAACTAACCAACGTTCGTGAGCACTTAATTGATTTGCATGTGAACCCATTGCATTTAAACCATAAGTCTCAACATGAAAGATACTTCCCTCAGTGATTTCTCTGTCTTTGTAGCTAGGTACTCCAAGAAATTTTTCTCTTTCAACCAATTTACCTTTACCATTACCAGTAGCACCATGGCAGCTGATACAATAAATTTCGAAAAGTTCTTTTCCTTTTCCAGAATTTCTCTCTTCTTCAGTCAAAGGCGATTTTAAATTAGCTTTTGCCGCTTCATAACCTGCCGTTGAATTTTCATATTCATAAGGTTCAAAACCTCTATTAATAGTTCCTGCAACAGGAAGCTGTCCTTCTTTTCCTCCCTTGAACACTTTAGCTTCTGTATATGGCTCGTAAGCAACAGACTCATACATATTTGGGAAATACTGATAGTTTGGTGCCGAATTATTGTGGCAAGATGAAACTAAAATAGTCAAACCAACTAATAGTGTTATTTTATATATCTTTTTCATAGCTACAATTAATTCTTTTCAATTACTTTAACTTCAACAGCTCCGGTTCCTTCAAAGAAAGATACTAATTCTGCTTCGTTATCATTTACGGCAACCTCCATCAAAAAGTGATCATCAGTTGTTCTTACATCTGGATTTTCAGCTTCTTTAAAAGGCCATAATCTACTTCTCATATAAAAAGTAATTACCATTAAGTGAGCAGCAAAAAATACAGTCATCTCGAACATAATTGGCACAAAAGAAGGCATGTTTTGAATAAAACTAAAACTTGGTTTACCTCCAATATCCTGTGGCCAATCGTGAATCATAATATAACTCATCATTGTTGTTGCAACAGAAATACCAACACATCCATATAAAAAAGCACATATTGCTAATCTTGTTGGCGCTAATCCCATAGCTTTATCCAATCCGTGAACTGGGAATGGAGTAAAAACTTCTTCAATATGATGATGAGCAGCTCTTGTTTTCTTTACTGCACTCATCAAAACGTCATCGTCATTATAAATGGCGTATATAACTTTATTACTCATGATGTGAATCTTTACTGTTTGCTCTTTCTCTAATATAATTATCTCCTGTTCCTTTCAAAATTGTTTTAACCTCTGCCTGAGCAATTACAGGGAAAGTTCTTGAGTACAATAAAAACAATACGAAGAAGAAACCAATTGTTCCAATGAAAATTCCAATATCAACAAATGTTGGTGAGAACATTGTCCAAGAAGATGGAAGGTAATCTCTATGTAAAGAAGTAACAATAATTACGAATCTTTCAAACCACATACCGATGTTTACTACAATCGAGATGATGAATGAGAACATGATACTTGTTCTTAATTTTTTAAACCACATAAATTGAGGAGAGAACACGTTACATGTCATCATCGACCAATATGCCCACCAGTAAGGTCCAGTAGCTCTGTTTAAGAATGCATATTGTTCATATTCCACTCCAGAATACCAAGCTACGAATAACTCAGTGATGTACGCCACACCTACAATCGAACCAGTAATCATAATAATGATGTTCATTAATTCAATATGTTGTAATGTGATGTAAGCTTCAAGGTTAGAAACTTTTCTCATAACGATCAACAAGGTATTTACCATTGCAAATCCAGAGAAAACCGCTCCCGCAACGAAGTAAGGAGGGAAAATTGTTGTATGCCATCCAGGAATTACAGAAGTAGCAAAGTCCATAGATACAATTGTGTGTACAGAAAGTACAAGAGGAGTAGCTAAACCAGCTAATACTAAAGATACTTCTTCGAAACGCTGCCAATCTTTTGCTCTACCGCTCCATCCGAAACTTAGGATAGAATAAACCCTTTTGTTAAATGGAGTTATAGCTCTATCACGAAGCATTGCAAAGTCAGGTAACAAACCAGTCCACCAGAACACTAATGAAACTGAAAGATAAGTTGAGATTGCAAATACGTCCCATAATAATGGCGAGTTAAAGTTTACCCAAAGAGATCCAAATTGATTTGGAATAGGCAATACCCAGTATGCTAACCATGGACGTCCCATGTGAATAATTGGAAATAGACCTGCTTGAACTACTGAGAAGATGGTCATTGCTTCCGCCGAACGGTTAATAGCCATTCTCCAACGTTGACGGAAAAGTAATAATACCGCAGAAATTAATGTTCCGGCGTGACCAATACCTACCCACCAAACAAAGTTAGTGATATCCCAAGCCCAACCAACTGTTTTATTTAATCCCCATGTTCCGATACCGGTAGATACGGTGTAAATTATACAACCTAACCCCCAAAGGAAGGCTACTAATGCGATTGTAAATACAATCCACCATTGTTTATTTGCAGGTCCTTCAACAGGCGCTGCCACATCTACAGTTACATCGTGATATGATTTATCACCTATAACTAAAGGTTTTCTAATGGGTGCTTCGTAATGAGACGACATAATCCTTTATATTGTTTCTTAATTAATAATTTTACTAAGTATTTCTAACTTTTACATGATAGAAAACATTTGGTTTTGTACCCACATGCTCTAATAAGTGATATGCTCTTTCGCTTTCAGCAAGTTTAGCAACTTCACTTTCTTTATCATTAACGTCTCCGAAGACCATAGCTCCAGAAGAACAAGCAGCAGAACAAGCACAAGCATTGTTGAACTCATCTTTTGCCACTACTCTACCTTCACGTTTTGCCTTAAGAATTACAGCTTGAGTACTTTGGATACAGAAAGAACATTTTTCCATAACACCACGAGAACGAACATTTACATCTGGATTTAATACCATACGACCTAAATCGTCATTCATATGATAATCGAATTCACTGTTTTTGTTGTACAAGAACCAGTTAAAACGACGTACTTTATAAGGACAGTTGTTTGCACAATAACGAGTACCAACACATCTGTTATAAGCCATGTGGTTTTGACCCTGACGACCATGAGATGTAGCTGCTACCGGACAAACTGTCTCACAAGGTGCGTGATTACAGTGTTGACACATTACTGGCTGGAATGCAACTTGTGGATTATCTCCAGGTTTTTCCATTTCATTGAATGTAGACAATGAACTAGATAAACCAGCAATTCCTTCTTTTCTTTCATTATCACCTTCGAAAGTACTTTCAGAAGAATAGTATCTATCGATACGTAACCAGTGCATATCACGGCTTCTTCTAACTTCAGCTTTACCTACAACAGGAACGTTGTTCTCAGCGTGACAAGCAATAACACAAGCCCCACAACCAGTACAAGCATTTAAGTCAATTGAAAGATTAAAGTGGTGACCAGTTGTACGATCAAACGACTCCCAAAGGTCAACCGTAGTAGCTTCCACTTCCTGGTGATCTAAAGATACCATTGGCTTTTCATTCCAATGTTCTGCATCTTCAGTATTGAATATTTTTAAAGTAGTTTCTTTAATGATATCTCCTCTACCCATTAATGTTTTCTGACCCTGAACACAAGCAAACTCATGTTCTCCAGAAGCTTTAACGATAGATACAGACTGAACACCATTAAATCCTTTATATAAAGCGTAAGCATTTAAACCTACTTGCATTTCTTCTTTTAAAGAAGCTTTACGTCCATAACCAACAGCTAAACCAATAGTTCCGACTGCCTGACCTGGCTGAACAATAACCGGAACATTTTCTAATTTCACTCCATCAGCAGTAGTAATAGTAGCATAACTACCATTTAAACCACCATTTGCAACGATTTCATTAGATAAACCGATTTTTTTAGCATCAGCATTAGAAACTGTTACATAGTTATCCCAAGAAACTCTTGTAATTGGATCTGGAAACTCTTGCAACCAAGGGTTGTTTGCATGTTGTCCATCCCCTAAACCTGTTTTAGTGTATAATACTAACTCATACTCCCCAGCTGGTTTTGATTTTGAAACAGCATTTGCAGCAGAAGCAGCATCAATAGCACCTCCAGACAAAGCTGTAACTCCAACAACCGCTACACCATCATGCAATACTTTATTCCAAGAAGATCCCGCAGTAAAAGCAGCAGAATTAGTTTTTAAGTAATCATAGAAAGTACCTGCAGTACCATTCAATGACAATAAAACATCCTGAAATTGTTTTGTATTGAAAATAGGACGAATAGTTGGTTGCGTTAAACTATAAGTACCGCTAGTTATTTCAACGTCACCCCAAGACTCTAAATAATGAGGAGCAGGAGCAGCAACAGTAACAACTGAAGCAGTCTCATCTTCTTTTAATGCAAAAGCAACAGAAGTTTTAACTTTTTTCAATCCAGAAACGAAAGCCTCTGAATCAGCTAATGTATAAACTGGATTTACACCACTCATAATCAAAGTATGAACACTTCCTGCATTCAAATCTTTAATCAACTGAGAAACAACAGCATTAGAACCTTTTCTAATTTGTCTTGCTCCAGCAGTACTAAAAGCTTCACTAGCCAATATCTGATTGATAGCTAAAACTAATAATTGGGCATTTTTATCTTCAATTCCAGATACTAAAACTCCTTTTGATCCAGCAGCTTTAAGTTGTTGTGCAGCTTTAACTACTTCAGCTTTAGCATTTCCTTCTAAAGCCACAGGAACAGAAGCACCTGCAATAATATTATAAATTTGAACTAAAGCTTGTTTTTGAGCAGCCGTAGTCATTGGAACACGCTTATCAGCAGCAGCTCCAGATAATGTCATATTTGATTCAAACTGGAAGTGACGAGACATTTTTCCATTTTGAGGAATACGTCCTTTAGCATATCCAGAATCATATCCACCACCTTGCCAGTCTCCTAAGAAATCAGCACCAACAGATAGAATTAAAGAAGCCTTTGAGAAATCATAATCAACCAAGGCTCTTTGACCATATACAGCTTCAAAAGCATCTAAAGCTTCTGATGAAGAAACTGCATCATAAACAACATGCTTAGCGTTTGGATTTTTAGCAATAAACTCAGCAATTAATTTCTCTGTAGATGGACTTGCTAAAGTATTAGTTAACAATACAACCTGACCACCTTTAGCTTTTGCATCAGCTAAACTTGATTTGATTTTTAAATCAACCGCAGACCAAGTAGAATTTTTACCCTCTACTTTTGGCTCTTGCAAACGACCACTATCATACAATCCTAAGATAGATGCATGAATTCTGGCATTTGCAGCAAATTTAGCTCCTGCAATTGTATTGTTTTCAATTTTAATTGGACGACCCTCACGAGTTTTAACCAAAAGGTTTGCAAAATCAAAACCATCAAAAACGGTAGTTGCATAATAATCTGCAACACCAGGAATGATTTGCTCTGGTTGTAATACATAAGGGATAGACTTGTGAACCGGACCTTCGCAAGCAGCTAAAGTAACAGCTGCAGTACTAAACCCTACGTACTTTAAAAAGTCACGACGTGAAGTCCCAGATGTAGATAAAGCCTCAGCGTTACCTAAAAACTCATCAGTAGGAATTTCTTCAACAAATTCGTTATTTCTAAGCGCCTCAACAATAGAGCTGTTTTCTAGCTCCTCAACACTTTTCCAGTATTTTTTGTTTGATGACATTGTATATATATATTAAAATCTTAATAAATCGATTAATAGTGGCATTTACCGCATTCTAAACCTCCCATTTGCGCTGCAGTTAATTTCTCTACACCGTATTTTTTAGAAAGCTCAGCATGAATCTTATCATAGTAAGCGTTACCTTCCATTTTAACATCAGTTTTTCTATGGCAATCAACACACCATCCCATTGTTAATTTAGAGTATTGCTTCATGATTTCAAATTCTTGTACCGGACCATGACAAGTTTGACATTCAATTCCAGCAACAGAAACGTGTTGTGAGTGATTGAAATAAACAAAGTCAGGAAGATTATGAATACGAACCCATTTTACAGGCATTGTTTTTCCAGTATAAGCCTGTTTAGTCTTATCCCATCCAACAGCATCATATAATTTTTGGATTTGAGCATCGTAAAAAGCTTTGCTGTACTCAGGAGTAGCAGTAGTTTCAGCAACTTCAGAAATGTTTTTATGACAGTTCATACAAACATTTAACGAAGGAATACCAGCTGTTTTACTTACACGAGCAGCAGAGTGGCAATATTTACAATTGATTTCGTTATCACCAGCGTGAATTTTGTGAGAATAGTGAATTGGCTGAATTGGCTCATAATTCTGATCTACACCCACTTGCATTAAGTAACCGTATACAAAATAACCACTTGCCAAAAGCAAAAAGATAGAAGTCACTAAAACCAAAAATTGATTTTTAACGAAAGCTTTCCAAATTGGAGTTCTCGCCTCTTTTGGAGCTACTTCAATACCGTTTTTATTTGCAACTTTAGTTAATACTTTGTTCACCATGAACAACATCACAACCAAAATAGCCATTACAAGAGCAAGAGCTCCTAAAATAATATTATTTGAAATTCCGCCACCATCAACTTTTTGCCCCGGAGGAACAGTACCAGGAGTCACAGCAGGCTCAGCTTTAGGCTGAGAAGTATAAGCTAAAATATTATCAATATCTCCTTCAGACAATTGAGGAAAAGAAGTCATCACTGCTTTGTTGTTTTCCTCAAAAAGTTTAACCGCAACAGCATCACCTGACTTAATCATGTCAGAACTGTTATGCACCCACTTGTAAATCCAAGCTTTATCATGCTTATCAGCAACCCCTCTTAAAGCCGGACCTGTTGATTTAGCATCTAATTTGTGACATGCAGCGCAATTTGCATTAAAAAGTTCTTTCCCTTTTACTGGATCACCGCCTCCCGCAGCTGGAGCAGCAGCCGCAGCTTCAGGTGCCGCCGGAGCAGCAGCAGGATCTTGAGCGAATGAAGTTAGGGAGAAAATTAACGTCAGCGATAAGCCAAACAGCAATTTTCTTGAGATCGAATTATGGTTACCCACCTTTTTCATATAGTATAAATAATTGTCTACTAATTTTTGGTATGATTTTTTCTGTATAAAACTCAGGAAAAATCTATACCCTCTTTTAAAACTTGCACAAAAATACGACTTATGAACTATTCTCAAAACCTTAAAATACCCTTAAATATCAATTTATATCAATTCTAAATAATATTAAAATTTTACACTCAAACTTTAAATAGTATTTTTGCATAAAAACCATCACATTATGAGAATTTTAAGTCCCTCGAAAAACCTTTTATTAACAATTACAACGATTGCCTTTGCGCACAATATTAACGCGCAAGACCAAAATTTAACATTGAATCAAGATTCCAAATTCGAGCAATTGTTAAACGAGAAGCGTAAAATTAACACGTCAATAAATACAAACGACACTTACAGAATCCAAATCTTTAGTGGTAAAAGCGACGAAGCAAAAAAAACACTTTCAGATTTCAAAAGAGAAAATCCAAGTATTGACGGAACCATCATTTTTAGCACACCAAACTATAAAGTAATAGTAGGCAATTTTAAAACCAGAATTGAAGCTGAAAGAAATCTGGCAGACATCAGAAATAGATACAAAAGCGTTTTCCTTTTAAAACCAGGAAAATAAACCTCTAAAAACAAAAAAAGCGAGATTTTCATCTCGCTTTTTTCATTAAATCCTATAAAAAAACTCCGCCTAAAGCCAAATCTTAAAGCACTTTTGCTTTTAGTTCACTACTTTAATTCCATTCGCTAAAAAGCGTATTTCCTCCTTTGGAGTAGTTATCGCATCTATTTCTGCTTTCGATTTTTTAGCATCCTTCGCATAATGCTTCAACTCCTCTACAGATGTAATTTTTCTTTCAGCATTGCCCACTAAAACCACCTTTTTCCCTTTAGCCGCTGTTGGCACAAAAAAAGCATAATCCTTCATTTTTACAAAAAAAGAAGAACCATCTTCTGTTTTAAGACTAATCCAACAACCCCTTTTTGGACAAACTCCTGTTACCTCTCCTTTAACAGCTATATTCTCAATCTTTTTATCCGTCTTTAGTTTATCTTCTAACTGATCAACAGAAATCGCATTCTTCTGTGATAAACCTGAAACATCCGCCCCATAATAATCCCCAACTAACGCATCGCCAGGTGGCGGTGCCGGCTTTTCAACATCTTCTTGTGCAAAACAAAAAGAAGAAAAACTTAAAAACAAAACAGCAGTATATATTCTCAATTTCATATTGTATAAATTTAATTTAAACCAAAAATAAGACTAAAATTTGACAATCGATTATTGCATGACTATTTTATAAATAAGCAAAAAAAAGTCCCAACTTTCGTCAGGACTTTTTAAATATATTTCAATATTATTTCAATTTCTTTTTGATTGCTACCTCATGGTAAGCCTCTATAACATCATTGATTTCGATATCATTAAACCCTTTAATTTGAATACCACAATCATAACCTTTAGTTACTTCTTTAACATCATCTTTAAAACGTTTTAAAGCAACTAATTCACCTGTATGAACTACAACTCCATCTCTAATAACTCTAATCTTAGAAGTTCTTAAGATTTTACCGTCTGTTACCATACATCCAGCAATTGAACCCACTTTAGAAATTTTGAAAATCTCGCGAATTTCAGCATTACCTAAAACTTCTTCTTTCATCTCCGGCGCCAACATTCCTTCCATCGCATCTTTCAAGTCATCGATAGCAGCATAGATAATAGAATAGTAACGGATATCAATTTCTTCCTTATCAGCAAGCTGTCTAGCATTTCCTGCAGGACGAACATTAAATCCAATAATAATCGCATCAGATGCAGAAGCCAGGTTAACATCAGTTTCTGTAATCGCTCCAACTCCTTTATGGATAATATTGATTTGAACTTCTTCTGTAGAAAGTTTAGAGAACGAATCAGAAAGCGCTTCAACAGATCCATCAACGTCTCCTTTAAGAATTACATTCAACTCTTTAAACTGACCAAGTGCAATACGACGACCAATCTCGTCCAGTGTAATATGTCTTTGTGTACGAACTGACTGCTCACGCATTAATTGAGAACGTTTAGATGCAATTTGTTTTGCTTCTTTTTCATCTTCAAATACATTGAACTTATCACCAGCTGTTGCCGCACCATCCAAACCTAAAACAGATACCGGAGTTGAAGGACCTGCCTCTAAAACAGTATGCCCTCTTTCATCATGCATCGCTTTAACTTTTCCATGATGCTTCCCTGCCAACATGTAGTCTCCAATTTTCAAAGTACCTTGTTGTACTAAAATTGTAGATACATATCCTTTTCCTTTGTCCAAATAAGCTTCTACAACAGTTCCCTGGGCCGCTTTATTTGGATTTGCTTTCAAATCTAAAATCTCTGCTTCTAATAAAACCTTCTCCAATAGTTCTTTTACACCTGTTCCAACTTTTGCAGAAATATCATGTGACTGAATTTTTCCACCCCAATCTTCAACAAGTAAATTCATACCAGCCAAACGCTCTTTAATTTTATCAACATTCGCATTTGGTTTATCAATTTTATTGATTGCAAATATAATTGGCACTCCCGCCGCTTGTGCGTGAGAAATCGCCTCTTTTGTTTGTGGCATGATATCATCATCCGCTGCTACCACAATAATTGCAATATCCGTAACCTGAGCTCCACGCGCACGCATCGCAGTAAACGCCTCGTGACCAGGAGTATCTAAGAATGCAATTTTTTGTCCGTTATCCAAAGTAACTCCGTATGCTCCAATGTGCTGAGTAATACCTCCAGATTCACCAGCAATAACATTTTCTTTACGAATATAATCCAGTAAAGATGTTTTACCATGGTCAACGTGACCCATTACCGTCACAATTGGCGCTCTTGTTACTAAATCTTCTTCTCTGTCTTCTACAACTTCAATCGCTTCTTCGATATCTACTGTAATAAATTCAACATCGTAACCAAACTCATCAGCAACAATTGTTAAAGTTTCAGCATCTAAACGCTGATTCATGGTTACCATGATTCCAAGAGACATACAAGTTCCAATTACTTTAGTAATCGGCACATCCATCATGATTGCAATTTCACCTACAGTAACGAACTCTGTAACTTTGATTGTTTTACTTCCTTCGTCAAGTGCTCTTTGCTCATCATCAGATTTCTGACGGTGTGTTTCTCTTTTATCTCTTCTATATTTTGCCGCTTTAGATTTACCTCCTTTACCCTGAAGTTTTTCAAGAGTTTCTCTAATTTGGTTTTTTACTTCTTCTTCTGTTGGCTCAACCTTAGCTACAATCGCAGGACGATTTCCTTTTACGAAACCAGGTCTTTGGCTTCTGTTCGCATTAAAACCTCCACCATTATTATTAGGAGTAATTTTATTTGGGTTTGGAGTTCCAGGCGCATTATTACCTGTAGCAGGTTTTGGCGCACCAGGAGCGCCCGGTTTAGGAGCAATTCTTTTACGCTTATTCTTGTTAGCGTTATTATTATTCCCTACCCCCGGAGTACCAGGTTTATTTTGAGCCGCTTTCGGATCTTCTTTCTTTTTCTTAGGTTTGTTAAATTGAGATAAATCAATTGTCTGACCTGTAAGAGTTGTTCCTGAAAGTTTCTGATATTGAGTAGTAATCGTCTCTTCTGAAGTTGTTGGATCAGTTGACACGATTGGTTCCTGCGCCACTTTAGAAGATTCTGCTTTAACTTCTTTTTTCTCAGTAATAATAGGTTCATCCTTTTTCGTTTCAGAAACTGGTTGCGAAACAACTGGCTCCGCTTTCACAGTTTCATTCTGAACAGGTTTTTCAGTCTGCACTGGTGCAGCAACAACTTTTGGTTCTTCAACTTTAGCTGTTTCCTCAGAAGGAGTAATCGCTGGTTTTTTCGGATTCAGGTCAATTTTACCAACTTGTACAGGTCCGGAAACAACAGCTCTCGCTTTAATTATTTCCTGCTGCTTTTGACGCTCTTCTTCTTGTCTGCGTTTGTCCTCAATTTCTTTCTCACGCTCTACACGTAATGCTTCTTTTTCTTTTCTTTTTTCTTCTCCAACCTCTTTTGAAGCCTCCTTATTCCCCTTATCGCCCGCAAATTGGCTTTGAAGGATATTAAACTCGCTATCAGAAATTTTTGCATTTGGATTTGCATCAATAGCAATTCCCTTATCTTTTAGATAATCTACAGCTCTTTCTAACGAAATATTTAATTCCCTTAAAACCTTGTTTATTCTTATTACTCTCTCTTCAGACATATAACCTTTTTATTATTACCTTTTTCGTTGTGTTGTTAGAGCAGACATTCAGCTATTGCTTAACTATCAAACTCTTCTTTTAGTATTTTCATAACATCCAGAATTGTCTCCTCTTCTAAATCTGTTCTTCTTACTAAATCTTCTACATCGTGTTTCAAGATACTTTTTGCTGTATCTAAACCGATTTTTGCAAACTCTTCAATTACCCACTCTTCGATCTCATCTGAGAACTCTGTTAATTCAACATCGTCTTCATCTGCAACAGTACCGGCAACATCTCCTTCACGAATAACATCTAACTCATAACCTGTCAACTGACCAGCTAATTTGATATTGTGACCACCTCTACCGATTGCTTTAGAAACCTCTTCTAATTTCAAGAACACTTCAGCTCTTTTGTTATCTTCATCAATTTTGATAGAAGAAACTTTAGCAGGACTTAAAGCTCTTGTTATAAATAATTGAATATTGTTTGTATAATTGATTACATCAATATTTTCATTTCCTAATTCGCGAACAATTCCGTGAATACGAGAACCTTTCATTCCCACACAAGCTCCAACCGGATCAATTCTGTCATCATAAGAATCAACAGCTACTTTTGCTTTTTCACCAGGAATACGAACTACGTTTTTCACAGTAATTAATCCGTCAAAAACTTCTGGAATTTCCTGTTCAAATAATTTTTCTAAGAACTTTTCTGAAGTTCTAGACATAATAATTTGAGGTTTATTTCCTTTTAATTCAACGCTTTCTATAATTCCACGAACATTATCTCCTTTACGGAAAAAGTCAGATGGAATTTGTTTTTCTTTCGGAAGTACAATTTCATTTCCTTCATCATCAACCAAGATCACAACTCTTGGACGCACATGATGCACTTCTGCTGTATAAATATCTCCGATAATATCTTTAAACTGTTTGTATAAATTCGTATTATCGTGTTCGTGAATTTTAGATATTAGATTCTGGCGAAGCGCTAAGATAGCTCTTCTTCCTAAATCAATCAATTTTACTTCCTCAGAAACCTCTTCACCAATTTCAAAATCCGCTTCAATCTTTCTTGCTTCAGTCAATGTAATTTCCTCATTTTCAAAATCAAGATCCTCATCGGCAACAATTACTCTTCTTCTCCAAATTTCCATATCCCCTTTGTCAGGATTAATAATGATATCGAAATTTTCATCTGAACCGTATTTTTTCTTCAATGCATTTCTAAATACGTCCTCTAAAATTGCCATAAGCGTTACACGATCAATAAGTTTATTGTCTTTAAACTCTGAGAATGAATCGATTAATGCTAAATTTTCCATGCGAATTTTTTAATTAAAATTAAAATGTTACCGTAACAACTGCCTCTTTAATTTCTATATAAGGTATTTGTTGCTCTTTTTGAACTGTTTCTTTTCCTTTTCCTACTTTTTTCGGTTCTCTTGCTTTCCAAGACAAAATTATGAAAACATCGTTAGCTTCAACCAATTCTGCTTCGATTTTTTCTGTATTTGTAGTAACAATCAGCGTTCTACCTATATTTTTCTTGTATTGTCTTATCATTTTAAGAGGTGTCCCTACTCCAACTGATGCTACTTCAAGGGAAAAATCCTGCTCTTCACGATCCAGATTATTCTCGATTGCACGACTTACGTCAATACAGTCCTGTAGCGCCACCCCATTATCTCCGTCTAAACCGACACTAATTTTAAAAGAATCCGAAACTGCCAAATCAACCAAAAAGATTGATGGTTTTTCCAGAAGAGCTTCTGTAATTAATCCGTTTACTTTTTCTTTAAATGTCATAATTTTATAAAAAGAGGGGACACTTAGTCCCCTCATTATTTAGATTTTAATAAATAACAGTGCAAATATAGTGTTTTTTTTATAAATCAAATAAATTGATTGCTCTAAAAATATTTCTTATCTTTATAAGAGCATTCAAAAACTGAATTATTCATATTATCAACCCTCAAAATCATGAAACGAATTCTAGTACCTACCGATTTTTCAGAACACGCAGAAGACGCCTTAAAAGTGGCTGCTCAAATCGCCAAAAAAAACAATTCTGAAATCATTATCCTGCACATGCTTGAATTACCGCATCAAACAAATGATGCTATTTTAGGAGGAATAAGCATTCCTGAAAGCATGCTTTTTATGAAAAAAGCGAATGAAATGCTTGATAAGATTTCTGAAAAACCTTATCTGGATGGAATCGAGGTAACCGAAATCGTAAAAATGGACAAACCTATTCACGGAATTACACAAATAAGCAAAGAACATGATATCGACTTAATCATAATGGGATCCCATGGTTCTTCAGGTGTTGAAGAATTATTAATTGGCTCTAATACAGAAAAAGTAGTTCGCAATTCAGAAATTCCTGTTTTAGTAATTAAAAAAGACATTTCAAACTTTAACGCAGCCAATGTTGTATTCGCATCTGATTTTTCAGAAGAAGCAAAAAAGCCTTTTGAAAAGCTTTTAGGTTTTACTAAATTATTTGATTCAAAAATACATCTTGTCAATATATGCACACCAAACAGCTTTAAACCAACACATGTTGCAGAAGAAGCAATAAATGAATTCGTTGACCAATTTAAAATCAGCAATTACACTACTCAAATTTACAACGACACGAACATCGAAAAAGGGATTATTAATTTTGCCAACAGAATAAATGCAGATATCATTGGAATGTGCACACATGGCAGAACTGGTTTTGCACATTTCTTTAACGGAAGCATTAGCGAAGGATTAGTCAATCACGCTGTAAGACCCGTAATTACCTTAAAAATATAAAATATCATTTTCAAATATTTTTAAAAAGCTTCTCAAATGAGAGGCTTTTTTTATGCACGATTTTTTCACTCAAATTCCAACAATGTAAAATGAGCTTTACAACAAAGCCAATTTGAGCTTTACAACAAAGTTATCAGCATAATTAATAAAGAAATTTGTCAAATAAAAATTCATTAAAACAACTATCATGAAAACAATAGACAAAATTTACATCAATGGAGAATTTGTTACTCCAAAAGGAACAGAATATTTTAACCTTATTAGCCCAACGACAAACGAAAAACTAGGAGAAGTACTTTTAGGAAACACCGAAGACACACAAAAAGCAATTAACGCAGCCAAAATCGCTTTTAAAACTTTCTCTAAAACAACAACAATTGAAAGAATTAAATATCTTGAAAATATCAAAATCGCAATAGAAAAAAGAAAAGATGAACTTATTGACGTAGTAACAGAAGAATATGGAGGAACTTTTCAATTCGCATCTAATAGCTTCATTTATATGCAAAAAAGTTTTGACTCAGCCATTGAATTACTAAAAACTTACGATTTTACTAAAACAATGGGAGAATCAGAAGTTCAAATGACACCAATTGGCGTTGTTGGAATTATCATTCCATGGAATTCCAGCAACGGATTCATCTGCAGCAAACTTTCAACCGCAATTGCCGCTGGATGTACAGTCGTTATAAAACCAAGTGAAATGAGTGCACAACAAACACAATTAATAACAGAATGCCTGCATGAAGCAAATCTTCCAAAAGGTGTTTTTAATATTGTCAATGGATTAGGAGAAATTGTTGGAGCAGAAATTAGCCAAAATCCAGATGTAGCAAAAATTTCTTTCACAGGATCAACAACCGTTGGAAAAATCATTGCCAAAGAAGCCGTAAATACCATGAAACGTGTTACACTTGAACTTGGTGGAAAATCCCCAAATATCATTCTGGATGATGCCGATTTATCAAAAGCAATTCCATTGGCCATAATCGCCGCGTTCATGAACAGTGGTCAAGCCTGCATTGCCGGAACAAGATTATTGATTCCAGAAAGCAAATCAGAAGAAACCAAACATATTATTAAAGAAGTCATTTCAAACATAATTGTCGGCGATCCAAAAAATCCAAACACAGCTGTCGGTCCAATGGTAAGTACAAAACAATTCAATCGTGTTCAGGATTATATTCAAATCGGAATTAATGAAGGTGCGCAAATTTTAACCGGCGGATTAGGAAAACCTGACGGATTAGAAAAAGGAAATTTCGTAAAACCAACTGTTTTCATCAACGTAAATAACAAAATGCGAATTGCACAGGAAGAAATATTCGGGCCTGTACTATCTATTATAACTTACAAAACAGAAGAAGAAGCAATCGAAATCGCCAACGACACTAATTACGGATTACAAGCATATGTAAGTTCATCTGACCCTAAAAGAGCTCATCGTGTAGCATCACAGATTAATGCCGGAAGAGTTCAAATAAACGGAATCGGACACGACCCAATGGCTCCGTTTGGAGGATTTAAACAATCTGGTATTGGTCGCGAATTCGGAGTATTAGGACTCGAAGCTTATCTGGAACCTAAAGCACTAATTCAACAAAACTAATTTCAAAGATCCGGAAGATTTCTTTAAAAAAGATTTTTCGGATCTTTTAGTAACTTTACAATATGAGTACAAAAACCAGCACAAAACCGAAAATCCTTTACTCGTGCTACTATTCACGTAGTCGCGAAGGCGAACATTTTATACCCGAACATGTTTTCAGCTATCAGATTTCAGGCGAAATGATTGCTGCGGACAACAAAAATACTTTTCATTCCAAACCGGGAGATTTTCGTTTTAGCAGAAGAAATCATTTAGCAAAGTTTACTAAAATCCCACCTGAAGGAGGAGAATTTAAAACGATTTCTCTTTTTTTGGATCGGGAAATTTTACGTGAAATCAGCAAAGAATATAATTATACAGCCCACAAAAAAGTCGATTCTGAAGCTATGTTTTCATTAACTCCAAATCCGCTTTATCAATCTTTCATGGAATCTTTATTATCTTATCTCGAAGTCGAACAGGAAAACAACGAAACTTTATTTAATTTAAAAATCAAAGAAGCCGTTCATCTTTTACTAAAAGTCAATCCGGAATTGAAAGATATTTTATTTGATTTTAACGAACCCGGCAAGATTGATTTGGAAGCTTTTATGAATAAAAATTTCCATTTCAATGTACAAATGCAACGATTCGCTTATTTGACAGGAAGAAGCTTAGCAACTTTTAAAAGAGATTTCCAGAAAGTATTTCAGGAAACACCCGGAAAATGGCTTTTAAACAAAAGACTTCAGGAAGCTTACTATCTCATCAGCCAGGGAAAACCACCTTCAGAAGTTTATATCGGAGTTGGCTTTGAAGACTTATCTCATTTTTCATTTTCCTTTAAAAAGAAATTCGGAATTGTCCCCTCCTCTTTAAATCACAAATACGTTTCCCGTAGCTGAAACCTCGGGCTATGCTAAAATAAAATTCAAAAACCTCATTAACAAAGCCTTACTAACTTTCCCTTCTTTAAAAAAAATACTTAGCACACTTTTCTTATACCTTAACATCCTTTGCGGCAAAAAAGAATCAGAAAAACAAAAAATACACCTCTCAGTTTACGCCATAAAAAAAGCCTCTCATTTCTGAGAGGCTTTTCTGTTGGTCTACTAGGACTCGAACCTAGAAAGACGGCACCAAAAACCGTAGTGTTACCATTACACCATAGACCAGCAGTGCGGTTAAGCGGGTGCAAAATTAAAACTTTATTTAATTTATGCAAATTTTTAAAGAAACTTTTTTAAATAAAAAAAAGCCTCTCATTTCTGAGAGGCTTTTCTGTTGGTCTACTAGGACTCGAACCTAGAAAGACGGCACCAAAAACCGTAGTGTTACCATTACACCATAGACCAGCAGTACTCTAAAGCGAGTGCAAATTTAAGGCTTTATTTAGTTTGTGCAAACTTTTTAACCAAAAAAAATCATTTTTTAAGTTTTTTTTCACTTCAAATTTCCCATTAATTCGTGAAGCACTTCATACACAACAAATTAGTACCTCCCGATAGTTTTATAGAATTTTTTGTTAATGCTCGAATCTTTACATAAAAAAACATTTTCTTTGTAGGATAGAAAACTTTCAAATTTTTAACACCTAAATATGGCACAATTCAATTTCAATAAATGGAATACAATTATTGGTTGGTTTGCATTTGCAATCGCTTTAATTACCTACACATTAACAGTTGAACCTACAATGAGCTTTTGGGATTGCGGGGAATATATTGCTACCGCAGCCAAACTTGAAGTAGGTCACCCACCAGGAGCTCCTCTATTCCAAATGATGGGCGCATTTTTTGCAATGTTTGCAATAGATGCACAGCATGTAGCAGTAATGGTTAACATGATGTCTGTTTTCTCTAGTGCATTTACCATATTATTTATGTTCTGGTCTTCTTCTATGATCTTAAAAAAGATTGTGGCTCGTTTTGCTGAGATTGACCAAAACAATTCAGTTGTTATTTTAGGAAGCTCTTTTGTTGGTGCTTTAGCTTATACATTCTCTGATAGTTTCTGGTTTAATGCCGTAGAAGCCGAAGTTTATGCTATGGCATCTTTATTAATTGCTTTGCTTTTCTGGCTTGGTTTACGTTGGGAGCAAGACATGGACAAACCAAAAGGAAATAAATGGCTTTTAATTATTTCTTTGGTTGTCGGACTTTCATTTGGAGTTCATTTCATGGCTCTTCTAACCATTCCTTCAATCGGATTCTTATACTATTTTAAACACTACGAAAAAGTTACTATTAAAAACTTTCTTATAGCTAATGTAGTTGTTATTGGAATCTTGTTATTTATTTTCAAATTACTTCTTCCATTAACGATGGCATTTTTCGGAAAAACCGAAATTTTTATGGTAAACAGCATGGGACTTCCGTTTAACTCCGGAACCATATTTGTAGCCTTATTATTTGTAGCGTTCTTCTATTTCGGTTTAAAATTCACCAAACAAAAAGGCTTAATATTTTACAACACTATTATATTGTGTATTTTATTTATCCTGATCGGTTTCTCAACCTGGTTGATGCTTCCGGTTCGTGCAAATGCCAACACAGTCATTAATGAGAACAAACCATCAGATGCCACTGAGGTTCTGGCTTATTATAATCGTGAGCAATATGGTGTAAATCCTTTATTTTATGGACCTCAATACACTGAACTTTTTGCCGGTCTTGATGCTAAAACCCCTTATTTAGACAAAAAACCAAACTACGAAAGAGATTATAAAACAGGTAAATACATTATTACCAATAATTATAAAAATGCAGAACAAAATTCTGATGATAATCAGAAAGCAATTCTGCCTAGGATGTGGAGTACTGACACTCCTCATATTCAAAACTATATCAACTTTACCAATCCTCCTAAATTCAGAATTGATCCGAATCACAATTACGATGAAGACTTAGCTGAATATGGAATTGACGCAAGCCAATTGAGCGAAGACGAATACAACAAAGCAACAGCTCAATTACGCAATGAAGTTGAAAAAACAGTTTCTGAATTCAGACATGCCTATGCTCAAAAACAAATTGACAATGAAGGTTATGTAAAATTCTTAAGAAGTTATGGTAAATACTTATTAGTTGAAAAACCATCAACAGCCGACAACTTCAGTTTTATGTTTGAATATCAGTTCGGATACATGTATTGGAGATATTTAATGTGGAACTTTGTTGGACGTCAAAATGATATTCAGGGGAAATATGATAACTTAGATGGAAACTGGATTAGCGGTATTAAACCTTTAGATTCTATTCACTTAGGATCTCAGGATAATTTACCTTCAGATGTATTAAACAACAAAGGACGCAATGCTTATTATTTCCTTCCGTTTATTTTAGGTTTAATTGGCTTGATGTACCACGCCAATAAAGACTTAAAAAGTTTCTACGTACTTTTAGCTTTATTCTTGTTCACAGGAATTGCGTTAAAGATATATTTGAACGAAAGACCTTTTGAGCCTCGTGAAAGAGATTATGCACTTGTTGGTTCATTCTATGTTTTTGCCATCTGGATTGGATTTGGAGTTTATTCACTCTACGAAAGCATACAGAAATACCTTGCTCCAAAAATTGCAGGTCCGGTTATTATTGCAGGAAGTTTATTAGCAGCACCCGTTTTAATGGCAGCTCAAAACTGGGATGACCACGACAGATCCGGAAGATACACCGCTGTAGCAATGGCTAAAGCGTACTTAAGCTCTTGTGATAAAGATGCTATTTTATTTACAATTGGGGACAATGATACTTTCCCTCTCTGGTATGCACAGGAAATTGAGCATTTTAGAACAGATGTTAAGATCGTAAATACAAGTTTATTTATGACAGATTGGTACATTGATCAAATGAAAGCCAAAGCATATGAGTCTAATCCGCTTCCTATTTCTTTTACGCATGACCAATATGTTGGGGACAGACTGGACTATACTGTGTATATCCAAAAAATTGATACTCGTTGGAACATTACCGATTTTATTGATTTCATTAAAAACCCTAAATCAACTGTTGGATTACAGAACGGACAAACAATCCATTTTTACCCAACAAACAAAATCAGAGTAAATGTTGATAAAGCTGCAATCATTAAAAACAAAGTAGTTAATCCTAAATATAATGATTCTATTGTTCCTTATCTGGATATTGATATCAAAGGAAGCGCTTTATACAAAAACCGTTTAATGATGCTTGACATTTTAGCTAATAACAATTGGAAAAGACCAATCTATTTTAGTGGAGGTGCATTTGACGATGAAGATTATTTATGGTTAAAAGATTACCTTCAATTAGACGGAATGGTTTATAAATTAGTTCCAGTGAAAAACACTCCTTCTAAAGACGGAGGTCCATTGGATATGGGACAAATTGATGCTGATAAAATGTATGATATTGTAATGAAATGGGATTGGGGAAATAGCAACGGAAATATTTATCATGATCCTGAAACAAGAAGAAACAGTATTACATACCGCACTAATCTTTCCAGATTAATGAATCAGTTAATAGAAGAAGGTAAAATTGACAAGGCTAAAAATGTGATTAATTTAGCTATAACCAAAATGCCTTTAGATAAATTCGGGTACTATTCTTTAGTAGAACCTTTTGCTGATGGTTATTACAAAGTGGGTGAAAAAGCTAAAGCACAAGACCTTTTGAATAAACTAGTTCAGAAATATAAAGAGAACTTAAATTACTATAGCACATTAACTCCTTCTGACCAAACCGATTTAGCTGTAGACATTATCACTGATATCGAACGTTACAGAAGCTTATTGCATGTAATGCAAGACAACAAAGACACTTCTTTTTACAATCAGCATAAAACGACATTTAACACTTATGTAAATGTTTTTGAACGCTTTGGACGTGAAAAAGAATAATAATATACGAAAATCTTAACAATTAAAAAAATGCAGCGCTGTTTGATAAATAGCGCTGCATTTTTTAATTTTACATACACTGTAAATTCAATTCAAGATGAGCTTTTATTGGGTAAAAACGAATTCATTTATCAAAAAGGTATTTTCTAAATATTGCTGGGACATTCCTAACAATGAAAAGAAAATATACTTGACTTTTGATGATGGTCCTACTCCGGAAATTACAGACTGGGTTTTATCTGAATTGAAAAAATTTGATGCAAAAGCAACCTTTTTCTGCATTGGAAAAAACATCAAAGCCAATTTAGCTTTATTTGAAAAACTAATCACCGACGGACATTCTATTGGAAACCACACCATGAACCACGTTAATGGATGGAAAATTCACACCAATGAATATATCGAAAATGTAAAAAACTGCGCAGAAGTTTTAGATGAACAGGAAAAAGCCCCGCGTCGTTTATTATTTCGACCTCCTTATGGAAAGATCAAAAAAGCACAATCTAAAGTTTTAAGAAAACTAGGCTATAAAATTGTAATGTGGGATGTTCTAAGTGCTGATTTTGATCAAAGCATTACACCTGAAAAATGTCTTGAAAATGTGACTAAAAATGTAAAATCCGGTAGTGTGATTGTTTTTCATGACAGCATCAAAGCTTCTCCTAATTTGAGATTCGCTTTACCAAGAACACTGCATTTTTTAAAAGAAAACGGATATAAATTTGATATTATTCACTAGAAAAACATCAATAAAGAGGAAGTAATTTAAACGTTAAATTGCTCTTGAACAATTCCTATTATAGTATTCGCATCAAGTTCTCCGGATTGCCTCCAGATCATTTGTCCTTCTTTATAAATCATTAAAGTTGGAAGTCCCTTTATACGAAGCGCTTCTGCCAATTCCTGATTCTTATCGACATCAATTTTAATTACTTTGGCTTTATCGCCAAGCGCAGCAGCAACATCCTTAATAACAGGATGCATAGAAACTGACGATTCATTCCAATCTGTGTAAAAATCAATTAACACTGGAACCTGAGCATTTATTAGTTCTCCAAATTTTGACATAAAACCAAAAATTTTAAGTTTTTTAAATTTATTAAAAGAAATAAATATAATACAAATTTAGCATTTTTAACGAATTAAGCGACATTACGGCCTTTTTTTAGTTCAATGACCGTTATTTCGGGCATAATACCAACTCGTCCCGGATAGGCATGAAAACCGAATCCGCGGTTAACATAAACGTATCTTCCGACGTTTTCGTATAGACCTGCCCATTGTTTATAAATGTATTGCGCCAGACTCCATTTGAAATATCCCGGAATTTCAATTCCAAATTGCATACCATGTGTATGACCTGCAAAAGTCAAATGAAAATTCTTTGGATGATTCTGAATCTCAGCATCCCAATGGCTCGGATCGTGACTCATTAATATTTTAAAATCGTCCTGATGAACATTTTCAGAAGCTTTATTTAAATCTCCTGCTTTCTTAAAGTTTACACCCCAGTTTTCTACTCCAATAAGTGCGATTTTATCATCGCCTTTTTGAATGTAAGTATGCTCATTCAACATCAATTTAAAACCAATTTGACCATACAGATTTTTAATTGCTTTAAAGTTTTCCTCTTTTTCTTTTTCAGAAGGCCAGGTTACATATTCCCCGTAATCATGATTTCCTAAAACGGCAAATTTCCCATATTTATAATCTTTAATACGATTAAAAGTGTCCAGCCAGGGATGCATTTCTTTAGCATGCGTATTTACTATATCTCCTGTAAACAAAATCAGATCTGATTCTTGCTGATTTATTAAATCAATCGCATAATTTATTTTTTCCGGATTATCAAAACTACCACTATGAACATCCGAAATCTGAGTGATTTTAAAACCATCAAAAGCATCCGGAAGATCAGGAAAAAATACCGTTTGCTTCATTACTTTAAAATTATATTTTCCTTCTAATATTCCGTAAATTATCGATAAAAAAGGAATCGCAGCCAAACCTAAAGCAATCTGGCTTACAAACTTTCGACGATCAGGCATCATTTCTTTTCTTGGAGCATTATAAACAAAATAGTTCAGGATACTAGCCCCAATTCTAAAAATGTCCTCTCCAAACATGATTAAGGTAAGTACAATCTTTGGCACATAAATCAACAGCATCAAACCAGTTGTAAACATAAATTGTTTGGTTTGTCCAACTGAACGATCTATTTGAGAAAAAGAATATATGATAAAAATTAAAAGCAGTGCACTTATAATTTGATAGCTTATTAAAACCCATCTCACTTTAATTAAAGTTCGAAAAGCCTGATAAGAATAGAACTCAATAAATAAAAAAAGAGCGCATAGAATTACAAAACGAAGGATCATTTGTTATAGTTTTAAGCAAAGTAACAAAGAATGGAAATTTTATTTCTTTTTATTATAAAAAATTTAACGCAGTAAAAATAAAAAAGCTGAAAGAGTCCTCTTTCAGCTTTAACCTACCAACCTTTTAAAACTATTTAATTTTACAACTTAATGTTGTCTTATTTTGCTTTTGGAGCTTCTGTTTTTACAGCAGCTTCTGCTTTTTTATCGCCTTTGGCTTTTTTGTTTCCTTTTTTATCGTGTTTAGCGACTTTTACTTCTTTTGATTGAGCTGGTGTTGCCGGTGTAGTTTGAGCGTTTACCATTGAGAATGTTCCTAGAACTGCTACTGCTAAAATTGCTAATTTTTTCATGACTTTAAATTTTTATGATTATTATTATTTCATTATTTATAAGTCAAAGATAGAATCGTAAAATGAAGACAAAATGAAGATAAAGCCTTACAAAAAAAATTAACTTTTAATTAGCATTTTCAAACAACAATGTAAAAGTGGTTCCCTGGTTTAAAACCGATTCAACCTTAATTTGAATATGATGAAATGAAGCGATACTTTGTGCAATAGCAAGTCCTAACCCCTGACCTTCCTGATCTGAACTAATTCTGGCAAATCTGCTGAATATTTTTTCCAGCTGCGATTCATCCATTCCAATTCCGGAATCTTTTACCGAAATAAAATATTGTTCTTCTGTAAAACCATCCTCAATGCTAACATTTCCTTTTGGTCTGTTGTATTTTATGGCATTGGTTACTAAATTATAAATCAGAATATGAATTAAAGTTTTATTTCCTGTAAAGATAAAATTAGCCTGCATCTTGTTTTCAAACTGAATTTCTCTATCCTCAATACGATCCTGGAGATCTTCCTGCAAATCAGATACTATTTCGCTAAGATTTATTTCTTCATTTGCCTCATACTGATTATTATCAATTCTGGAAATGAGCAATAAGTTATTGATGATTTTTTTAAGCATATCCAAAGTCTTTAACGAACCTGCTATTTTATCAACGGCATTATCATCTAAAGATTCGTTCTGCAATAAATTCTCTAATTTGTTTTTTAGGAGTGCAATTGGCGTTAGAAGTTCGTGCGAAACATTTGAGATAAACTGTTTCTCCTTTTTAAAAACTTCCGAAATACGATCCATCATTTGATTTAAAACAAAATCAAGTTCCCTAAAATCTCTGGAAGCCGCTTTTATTGGAGTATGATCAAAGGTTTCCGGTTCGTTTACACGTCTGATTTTGGTATCGATAATTTTGTAAAAAGGTTTCAGAAGATATTCTATATAAAAAGTATCTGCCAAAAAAGTGATAAAAAGAATGACAACAAAAACAATCAATATAAAGAAACGAATCACAAAAGTTAAGTCGTTTACTTCGCTCAAACTACTTCCGATTTCTAATTGATAATCTTCGCCCTGATAATTAAAATGATGTTGCAGGATTCGATATTCGTTTTCTTCCCCTTCAATTACCCTGTATTCATTACTAAAAGTTGTTTTTTTCTGATGAGCTTTAATTGAAACACGCGAAAGCACTAAAAATTCACTGTGAAGTGTCGAAAACTCAGAAAAAGTTTCTGTTGAATCATCCGGGTTTTCTAAAAACTCTTTAATTTCTTCCGGATTTAAATGTTCAATAAATTTCTTCTTTTTCTCCAGAAGACTATTATTAATATGATGGTAAACAACATTTTCTACCAAAATAGGAAGCATCAGCCACAAAATCAAAATGACCAACAATCTTGTCAGTGCATTAAAAATAGCTAATTGGTGTTTTATTTTCACATTAACTAATTTATTCGTTTATACGATAACCTACATTTCGAACCGTTTCAAACCAATCTATAGGAGCATGTTTGTCTAATTTTTTTCGAAGATTTCGAACATGGACATCAATAAAATTAGAATCGGAATTAACTTCTAAAATGTCACCCCAAATATGCTCTGTAAGCTGTAAACGTGTTATTACCCTATTTTTATTTAAAACCAAATATTGAAAAATATCAAACTCCTTTTTCGTTAGATTAATTGGATTATCATTAAAACTGACTTTATAATCCTGAAGCTGTAAAACAAAACCATTAATAGCAAGGTTATTTAAAGTAAAACCATGAATTCTTCTAATCACAGCAAACAATCTCGCACTGAGTTCTGTTAAAGCAAAAGGTTTTGTGAGATAGTCATCGGCCCCAAGATGAAGTCCGTTAATTCTGTCATCAAGCTCTCCTCTCGCAGTCAGGACTATAACTGCCATTTTCGATTTTGTTTTCCTAACCGTTTGCAACACCTCAAAACCATCTCCGTCCGGAAGTCCCAAATCCAATAACATTGCATCATAATCATTACTTCCAAATTCTTCCAAAGCATCAGCGCAAGTATGCGTAATCTTGCAGATATACCCCGCATTACATAAAAAATCATAAACTTCTACTGCAAGTTCCCTATTATCTTCAACAATCAAAATATTCATAAAAATATAGCTAAGAGTAATTAAAATTAATCATTTAAAAAGAACAAAAGCCTGCATTGTAAAAACATTAACGCAAAAAGCTGATAAATTTCTTCATCAGCTTTTACCATCTGCATTCTCATAATATCCTTCCTGTTTTGTTTCCTTACAATCATTCGAAAACAAAACAAAAAGTACATTATTTTTTCACTTTTGCAGTTTCTGTTTTTGGAGCTTCACTTTTTTCTGATTTTGCTTTTTTCTCAGATTTGTGTTTAGGATGTTTGGTTGCTTTTACTTCTTTAGCAGGAGCTTCTTTTCCTGTTTTTGCAGGGAAAGCATGAACCATTGCACTTGTTCCTAAAACTGCCACTAGTAACATTAATAAATTTCTCATGATTTCTAAGTATTTAAATTAATAACCTTTTATTTTACAGATCAAAACTACCCTCAGAAAATGAAGAAAAAATGAAGAAAACACTATCCTTAAACATTTTAACTTGATATTAACTCTTCGCTTTTTTTTCTACCATATAAGTTATAGTTCATTTAAATATTTAACTTAATAATATTCGTAAAAAATATTAGACGCACTGCAGTGCGTCTCTACAGAAGACATCTTTACTAAAATAAACTTACATAACTTATATGGTTTCAAAAAAATTAATTTTCATGAACAAATCTGTTTTTAAAACCCAATTGTTTATTTTTACAGACTAATATTTTTAATATGTCGACTCAAAAACGCCTTTTTCTTCTAGATGCATACGCACTAATTTTCCGTGGTTATTATGCCTTTATTAAAAACCCGAGAATCAACTCAAAAGGAATGGACACATCTGCTATTATGGGTTTTATGAACTCCCTTTTGGATGTTATTAGAAGAGAAAAACCAGATCATTTGGCTGTTGCTTTTGATAAAGGCGGAAGTCATGTTAGAACTGAAATGTTCGTAGAATACAAAGCCAACCGCGATGCAACCCCGGAAGCTATCAAAATTGCAGTTCCTTATATTCAGGAATTATTAAAAGCGATGCATATTCCGATTATTGAAATTGAAGGCTGTGAAGCCGATGATTTAATTGGGACAATTGCAAAACAAGCCGAAAAACAAAATTATAAAGTTTTTATGGTAACGCCTGATAAGGATTTTGCGCAATTGGTTTCTGAAAACATTTTTATGTACAAACCAGCCCGAATGGGTAACGGAATCGAAATCTGGGGAATTCCTGAAGTTTTGGCAAAATTTGAAGTCGAAAGACCGGAACAAGTAATTGATTTTCTTGGAATGATGGGCGATGCCGTTGATAACATTCCCGGATTACCCGGAGTTGGTGAAGTAACTGCGAAAAAATTCCTTAAAGAATTTGGAACAATGGAAAACCTTTTAGAAAATACACATTTACTAAAAGGAAAAATGAAAGAGAATATCGAAGCTAATAAAGAGAAAGGAATTCTATCTAAAAAACTGGCAACAATTATCTGTGACTGTGATGTTGTTTTCAATGAAGATGACTACGAACTTTCTCGTCCTGATATCGAAAAAACGGACGCTATTTTTCAGGAATTGGAATTTAGAAGAATGGCCGAACAATTTGACAATTTGTTTAAAGTTGGCGGCGGCAACGAATTAGCTTCAACTCCGGCTCAGGATGCCAAATTATATAAAAAACCACAACCGAAAAATGAAGATCAGTTTGACCTCTTTGGCGGAGGCGGAACTACTTTGGACGAAGGAGCCGAAGCCGCAAGAAATTCATTTTACAGCACTTTAGAAAATACCGAGCATTCTTATCAGACGATTCAGGGAGATTTAGGAATTAAATTGCTTTTGCAAAATTTAGAAAAACAGACTTCGGTTTGTTTTGATACCGAAACCACAGGAATTGATGCTTTGCATGCTGAATTGGTTGGAATGTCTTTCTCTTACGAAAAAGGAAAAGCATTTTATGTTCCGTTTCCGGAAAGTCAGGAAGAAGCTAAAATTTTAGTAGACAAATTTGTTCCGTTTTTTGAAAATGAAAACATTGAGAAAATCGGACAGAATTTAAAATACGATTTAAAAATTCTTGCTAATTACGGCGTTACAGTAAAAGGAAAACTTTTTGATACGATGATTGCGCATTATCTGATTAATCCGGATATGCGTCATAATATGGATATTTTGGCAGAAACGTATTTGAAATATTCTCCTAAATCTATTGAAACTTTAATTGGAAAAAAAGGAAAAAATCAGCTTTCGATGCGTGACGTTCCTTTGGAAGACATTAAAGAATACGCTGCAGAAGATGCTGATATTACTTTACAACTAAAAGAAATCTTTACTACTGAATTAGACAAAACAGAAACTAAAAAACTGTTTGACGAAATCGAAATTCCGTTAGTAAGTGTTTTGGCTGATATGGAAACGGAAGGAATTCGCCTGGATGTTGAATTCTTAAAAGGAATGTCTAAAGAGATGGATGTTGAAATCAAATCTCTTGAAGAACAAATCTATGAAACAGCAGGCGAGAAATTCAATCTGGCTTCTCCAAAACAATTAGGAGATATCTTATTTGAAAAGCTTAAAATTGGCGGTGCTAAACAAAAGAAAACCAAAACAGGTCAATATGCAACGGGTGAAGAAGTTTTAACTTATTTAGCAAATGATAACCCAATCGTAAAACAGATTTTGGACTGGCGTCAGATGGTAAAACTGCAAAGTACTTATATTTTAGCTTTACCGGAACAAGTTGATAAAAAGACTTTGCGAGTTCATACCGATTATATGCAAACCGTTGCTGCAACAGGACGTTTGAGCTCGAATAATCCGAACTTACAGAATATTCCAATTCGTACTGAAAGAGGCCGTCAGATTCGTAAAGCTTTTGTTGCCCGCGACGAAAATTACACTTTAATCTCTGCCGATTATTCGCAGATTGAATTACGAATTATTGCTGCTTTAAGTGGCGAAGAAAATATGATTAAAGCGTTTCAAGACGGAGAAGACATTCACAGAGCTACCGCTGCAAAAGTTTTTAATGTGGCTTTAGAAGAAGTTTCGCGTGAACAAAGAAGTAACGCCAAAACGGTAAACTTTGGAATTATCTACGGTGTTTCTGCTTTTGGACTAAGCAATCAGACTTCATTATCAAGAAGCGAAAGTGCTGCTTTGATCGATGCTTATTATAAAACCTATCCACGTCTTAAATCTTATATTTCAGAACAAGTTGATTTTGCCCGTGAGAAAGGTTATGTACAAACTATTTTAGGACGCCGTCGTTATTTAAAAGATATTAATTCTGCGAATGCTGTGGTAAGAAGTGCCGCTGAGCGAAATGCTGTAAATGCACCAATTCAGGGAAGCGCTGCCGATGTGATTAAAATCGCGATGATTAATATTCATAAAAAACTTCGTGACGAAAACTGGAAATCTAAAATGTTACTTCAGGTACATGATGAGCTTGTGTTCGATGTTCACAATGACGAACTCGAAAAAATCCAGCCAATGATTAAACACGAAATGGAAAATGCTTTTAAAATGTCTGTTCCATTAGAAGTTGAAATTGGTTTAGGAAAAGACTGGTTAGAAGCGCATTAATAGAATTTCAGATTTCAGATTGTTGATTTTTTAAATAAACAAAACTGCACCTTGTTAATGATAAAGAGAACAATCTTAATTAAAATATTTTTTATTTTAGTTATAATGGGAGTTTCCGAATTAGGATATGCCCAAGTAAATAATGAAAATATTAGATTGGAAGTTCTTCGTAAAAATGTTGTAGATAAAGAATTTATTTTCGGAAAATGGGACGATAAAGGCGGAACAGAAACTTCCTTAACCTATTTAGGAATTTTAAAAACCGACAAAGGAAGAACCTACAAAATCATGAATTATATTTGGACTTGGGGCATGTCATGCAGAAGTACAAGTAGAATATTAGTATTTAATGCTAAAAATCACTATTTAGGAAACTATTACACGATAACAGCAAGTAATTTGCCAAAAAAAATTGAAGATGGGATTTTAATATTTGAAAACAAAAGCCCTGAATGCAATAAAAAGATTATTTCTAAAATCAGTTTTAAAAACGGATTACCAAAAGAAATTTTCAAAAGATGCAATAGTGATTATGGAGATTCATTTACCTTTGATGGGAAAAACTAAGAATCTAAATAATCGTTAAAAAAAAACCATCAGTTTCTACTGATGGTTTCTTATTTATTATACTTTTCTAGTCGACTCTCGTTCTTTCAATTTTGTCTTAATCACAATTGTCTCATACTCTGAAATCGTTCCTTCCGGCTCCTCTAATCTTTCGATTAATCTTTTGGCAGCAACTTCTCCAATTTCAACCCCATGCTGACTTACAGTTGTCAAACTTGGTGATAAACGTCTTGAAGCTAAAATTCCATCTGCAAAACCAATAATTGAAATATCTTCCGGAACTCTAAATCCTTTTTTCAAACTTACTCTCAAAGCAGCAACCGAATCATTTTCATCCAGAGCAAAAATTCCATCGATTTTATGATCAAAAATCCCTTCGATTTTAGCTTTCATATCTTCTTCAGAATCGGTACGAAGAATAATTTTTTCGTTAACCGGGATATTGTTGTCTTTCAAAGCTTTCAAATATCCTTCTGTTCTTAATTTTCCAACACTAATATTATCTACAGAAGAAATCAGAGCAATATTTTTACACCCTAAATTAATTAAATGTTGTGTCGAGTTAATTGCAGAATCATAATCGTCTACTACTACTTTATCGCAATCTACTTCATCAGCAATACGATCAAACATAACGATTGGTGTTCCGTCGTTTATGATTTCAGAAAAGTGATTATAGTCTTGAAGTTTTTGAGCTTCTTGTGAAACTGACAAAATAAATCCGTCAATAGTTCCATTGCTAAGCATCTCTAATGTGTGAACTTCTTTCTCTAAAGATTCATTAGATATACAAGTAATTACATTATATCCCTTTTTATCGGCAACTTTTTCAATACCGCTAAAAACTTTCGCAAAGAAAGAGTTTAATATATTAGGTATAATTACTCCAATCGTTTTAGTTTTACGATTTTTTAAATTCAAACCAATAACATTCGGCTTATAATTTTTGAGTTTGGCATACTCTTTAATCTTTACCTTCGTTTGTTCACTAATTTCTGGACTGTCATTCAACGCTTTAGATACAGTCGAAACAGAAACACCAAGTTCTTTCGCAATTTGTTTTAGAGTTGCTTTAGCTTTCATCCAATTGAATTTTATGTAATTAATACAAATATAGTAGAATTACCTAAAATAAAACAAAAAAGACCTGTCACTATTTAAATTTACCTAGTCTTTTACAAATAAAATTAAAAAAGGATATGATTTTTCTTAATACACCTCTTCCAAAAAATGTCTAATGCGTGGAAAACCATAATTTTGAAGTAAAAAACACAAACTCAAATGGCTTTACGGCTAAATATTATACCGTACCTTTTTTTATTGTTTTAAAGATAAAACTGAACCCTTGATTTTCAGCAGATAAAATATTCTTTCAGGTATTTGGTTTTAAAATAATTAATTGTACTTTTGCATCCCCTTTATTGGGGATGGAATGTTTAATTAAAATAATATTATGGACGCATTAAGCTACAAAACGGTTTCAGCTAACAAAGCCACTGTAACTAAAGAGTGGATTGTTGTTGACGCTGAAGGTCATAACTTAGGACGTCTTGCTTCTAAAGTTGCAATGATCTTAAGAGGTAAGTACAAGCCAAGTTACACACCGCACGTTGACTGTGGAGATAACGTAATTGTTATCAACTCAGAAAAAATTAACCTTACAGGTACAAAATTGAATGACAAAATTTACATGCGTCATACAGGTTACCCAGGAGGACAAAGAACTTTAACTGCTAAAGTATTGCAAGCTAAAAACCCTGCATTATTAGTAGAAAAAGCGGTAAAAGGTATGTTACCTAAAAACAAATTAGGAGCAGAACTTTTCAGAAATCTAAATGTTGTTGTAGGATCTGAGCACACTCACGGAGCTCAAAAACCTAGAACTGTTAACCTAAATGATCTTAAGTAATGGGAGTTATTCACAAAATCGGTAGAAGAAAAACCGCTGTTGCACGTGTATACGTTTCTGAAGGAACTGGAAACATCACTGTAAACAAAAAAGAATTCGCAACTTACTTTCCAACTGCAACTTTACAATACAAAGTTTTACAACCGCTTTCTATGACAGAAAACGCTAGTAACTTTGACGTTAAAGTAAACGTTTACGGAGGTGGTACAACTGGTCAGGCAGAAGCTGTAAGAATGGCATTAGCACGCGTAATGTGTGAAGTTAACGCTGAAAACAGAGCTATCCTTAAACCAGAAGGTTTATTAACAAGAGACCCAAGAATGGTTGAACGTAAGAAATTCGGTCAGAAGAAAGCTCGTAAGAGATTCCAGTTCTCTAAACGTTAATATTACCTGTCTTGTTCAGATGGGACAAGACTTTATCAATTATTTATTGAAATTAAAAAACACAGTTATTGTTGCTCTCCTATCGAGGTAGGATATAGTTTAGCATCTAAATGTATAAAGCCAGAGAAATCGCCATTTATACATTGCTAATCAACAGAACGTAAACTAGTACAAAAATGGCAAACAAAATAGAAGTAAAAGAATTACTAGAAGCAGGTGTTCACTTCGGACACATGACTAGAAAATGGGATCCAAATATGGCTCCTTACATTTATATGGAGCGTAATGGTATTCACATTATCAATCTATATAAAACTGCAGCTAAAATTGAAGAGGCTAACGAAGCTTTGAAAAAAATCGCTGCATCAGGTAGAAAAATCTTATTCGTAGCTACCAAAAAACAAGCAAAAGACATCGTTGCTGATAAAGCAAAAGCTGCAAACATGCCTTACATCACTGAAAGATGGCCAGGTGGAATGTTGACTAACTTCGTAACTATCAGAAAGGCAGTTAAAAAAATGTCTTCTATTGATAAAATGAAGAAAGATGGTACTTTCAACACTTTATCTAAAAAAGAGCGTTTACAAGTTGATCGTCTACGTGCTAAATTAGAGAAAAACCTAGGTTCAATTGCTGATATGTCTAGACTACCTGCAGCATTGTTCGTAGTAGATATCAAAGCTGAACACATCGCAATAAAAGAAGCTCAAAAATTAAACATTCCAGTTTTCGCAATGGTTGATACGAATTCTGACCCAAGAGAGGTTGATTACGTGATTCCTGCAAATGATGACGCTTCTAAATCAATTGACAAAATTTTATCTTTAGTAACTACTGCAGTAATCGAAGGTCTTTCTGACAGAGGTGCTGAAAAAGAAGTTGAAGCTGCTGAAGAAGCTCCTGCTGTTGAGGCTGAAGCTGCTCCTGCAACTGAAGAATAAATCAAATTTTAAATTCCAAATTTTAAATTCCAAAATCCAACCAGAATTAAAAACGTTATGTTGATAATTTATTAAAATTGGAGTTTGGGATTTAAAAGCTGGAATTTTTTACTTTTAAACACATTAAAACTTAAAATATTATGGCAACAATTACTGCTGCAGACGTAAATAAATTAAGACAATCTACAGGTGCCGGAATGATGGACTGTAAAAAAGCTCTAGTTGAAGCTGAAGGAGATTTCGATAAAGCTATCCAAATCCTTAGAGAAAAAGGACAAAAAGTTGCTGCTAACCGTTCTGACCGTGAGTCTTCTGAAGGAGCTGCTGTTTCTTTTATCAATGCAGACAACACTAAAGGAGCGATCCTTACTTTAAATTGCGAAACTGACTTCGTAGGTAAAAATGAGGCTTTCGTAACTTTAGCTAAAGATTTAGTAGAAAGAGCTATCAACTTCTCTTCTAAAGAAGAATTTTTAGCTTCTGATTTCAACGGAATTACAGTTGCTGAGAAATTAATCGAGCAAACTGGAGTTATTGGTGAGAAAATCGAAATCGGTGGTTTCGAAATTTTAGAAGGTGCTTTCGTTGGATCTTATGTTCACGTTAACAAAATTGCTGCTTTAACTGCAATTTCTGCTCCAATCGCTAATGCTGAAACTTTAACAAAAGATGTTTCTATGCAAGTTGCTTCTATGGGGGCTGATACATTATCTTACAAAGATTTTGATCCTGCTTTCGTTGAATCTGAACTTGCTGCTCGTATTGCTGTAATTGAAAAAGACAATGAAGAAGCTGCACGTTTAGGAAAAACTTTAAAAAATGTTCCTAAATACATCTCTTTCTCTCAATTAACTCCTGAAGTTATCAAACAAGCTGAAGAAGATGCTAAAGCTGAATTAAAAGCTGAAGGAAAACCAGAGCAAATCTGGGACAAAATTCTTCCAGGAAAAGTACAACGTTTCATTTCTGACAACACTACTTTAGATCAGGAAAAAGCTTTACTTGATCAAAACTTCATCAAAGATGACAGTAAAAAAGTTGGTGATTACGTAAAAGGATTCAACGTTGAAATCACAGGTTTCAAAAGAGTTACTTTAGGTTAATATATTATTTCAATATTTAAAAAGCCCGAATATTTATTTATTCGGGCTTTTTTATTTTTAGTTTTCAACCGGAAAGTTTCTTGCTCTCATCAATGCATCAGATTGCGGCGCATGTCCTCTGAAATCTTCATACATTTTTTCATTATCAATCGTATTTCCTGCACTTAAAACAATATCATAAAGGCGTTTAGAAACTTCTTTATCAAAAGGTCCATTTCCTTCCAAAAATGCTTCATAAGCATCTGCATTAATAACATCAGCCCATAAATAACTGTAATATCCTGCCGCATAACCATCACTTGAAAAAATATGGGCAAACTGCGGAATTCTATGTCGCATAACAATTTCTGACGGCATATTAATTGCTGCCAAAATCTGCTTTTCAAATTGATGCGGATTCACTTTTTCAGTAGTTAAATGCAGTTTCATATCTACAAAAGAACTCGAAATCGTTTCTACCGTTGCAAAACCTTCATTAAAATTAGCCGCTTTTGCAATTCTATCAACTAAAGATTCTGATAAAGGTTCATTAGTTTTATAATGAAGCGCAAACTTATTCAACACTTCTGGAGTTGCCAGCCAATGTTCTAACAATTGTGAAGGGAATTCGACATAATCTCTTGCTACTGAAGTTCCCGATAAACTCGGATACGTCACATTCGAACATAAACCGTGTAAAGCATGACCAAATTCATGAAATAATGTTGTAGCATCATCCCAGGAAATTAAAACTGGCTCGGTGGCATTTCCTTTTATGAAATTACAATTGTTCGAAACTATCGGAAGTACATTTCCTTTAATCTTCTGTTGGTCTCTATGCGAATTCATCCAAGCTCCCGAGCGTTTGCCTACGCGTGCGTAAGGATCAAAATACCACAGTCCAATTACTCCTCCGGTATTTTTATGATTGACCTCCCAAACCCGAACATCCGGATGATAAACAGGAACATCGAATAATTGTTTAAAACCAAGACCAAACAATTCTCCTGCTGTCCAAAACATTCCTTCACGCAAATTCTCTAACTGAAGATATTGCTTAATTTCGTTCTGATCTAAATCATATTTCGCTTTACGGACTTTCTCTGCATAAAAACGATAATCCCAAGGCTGAATTTTAAAATTCCCACCTTCTTCATCCACCATTTCCTGCATAGCCGAAACATCGTTTTTTACTTTTTCAACAGCTGGTTTCCATACGGAATGCATTAAATCCAATGTCTTCTGGGGATCTTTTGCCATTTTATTAGACAAACTCCATTCTGCAAAATTCTTGAATCCTAATATTTTTGCCTTTTTAGCTCTCAACTCTAAGATCGAAACAAGGGTTTCATTTGTATTATTTGAATTGTCATTATCGCCTCTTTTTACAAAAATATCAAACGCTTTTTCTCTTAAATTTCTTTGATTAGAAAAAGTCAAAAAAGGTTCAATGGAAGATCTGGTGTTTCCGATACAAGCCAAAACATTTAATTTTCTTTCTTTTGCTTCGGCAATTGCTGCATTTTTAAATTCTTCTGGAAGTCCTTCCAAATCACTTTCTGAATGCAGCTCCAAATACTGATCATTTTCTTCTGCCAGTAGTTTTTGACTGAAAAGCGTAAAAAGTCCGGCAAGTTCCTGATTAATTTTTGCTACTTCTGATTTATCTTCTTTATTCAACTCTGCTCCTTCTCTAACAAAATCAGTGTAATACAACCAAAGCAAACGCTGTTGTTCAGAATCCAAGTTTTTACTTTCTTCTGATTTATACAATTCTTCTATCCTTAAAAACAGTTTCTCGTTTTGATAGAGTTTATCGCTAATTTCAGCCAATTTTGGAGACATTTCTGTATCTACAACATTAAATTCAGAACTGCTTAAATTAGATCTATAAATCCCATAAACCGCATGAATGCGATCCAGTTTTTCTCCTGAAAGCTCTAAAGCTTTCACTGTATTATCAAAAGTCGGTTTTTCTAAATTGTTCGCAATGGAATCAATTTCTTCCAATTTTTCCTGAATTGCAAATTCAATAGCTGGCTTAAAATCAGCTATTTTATATTTTGTAAAATCCGGCACTCCTCCATAAGGCCCTGACCATTCCTGAAGTAACGGATTAGTTTCTTTTTCCATAATCAAATCATTTTATAAAGTTCTTCTTAGCACTTTTCTTTAAATAAGAAGTGCCAGAATCTCAAAAGTAACCAATCAAAATCAAACTTCAAATGAATGATATTTTAAAATTTTACTAATATCAGGTTTTAAATAAATAGCTTAAATTTGAAGCTTTATAACCAAAATAACATGTTTAAAACCCGAAGAGAAATTGTATTTGTAATCCTTGCCGGAATATTTATCACAAACGCTGTTGTCGCAGAGCTTATTGGAGGAAAATTAATTCAGGTTGGTCCTTTCGTAATGAGTATAGGAATTCTTCCTTGGCCGATAGTTTTTTTGACCACCGATTTAATTAATGAATATTTTGGCGAAAAAGGAGTAAAAAAACTTTCTTTTATTACCGCCTGTTTAATAGCATATGCATTCTTAATCTTGTTTATGGCTATTACAATTCCGGCTGCAAAAGGAATCAGTCCCGTAAACGACGAACAATTTCAAGCCGTTTTTGGGCAAAGTATGTGGATTATTGTCGGAAGTTTAATTGCTTTTATGGCATCACAGCTTATTTATGTCTGGATTTTCTGGTTTTTCAAAAACAGAACAGGAGAAAAAAAAATATGGCTGAGAGCTACAGGTTCTACTGTAATTTCGCAATTATTCGATTCGTTTATTGTTCTTGGAATTGCTTTTTGGCTTCCCGGAAAAATTGATTTTGACACTTTTATTTCTTCAGGATTAATTGGTTATACTTTCAAATTAGCCATTGCCATTTTGTTAACTCCTGCCATTTATTTAGGACATCACTTAATTAAAAAGTATTTGGAAAACGATAAGCACGATAAAAATCCGGAACAATTAGAAGAATGAAGCATTATAAAATATTACTATTAATCATTCTGTTAAGCCTTGTAAGTTGTTCTAAAGACGTTAAAAAACAATTATTAGAAGTTACTGACAAGATTACAGATAAAATAGAAACTATTTCTGAAAGTACTGCCGAAACTGTAAATGAATACAAACAATCCATTGTAGACAAAATCACAACTACTGAGAATGCATCAGAAAATGCAAAAACAGTAAACGACAGCATTGCAGCCACTCAAGAAATTGAAAATGAAAAATTCTTAGGAATCACTGCTTTTAAAAAATTTATATCGGATTGTAAAACAGGAGAAACCATAACCCAAAAAGAACTTATTGAAAGCCACAATATTCCTGCTGACGGAATTAAATTAATAAAAAGCATCACCAAAACCGCAGAAGATGAAATTGAAGTAAAATGGAAATCAACCTGGTTTATCGAAAAGATTTCGGATGCAAAATTTAATGATGCCAAAATTAAGTTCAGGTTTGAAGCCAATAAAATATATACTTCCGGAGAAGCAATCGGAATTAAATACAAAAAGAAAGTTTATACCGATTTAATAATCGTAGGAACAAAAGCTTATATACCAAGCGTAAAAGGTTATCACTGGAAAATTGGGAAATAATGGAAGATAAGATTAGATGCAGCTGGTGTACTTCCAGTGATTTGTACAAAAAATATCATGACGAAGAATGGGGTGTTCCAGTTTATGATGACCCTACTCTATTTGAGTTTTTAATTTTGGAAACTTTTCAGGCCGGATTAAGCTGGATTACAATTTTAAATAAAAGAGAGAACTTCAGAGCCGCTTTTGATTATTTTGATTATCAAAAAGTAGCGGACTATTCTGAAGACAAAATCGAAGAGTTAATGCAGAATACCGGCATAATTCGAAACAAATTAAAAATTAAAGCCGCAGTTACCAATGCTCAAGCTTTCATGAAAATTCAGGAAGAATTTGGCAGTTTTTCAGATTATATCTGGAAGTACACCGACGGAAAACCTATCATAAACAATCTAAAAACTTCAAAAGAAGCTCCTGCTACTACACCTCTTTCAGATGAAATTAGCAAAGATTTAAAAAAAAGAGGATTTAAATTTGTTGGTTCAACCGTTATTTACGCACACATGCAAGCCACCGGAATGGTCAATGATCACGCCGAAGATTGCTTTACTCGGGCTAAATAATTTTCAGTCTCAGTCACAGTTTTCAGTCTTTAATCTTTGATTTTAAGTTTTCAGAAAACTGAAAACTGTAACTGAGACTGAAAACTTTAAAAAAAATCATTACATTTGCTTCACACTTTAGGGGTGTCTGCATCACGCAGGCTGAGATTTTACCCTCTGAACCTGATCTAGTTCATACTAGCGTAGGGAAAAGTAAGATGACTTCTTGAACGCATTTCTGTGCGTTATTGCAGCCATTCCTATTGTGTATAACTATACACTAAACAAAAAGGAATGGAACTAAAAATCAATCAACAAACTAAATTTTTCAATGCTGAATCGCTAAGCGTTCAATCATTGCTCGATCTCGAAATTCCGCAAAAACAAAACGGAATCGCCGTTGCTGTCAACAATACTGTTGTTCCAAAAACCAATTGGAACGAATTTCTCGTACAAGAAACTGACGAAATCCTAATTATTTCTGCTACCCAAGGCGGGTAAAATTCCAATATAAAAATTGCTTCGCCTGTTCGCTATCGCTCGGGTCCAAATTCCAATTTCATATCGGACGTAGACGCATTGCTGTGCGCCTCTACAACTCATAACTTATAACTCATAACTTCTTTTCCTATGACTACAGAAGAACAAATATCCAGAACCCCATTTCCAAATTCTAAAAAAGTTTATATCGATGGAGAAATTCATCCAATAAAAGTCGCTATGCGAGAAATCGCCTTAAGCGATACCAAACTTTCAAACGGAGGTGTTGAGAAAAATCCTCCCGTAACCGTTTACGATACTTCCGGACCTTACACTGATCCAAATGTTGAGATTGATATTCGAAAAGGATTACCACGCTTACGCGAAAGCTGGATTCTTGATCGAAATGATGTTGAAATTTTAAGCGAAATAACTTCTGATTACGGTCAAAGCCGATTGAAAGATAAAACACTAAATCATTTGCGATTTGAATATTTACATCAGCCAAAACGTGCTAAAAAGGGCGCCAATGTCACACAATTGTATTACGCCAAACAAGGTATTATTACTCCGGAAATGGAATATATTGCCATTCGTGAAAATCAGCGTATTGAACTTTTAAATGAGCAAACCAAAGCCATGCGATGTCAGCACAATGGCCATAGTTTTGGAGCTAATACTCCTAAAAGTAAAATCACTCCGGAATTTGTACGTTCTGAAGTAGCCTGCGGAAGAGCAATTATTCCCAACAATATCAACCATCCGGAAAGTGAACCTATGATTGTAGGCCGCAATTTCCTGGTAAAAATTAATGCCAATATCGGAAACAGCGCTGTGACTTCAAGCATTGAAGAAGAAGTTGAAAAAGCCGTTTGGGCTTGCCGTTGGGGAGCCGACACGATTATGGATTTGTCTACTGGAAAAAACATTCACGAAACGAGAGAATGGATTATTCGTAATTCACCAGTGCCAATTGGTACCGTTCCTATTTATCAGGCTTTAGAAAAAGTAAAAGGAATTGCCGAAGATTTAACCTGGGAAATTTTCCGTGATACTTTGATTGAACAAGCAGAACAAGGTGTTTCGTATTTTACGATTCACGCTGGGGTTTTACTTCGCTACATTCATTTAACTGCAAATCGCGTTACCGGAATTGTTTCGCGTGGCGGATCTATTATGGCAAAATGGTGTCTATTTCATCACAAAGAAAACTTCTTATACACGCATTTTGAGGAAATCTGTGAAATCATGAAACAATATGATGTTGCTTTTTCTTTGGGAGACGGCTTACGTCCAGGTTCGATTGCCGATGCGAATGACGCTGCTCAATTTGCTGAATTAGAAACTTTAGGCGAACTAACTAAAATTGCCTGGAAACATGACGTTCAGGTTTTTATTGAAGGTCCGGGACACGTTCCGATGCACATGATTAAAGAAAACATGGATAAACAACTGGAACATTGTCATGAAGCACCATTTTACACTTTAGGGCCTTTAACAACTGATATTGCACCGGGTTACGATCATATTACTTCTGCAATTGGCGCCGCTATGATTGGCTGGTACGGCTGTGCGATGTTGTGTTATGTAACGCCAAAAGAGCATTTAGGTTTACCAAATAAAAAAGACGTAAAAGACGGCGTGATCACTTATAAAATTTCAGCTCATGCCGCAGACTTGGCAAAAGGTCATCCGGGAGCACAATATCGTGACAATGCTTTGAGTAAAGCCCGTTTTGAATTCCGTTGGGAAGATCAGTTTAATTTGGCTTTGGATCCAGATACAGCAAGAGAATTTCATGATGAAACACTTCCCGCTGATGGCGCAAAAGTGGCGCATTTCTGTTCAATGTGCGGCCCTAAATTCTGTTCTATGAAGATATCTCAGGAAATCAGGGATGTCGCTGCTGCAGAAAAAGGAATGCAGGAGAAATCGGAGGAATTTATTGAGCAGGGGAAAGAGATTTATATCTAAATTTTTAGAGAATAGAGGAAAGAATATAGAAAAAAGATATGGTTTTAATTTCAGATCCTTTTGCTGTTGTAAACGAAATCAAGACAATTCATTCTTTGCTTGAGGAAGGATTGTCTTTGCTTCATATTCGGAAACCTGATTTTTCTGAGTTGGAAATGGCGCAATTCGTTCATCAAATAAAATTAGAATTTAGAGATCAGCTTGTCTTGCATAATCATCATTATTTGGCAGAAGATTTTGGAATTAGCCGATTTCATTTTTCCGAAAAAGAAAGAAAAAATGATTCAGTCTTTCCTGCAAGGTTTCCAAAACCTTGTAGGTATAAATGTGAATCAATTTCAACATCAACACATTCAATCGAAGATTTTAATTCCTTAGAAAACGATTTTGATTATGCATTTCTAAGTCCAGTTTTCAAAAGTATTTCCAAAGAAAATTATCTGCTCAAAACAGATCTTTTTGAAGCATTAAAATCAAGAAGAAATTATAAAACAAAAGTGATTGCTTTAGGCGGAATTGAATCAGAAAATATTCAAAAAACACTCGAAAATGGTTTCGATGATGTCGCTCTTTTAGGAACTATATGGAATAATGAAAACCCCGTAAAACAATTTAAATTATGTCAGAAAATCGTCCTTTCGTACTTACAATTGCAGGTTTAGATCCGTCTGGTGGTGCCGGGATTTTGGCTGATATTAAAACATTTGAACAACATAAAGTGAGCGGTTTTGCCATTGTGACTGCTAATACCATCCAGACAGAAAATGAGTTTCACAAAATCGAATGGATTGATATCAGTTTCGTAATCAGATCTATTGAAGTCTTGTTTCAAAACTATAAAATCAGCGCGGTTAAAATCGGAATTGTGTCTTCGCTTTCTTATTTAAATCGGATTCTTTCAACTATAAAATTAGTTTCTCCAAATACAAAAATTGTCTGGGATCCTGTTTTAAAATCTACTACAGAATTTGATTTTTTAAGCATTGAAGATCGTTCAGTTTTAAACCAAATTTTATCCAAAATCGATTTGATTACACCAAATTATATGGAAATTGAAAAACTGCTTCCTGGTTTTATAAAAGAAAATCTTTGGTTTGAAAATGAGATGAAAACTGCCATTTTATTAAAAGGCGGTCATAATTTAAATGAAGTCGGAAAAGATCAATTGTTTTTGAAAAATAAGATTCTTGATTTATTTCCAACAGAAAAAGATTGTACGGAAAAACATGGTTCAGGCTGTGTACTTTCTTCCGCAATTGCTTCCAATTTAGCTTTAAGTCAGACTTTAGAAATGGCTTGTCAAAATGCCAAAATCTACATCGAAAAATACCTGAGTTCAACATCAACCTTAATCGGATATCATTATGTATAGCAAACTGCAATATATTTCGCAAGGCGAAACCATCGAAACACAATTGTACAATATTCATCAAGCTCTTAATGCCGGATGTACCTGGGTGCAAATGCGATTTAAAAATCAAACCGCCAAAGATACTTTTACTTTAGCTGAAGCTGTAAAACTTTTATGCGAAGAATATCTGGCAACTTTTATTGTAAATGATGATTTACATCTTGCTGAACAGATTGCTGCAGACGGAGTTCATCTGGGATTAACCGACACTAAAATTGACGAAGCAAGAGCGCTTTTAGGTTCAACTAAAATCATCGGCGGCACTGCTAATACTTTTGAAGACATTCAGAATCACGTTCAAAATGGTTGCGATTATATTGGTTTAGGGCCTTTTCGTTTTACTGCAACAAAAGAAAAATTAAGTCCAATTTTAGGACTGTCCGGCTATTTTGATATTCTTCAGAAAATAAAAAAAAACAAAATTGAAATTCCTGTTTATGCTATTGGAGGTATTACATTGAGAGATTTAAATCCGTTGATGGAAACTGGAATTCACGGAATCGCAGTTTCCGGAATTATTACAGAAAGTCTTGAAAAAGAAAAATTAGTTCAACAATTAAAAGAAAAACTATATGCAAACGTCATTGTTTAATATTGGAGACAAAAGCTTTAAATCCCGTTTGTTTTTAGGAACCGGAAAATTTGGTTCGAATGAAGAAATGGAAAGTGCTATTCTGGCTTCAGAGAGCGAGTTAGTAACTGTTGCTCTTAAACGTATTGATTTAGAAACCGATACTGATGCGATTTTATCTCATTTGCAACATCCAAATATCAATTTATTACCAAATACTTCAGGCGCAAGAAATTCGAAAGAAGCCATTTTCGCAGCACAATTGGCCCGTGAAGCTTTAGAAACAAATTGGGTAAAACTGGAAATTCACCCTGATCCGAGATACTTAATGCCGGATCCTCTTGAAACTTTAAAAGCGACTGAAGAATTAGCAAAACTTGGTTTTATAGTCCTTCCTTACATTCACGCTGATCCTGTTTTGTGCAAACATTTAGAAAATGCAGGGACCGCAGCAGTAATGCCTTTGGGTTCTCCAATTGGAAGCAACAAGGGTTTAAAAACTATTGATTTCTTAGAAATAATAATTGAGCAAAGTAATGTTCCGGTTATTGTTGATGCTGGAATCGGCGCTCCTTCTGATGCTGTAAAAGCTATGGAAATTGGTGCCGATGCTGTTTTGGTAAATACTGCCATTGCTGTTGCCGGAAATCCTAAATTAATGGCAGAAGCGTTTAAGGAGGCGGTTATTGCTGGTCGAAAAGCTTTTGAAGCCCGAATTGCTAATCAGCAGAATTTTGCTTCTGCTTCTAGTCCTTTGACCTCTTTTCTTTACGAGTAATTTTAACGCAAAGTTCACAAGGTTTTTTCGCAAAGTTCACCAAGCTTTGCGGACTTTTTGTCAAAGACAAGAACTCAAAGCTTGGCGATCTTTGTGCATTCTTAGCGCACTTTGCGTTAAAAAATTTTGCAGTAAAACTAAATTCTTATGAATAACTTTAAAACAATTTTTGAGCAATATAATTGGGATGAAATTCAATCCAGAATATACCAAACCACATCAAAAGATGTCGAACGAACTTTGGCCAAAACCAAATACAACCTCGATGATTTTTTGATTTTAATCTCTCCAATTGCTCAAAATTATCTGGAAAAAATGGCTCAAAAATGCCATGAAATCACCAAGAAACGTTTTGGAAAAACAATCCAAATGTATGCACCGTTATATCTGAGCAACGAATGCCAAAACATTTGCACCTATTGCGGATTCAGTCTCGACAATAAAATCAAACGTAAAACATTGACCGATGCTGAAATAAAACTCGAAGTTGAAGCCCTAAAAAAAACAGGTTTTGATCATGTTTTATTGGTAACAGGCGAAGCAAATTATACGGTAAATATCAATTATTTTCTGAATGCCATAAACCAGATTAAAAATGATTTTTCGATTATTTCTGTTGAAGTTCAACCTCTTTCTTTAGAAGATTATGAACGTTTGCATAATGCGGGAGTATATTCCGTTTTGGTGTATCAGGAAACGTATCATCAGGAAGTTTACAAAAAATACCATACCAAAGGAAAAAAATCAAACTTTGATTATCGTCTCGAAACTCCTGACAGAATCGGAACAGCCGGAATTCATAAAATTGGTTTAGGCGTTTTATTAGGTTTGGAAGATTGGCGAACAGACAGCTTTTTTAATGCTTTGCATTTAGATTATCTTCAAAAGAAATATTGGCAGACGAAATATTCGGTTTCGTTTCCTCGTCTCCGTCCAGCCGAAGGAATTATCGAACCCAATTTTATTATGGATGATAAAGATTTGACACAATTAATCTGTGCTTATCGTCTATGGAATGAAGATTTAGAAATCTCTATATCAACCCGTGAAAACGAGAAATTCAGAAATAATATTATTCCAATTGGCGTTACAAGTATGAGTGCCGGTTCTAAGACAAATCCTGGTGGTTATGTCGTCGATCCTCAATCTTTGGAACAATTCGAAATCAGTGATGAACGCTCTGCAGAAGAAATTTCAAAAATCATAAAAAATGCAGGCTATGAACCGGTTTGGAAAGATTGGGACAAGGTTTATAGTTGAAATGTTTCAAGTTTCAAGTTTCAAGTTTCAAGTTTGAAGACGTAACATTTTACAATTCACAACTCACAATTAAAAAATGAGCATTATACAAGAATTCCTTCGTTACAACAGGCAAACTATTCTGTCTGAAATTGGAGACGAAGGTCAGGAAAAACTAAAAAAAGCCAGAGTTTTAGTAATTGGAGCTGGCGGTTTGGGCTGTCCCATTTTACAATACATTGCAACCGCTGGAGTTGGTTACATCGGAATTATGGATTTTGATACGATTGAAATTCACAATTTGCACCGGCAGATTTTATATACTGAAAATGAAATTGGTCAGCAAAAAGCTATTGTGGCCAGAGAAGTAGTTTCAAAATTAAATCCGTTAATTGAAGCTGTTTCGATTAATGAAAAACTTACTATCGAAAATGCTTCGAAAATTATTGAAGAATATGATATAATTGTTGATGGTTCAGACAATTTTACAACGCGTTATTTGGTAAATGACACTTGTGTAAAACTCAGAAAACCTTTGGTTTATGGAAGTATTTTAAAATTTGAAGGCCAAATTGCTGTTTTTAATCATAACGGAAGTAAAAATCTTCGGGATTTATTTCCTGAAATGCCGGATCCAAAAGATGTTCCGAATTGTAATCTGAATGGTGTTTTAGGAACTTTACCCGGGATTATTGGTAATATGATGGCGCATGAAACTTTGAAATTAATTTTAGAGTTACCAACTTTAAAAAATGAAATAATAATCTTCAATACCTTAAACTGGAACTTTACAAAACTGAATTTCTAAAAAATGAGTGTGTCTCCAACCTTAATATTTCCTGAGTTCAGGCTTACGATGTTAGTACCAAATAAAACTGAATTATCTACGTTTCTGTACTTACTTAAAGTTTTCAAAGGTTCTTTTTTTAAACGTCCATTTTCTGGATCATTGTTTACCATAATACATCTTCCGCAAGGTTTTATGTTTTTAAACTGAACCTCTCCTATTTTGAAAGTTGTAAAATCATCTTCTTCGTGAGCCTTTTTTGTACTTACCACAATGTTTGGACGAAATCTTTTTATCGTAATTTTCTCTTCTAGTTTTTCATTTAAAAAATCAAGACTTTCTGTTCCTATTAACAAATAAGGATAACCATCTGCAAGACTCACATTGAAAGTTTCTTTTAGTCTAGAACTTTCGTGTTTACGAGCTCCATTTTTAAGTATTTTGACCAATTTACACTCAAAACCTAAATGCTGGCTGAACCATTTTGATGTTTCATGATTTACTTCAACCACTTCGCTTTGATCATCCCAAACATTCACTTTTAAAGTATTTCCAAAATGTTCATCAATAGAAAATTCATGTTTTTGATCTTCAAAAGTAATACTGATTTTTCCATCTGAAATCTGGGGATAAAACTGACTCATAATGCGATGCTCTCTCTGCGTTAACATTTGATTTTCAGAATTAATAAGCATCCATCTTCTGTCGTTTTCAAATCCCATTTCTTCCGCCTTTGCAGAAGAGAGACTAATTCCGGCAAGGCTTTTAATTGGATAAATATAAATTTCTGTTATAACATGACTCATACTCATCTTATTTACTGTTTAAAATAGACATAAACTCTTCGCGATCAATTTCACGACAGCCTAAACTGTCCAGATGAGGGTTATAAACCTGACAATCCAGTAATTTATAGTTTTCTTTTCTTAAATGATTCACCAGATGTATGAAACCCACTTTTGAAGCATTGGACACTTTAGAAAACATGCTTTCACCACAAAAAATATGGCCCAGATCAATTCCGTACAGCCCTCCTACCAAAACCTCATCCTGCCAAACTTCAACAGATTTAGCAATACCTTGATTATGAAGTTCGCAATAGGATTCGACTATTTCATCTGAAATCCAGGTTCCGTCCTGTCCATCTCTTAATATTTGCTGGCAGTTTAAAATTACTTCTCTAAAACGAGTATTAAATGTAACAGTAAAAACATTGCGATTCAAAATGTTGCGCATGCTTTTTGAAACATTCAGCTCATCCAGAAACAAAACCATACGCGGATCCGGAGCCCACCAAAGAATGGATTCTCCTTCATTAAACCAAGGAAAAATACCTCTTTTATAAGCAAGTTTTAATCGTTCGGGACTTAAATCACCGCCCACTGCCAATATGCCTTCTTCATCAGCTTCTGTAACAGGAGGGAAATATAAATTATCAAATAAAAAATACATCTTTTTATTATAATCAAAATCAAAAAAAATTCAATACTGAAATTTTAAATTTGCACAATTTGTGATTTCAGTTTGATACAGCACTTTCGATACAAAAAATTCCAAATTCCAAATTCAACTGAATGAATTGGAATTTGGAATTTAATATATTAGATTGTAAACCTTTAATTAGAACGGTAAATCGTCTGGTTCGTCGTCGCTTACATTTGTTGCCGGAGCAAAAGTTTCTGCTGTTGGCATTGGCGGTGCTTGTGTAGGCGCAGCGTCTGCTAATCTTTCGATTCTCCAACCTTGAATACTATTGAAATATCTAGTTTCTCCTTGTGGATTAACCCATTCTCTTCCTCTTAAATTGATAGAAACTTTTACTGCCTCTCCTTGTTTATAGCTACTCAATAAATCGCATTTGTCCTGTGTAAATTCGATTAAAATATGTTGTGGATACTGCTCCTCAGTAGTAACAACTAACTCTCTTTTTTTGAATGAGGCACTAACTTGCTGCTCTGGGTTAACCACTTTTACTTTTCCTGTAACTTCCATCTTCGTCTATATTAATTATTGTTTCTATTTCTTTTATTTCTTAGCTAAAAGCACTTTCCAAGCCGATTCTACGTCTCCTTTATCCAAATACTTTTTGGCCTCTAAGTGCACTTTTTTCTGGTCATCTGAGCTTAAAACTCCTTTGACAGCGAAATTTTCTTTCACAAATATACTAACTTCTTCTTTTGTAGGCAAGGCTTCAATATTTCCAAGTTTGCCTAAATCATTCCCGTCAAAAACAGGACTTTCTTTTACAAAATCTGGTATTGCATCTACGCCTACTCCCAGTGTTGTCAAGGGTTTTGCTACTTCAAAAAGGCCTTGATTGGATCTTGAATACCAGTTATTTCCTAATCTTGAAACCAAATCAATTTTATGCTGATCGATTGCTCCGTTTTCATCTAAAATAGATTCATGGATATGAATTTTTACTACTTCACATAAAATCAAATTCCCTGCTCCACCTTCTTCTCCTAACGGAATAATCTGCGTTACCTTGCATTCAAACTGAACTGGCGATTCTTTTACACGATAAGGTTTTACTAAATCTGAAGGAATCTGAGTTAATCCCGCTTTTATAAATTCGTTTACTCCGTCTCCATATTCTGTACTGGCTAAAGAAGTTTGCTGTACCAAATCAAAATTAACCACATTAATTACTACTTCACGGGTTGCTTCGGCATTAATTAAAGTATGTTTTATGGTATTATCACGAACACGTCTTGATGGCGAAAAAACCAAAATCGGCGGATTAGCACTAAATACATTGAAGAAACTAAACGGCGACAGATTCGGGATTCCTTTTTCGCTGATTGTACTCGCAAAAGCAATTGGTCTAGGCCCTATTGAACTCTGCAGATAGCCTTGTAATTTAGCCGTTGGTATCTCTTTTGGATTAATGCTGATCATACTTTTTGATTTAAACCAAATCTCATTTTGGTACCTGCAAAAGTATTGAAATCGTTTAATTATGAAAAATAGTTTTGCAGATAAAACAAAAAAACTTTCGGCTTCAGCAAAATATAGAATAGGTATATTTCGTTATATTTATACCACAAAAAAATGGATATGTCTTTTTCTGAAAGAACAAATACAATACGCTGGATTATTATTTCTGTCTGCTTTTTAATTATTTCTCTAATTCTTTGGAACACTTATACTTTCTTCCAAATTTTTAAAAATGAGGAACGCTTAAAAATGAAGCTTTTTGTAAATGCACAAATTACAATTCTTAATGCCAATGAAGATAGCGACCTAGAACTTCCGCTTCAAATTATGAACAATAACACTTCTATTCCTGCAATAGTAATATTGTTTGACAAAGTAGTGAGTTCCAACAATATTCCGGATGAAATTTTGACAAACAAGAAAAAAAGAAATGCTTATTTGAATAAATTAAGAAATGAAAATGAGCCAATCACTTTTGAATATGCTCCCGGGAAATATCAGACCCTATATTACGGAAATTCAGGATTACTCAATAAACTCAAATATTACCCCATTGCCTTATTTCTGATTATTGTTTTATGCGTGGCTTTGATCTATAATTTTTATAAAAGTACCAAAATGGCAACCCAGAATAAACTTTGGGCAGGAATGGCTAAAGAAACAGCCCATCAAATCGGAACACCTTTATCTTCTTTAATTGGCTGGGTTGAAATATTAAAAACGGAAGATATCGATCCGTCTATTAGTTTTGAAATTGAAAAAGATATTGAACGCCTGCAAACCATTACAGATCGTTTTTCAAAAATTGGTTCTGTTCCTGTTCTGGAGCCTCGCAACATTATTGAAGAGACCCAAAATGCTTATGAATATCTGCAATCTCGTTTTTCCAAACAGGTTTCGTTTTCATTTAAGGCTCCACAAGAGCCTATTTATGCTATGATAAATCCAACTTTACATAGCTGGACGATAGAGAATTTAGTAAAAAATGCCATTGACGCTATGAAAGGCAGAGGAACGCTGGATCTTCAAGTGGAGCAAGATGCCTTTCTTGTAAAAATCAATATAAAAGATTCAGGAACGGGAATTTTGAAAAAGCAATTTAAAACGATTTTTGAACCTGGTTTTACTACAAAAAAACGAGGTTGGGGACTTGGTCTTTCTTTAACAAAAAGAATTGTGGAAGAATATCATAACGGACACATTAAAGTTTTACAATCTGAGATTGGAAAGGGAACAACTTTTCAGATTTCACTAAATAAAAAAGTGCAGTAAAATTATCATTTACTGCACTTTATATATTTAAGAAAGACTTCGACTTCGCTCAGCCTGACAAATCTATAATCTGACAATTATAAATTAGATTGAATATCTTTTGCTAAAGCTTCAAACTCTTCTTTAGAAAGCGAAACTTTATTGATAAAACGCATTTCATCCATTTCATTTAAAGGAATCAAATGTACATGTGCGTGAGGCACTTCAAGTCCAACAACTGCAATTCCAACTCTTTTGCATGGAACCGTTTTTTCTAAGGCGGCAGCAATCTTTTTAGAAAATTTCATTAAGCCTAAATACAATTCTTCGTCCATATCAAAAATCTTATCGATTTCTTGTTTCGGAATACAAAGCGTATGCCCCTTAGCATTTGGATTTACATCTAAAAAAGCCAAATAATTATCGTCTTCAGCAATTTTGTAAGCTGGAATTTCTCCGTTTACTATTTTAGTGAATATTGAGCTCATTGTTTATTTGTTTAATCATTTATTCGTTTAACCGATTAAACAATTAACCGATTAAACAAAAGAAAATTTAGTCTCTTGAAATTTCCAGAATTTCAAATTTCAAAACTCCGTTTGGAACTGTAATTTCTGCTACTTCTCCAACAGATTTTCCAAGTAATCCTTTTCCAATAGGAGATGTTACAGAAATTTTACCTGTTTTTAAATCAGCTTCACTTTCTGCTACAAGCGTATATTTCATCTCCATTCCGTTACTTTGATTTTTTATTTTCACATTCGATAAAACCAAAACTTTAGAAACATCTAATTGAGACTCATCAATTAATCTTGCATTTGCATATACTTCTTCCAGTTTCGAAATTCTCATTTCTAATAAACCTTGTGCTTCTTTTGCTGCATCATATTCCGCATTTTCAGATAAATCTCCTTTATCTCTTGCGTCTGCAATATCTTGAGATGCTTTTGGACGCATTACACTTTTTAAGTGCTCCAATTCATCTTTTAACTTTTTTAGTCCTTCTGCTGTATAATAAGATACTTTACTCATAACTTCATCGTTTATATAAATACAAAAAATCCCATCGCGACGGGATTTTCTTACCACAAATATACTATAATTTTTAATAGTACATAATTATATGTTAATCATATAGATTTCAAATCTAAATAAATTATTTTTGTTTCACTAATTCTTATTCAAATAATGAAAAAAATCTGGTTCTTTATCGCATTTACCACTGTTTTATTCTCTTGCAGTGACAATAACAGAAGCAATAACAATCCATATATCCCGAATTATTCTGTAAACGCTTATCTTGACACCAACCTTCCAACTTACAACAAATTACTATATGTAAGCAATCCTGTGTATGTTTCCAATTACGGTGCTAAAGGAATAATTGTTATGAAAACGGGTGAAGGAACGTACACTGCTTTTGATGCTGCATGTCCAAATCAGGCTCTTACCTCTTGTACTGCCATGACAATTGACGGAATTTATGCTGTTTGTTCTTGTGACAAAACGCAGTATAATTTATTTACAGGACTTGGCGGAAAAGAATACCCAATGAAACAATATCGTGTTGAATCTTCAGGAACTGTGATCCATGTATACAATTAAAAACTACAATTTATAAGATACAGAAAATATAATAGCTCTTGGTAAAATGTAAGTTGACTGCTTACTAATCATATAATCTGAGAACTTGTTATTATATTTCTTTTTCACGTCAAGCAAGTTATTTACACTCAGCTGAAAACCAAAAGGATTATTTTTTTTCTGATAGAATAATGATGTATCTAACATATCGTAAAAGTTAGATTGATTTTTACTATATGTATTTTTTAAATAATCATAATTGATTTTATAAGTCCAAAACTTAAGAACTGTAATTTCAAATGCAGATGTAATTGCATCAGTCTGAAAATGTGACTTGGTCAAACCCAAAAAATTACTAAATCCTTTATTATACCCGACACTAAAAACCGGCCACTTTTTATGAGCTGTTTTAAAAACCAAACCAAGATTCTGACTATCTCTTTTATTAATTGTTGTAATATCATTTAATTTTTGTGAATACTCAAACCAAGAAAATCTTGTATTTAACTTTAAATTAAATCGATAAATTCGCTTAGAAACTGAACCATTAAAACTAACATTAGTTTCAGGATTATCTGTCATCACAGGAGTATTAAATTGATTTATGCCGTCCAATTCTATTTCATTTCGAATTACTTTTGTTTTCTTGGAATAATTCAGCATTCCATTCCAGGTTATTCCACGATAGGAATTCATTTTTGAATAAAACAAACTAGCTGAATGGTATTTTTCATTTTCTAATAATGCATTTCCTTTATAAACTGAATTATAGTATTGCAACGTATATCTGTCAGCCAATTGATTGGAAACTGGAAATTTATTCTCTAATTTATACGTAAAATTTATGGATTCAGAATTATTAAATTCATAGTCACTATTCCATTGTGGCTGAAAAAGTGTTTTTGCAATAGTATAGTCATTATTATTTTGAATTGTATTTAAATCATACCTGTGTAAATACAAACCTGGCTTGTTAACCCATTTTCCTATTCTGAATTTATATTCCAAACCTACATAAACATCATTTAATTGGTATTTAATGTCATTCCCAAAACCTGTTAATGCAAAGTCATTTACAGAACCATCTGTTAGAATTTGTTTTTCTGCTGTTTGAAAGGTTGAAGATTCATAATTATTACCAATGTTGGTATATAGATGATTGTTGTTATTTATAATCCAGTAATGTTTAAAAAGCGCATCAATACTATTTACATCAGATTTTTTGATTTGATTAATGGTATAAGTTTCGTCTTTTTTCAAGGGAATCAAACCTTGCAGAAACGGCTGATCTGTAAACCAGTTGTTGATTGGCGTAGTTGTATTATAAGCCTGATTAACAACAAAAGTCGTAGTATGATTTTGATTATAACTTTTATGCCATTCAATATACTGTTTTACAGAAATATTGTCGGCTTTGTTTATGGTTTCAAAAATGGAAGATCCTAAATTTGTAACTGAATTTAAGGTACTTATCAAATCATTTGTACTCGATTGATATTGTCCATTATAATACCATTTTTCTTTATTAGATGGCGAATAATCCAGCTTTACATTTCCAATACCAAGTACAGTATTGTTTTTTGCATTTCTGTCTTTATTCTCAAATGCAACAGCAGTGTTGTTTAAATATTCAATATTATTTTCAATTTTGGAAGCCATTAAAACTTTAGAAAATATTCCAAAACCTGAAACAGAAAACTTATCAGAAATATCATGACTTATATTAAATGCACCAAATTGTGATTTGTTTTTCAAAACATCGGTATTGTCATTAGAAAAAGAAGACAAATCAGATAGTGATTTCCTGCCTGATAGGAAACTACTTACTCCGCCTCCAAACCGCATTAAATCATCAAATGTAAATGTACTTTTACCAATAGTATTGGCATCGCCTATAAAGCTCACATTTGTTTTTGGACTATAATAAAACAAAGCTGTATGTGCCAGATAAAAACCGTTGTCGCCTGCTCCTACCTCTGCTCCTGCTTCTACATCTCCAAAAACAAATTTCTTTTTTTCTTCTTTAAGTTTGACATTCATAGCCAGATCATCACTGTCTGAAACCTGCTTCATAAAACCTACTTCATTAAAATGATCTATAACCTCAATTTTATCCAAAGCATCTGCCGGAATATTTTCTACAGCCAGTTTAGAACCGCCACCAAAAAATGATTTTCCTTCTACCAGCATTTTGGTTACTTTTTTGCCTTGTACCGTGACCCCGCCATTTTTATCGACCTCAACACCGGGCAGTTTTTCAAGAACTTCTTTCATTTTTCGTTCGTTTCCATTCGCAAAACTATTAACATCAAAAATCAGAGTGTCTTTTTTAACTATAATAGGTTTGAACTCGTGCTTGATGACAATTTCTTTCAGGTTTTCACCCGTTGCTTTAAGATGGAAATCATGTGTGTTTTTCTCTGAATAGGATTCCAGAATAAAAACCTCTTCAACATACCCAATATACGAAACTGTGATTTCATATTTCACTTCCTTTTCAAGCTCTAATCTGTAACGTCCTCTGTTATCAGCAATAGCAAATTTTAAACTTGCTTTTTCCTGCAAAGGTTTAGCAATTACATTTGCAGATTCTAAAGGTTTATTCAGGTCGTCAGAAACTACTCCTACAAAAGTTTTTGTCTGAGAATATGAAAATGAAAATATAAGAAAAAAAAGGAACACAAAATATTTCATACTCTAATTGCCCTGTTAAATACTACATATTATAAAAAAAATTAAGTATTGACTAAAGACCATTTAACTTATCAAAAGCTTCTTCCATTTCTTTTCTACTTAAGATTTTTATTTTGTTTAATACTCTAATATCAAAATTCTGTTCACTTTGAAGGTTGATATTTTTTACACCAAAAACGGCATTTCTTACCTGAAGCTCCAAAATTAATCCTGGCAAATTCCCATAGCCTATTGGCCCATAAGAATAGGGCAATACAGGACAATACCAGGCCGTAACAGGATGATTAAAAACTTTTGCACCATATTCAACCTTGTAAATATTGGTTGCTTTATAGCACAAATAATTATCTATTAGTTTGGTTTCGTTAGTTAAAGCCCAGTCTGTTTTTAAATCTTGCGATGTATAAACATTTTCTCCTAACTGTGAATGCTGTTCTAAAACCTTATCCTTTAAGCTATAAACAATTCCTCCATAATGTAACATCCCAAGAGCAAATCCATTTACGCCTCTATTAATATCACTCTCTAAGTTTTCTTTATTAAAAAATTTAGCTCCATTCTCTGTTATAATCAATTGAAATGTTATTTTATAACAATCAGCCATAGCTTTATCAAGAAGATTTTTGTATAATACATTATTCCCAAACAATCCTTCTTCTTTTTCAATCCTTGTACCATACTCAACAGTAATTTTTTTGCTTTGCCCTTTAATTGTGAGTGACAAAAACAGAACTAAAAAAATAATTTTATGCAATATTTCATCTTTTTGAATTATTAGAATTCTTCTCATCATTATACCTTGTAATAATTCCATCCAGCTCTTTTTCGGAAAGTATTTTACCTTTTTTCAATTTGGGTACTTCAATCTTTTCTTCTGGATTTATTGAGATTGTTTTTACTTCAAATACTGCGTCTTTTGTTTGAAGCTCCAAAATAAGTCCTGGCAAATTACCAAATTCTAAAGGACCAAAAGGCACATTTATTTCAGGACAATACCATGCTGTAACTGGAAACCTAAACGTTTTTTGGGGTGTAACTCTTACTATTTCTGTAGTGGCTTTATAACAAACAAATCTGTCTATTTTTTTTGTTTCATTATATAAAACCCAATTTTTCTCTGCTTCTTTTTTTACAATAAGATTATTTCCTAAGTATCCTAAGTTTACATCACTATAAACACTATCCTTAGTCTGCCAAATTTCGCCACCAAACTCAATTTTCAATTTAGCAAATGTTGTTTCTTTAGATGTGTCATATTTGTATATTTTATTGATATCAAAAAATGCATGTTTAGAATCAAAAATTAAGTTAAAATCAAATTGTCTGGCTCTTTCAATAAATCCTATGCTCATTTGCAAGTACATCTTATCCAAATTACTCCCATTTTCTATTGGAGTTAAACTGTAGACAATAGAACCATATTTTACTTGAGAAAAAGATGCATTAAAAAAAATGCAAAAAAATAATAGTATTAATTTTTTCATAGCTTTATTCTTTAAAACAAGTATCAATTAAAGACCGTTTAACTTATCATAAGCTTCTTCTATTTCTTTTCTGGTTAAAATTTTTATCTTATCTAATACTTTAACATCAAAATCCTGTTCACTTTGCAGGTCAATACTTTTTACACCAAAAACACCATTTCTTACCTGAAGTTCCAAAATTAATCCTGGTAAATTTCCATATCCTATTGGGCCATAAGAATATGGCAATGCAGGACAATACCATGCTGTTACAGGATGATTAAAAACTTTTGAGCCATATTCCACCTTATAAATATTAGTTGCTTTATAACATAAATAGTCATCAATCTGTTTAGTTTCGTTGGTTAAAACCCAATCTTTTTTTAAATCTTGGGATGCATAGACATTTTTTCCTAATAGTGATTGCTGTTCTAAAACTTTATCTTTTAGGCTATAAACAACTCCTCCATAACTCAACATTGCAAAAGCAAAATTTCTTACTCCAAAATTAATATCACTCTCTAAGTTTTCTTTGTTCAAAAATTTTGAACCCTTTTCTGTTATAATTAATTGAAATACTATTTGATCGCAATTTGTCATAGCTTTGTTAAGAAGACTCTTTAGCATATTATTATTGTCAAACAATCCCTCTTCTTTTTCAATTCTTGCACCATATTCAACAGTAATCTTCTTACTTTGTGTATAAGCTGTAAGTGATAAAAATAGAACAAAAAAAATAATTTTATTTTTCATTTTTTTATTTTTAAACACACCAAAATCAGTGAAATTGGTGTGTTTCTTTGATTTATACTTTTATCCTACGAATTCTTCATCTATTGGAAATAAACGCTCAGGTTCTTCTTCTAGAAAAGTGATACGTTCAAATTCAAGTCCCATACACATAAAATAAACAGAGTATGATGACGAACTTGCATAATTATGACCAAATCCTGCACTACGAGCCGCTGCATATGCAATAAACCTTGACCCCTCACAATCTGGCCCATCAACAACCTTATTTTCATTTTCTATAGGTTGCAATTCCAGCTTTTCTATCTCAACAGTATTCGCTTTTGAAATAGAACTAAATACCATTACTGCAAAAGCAGTAAAAATTAATTTTTTCATAATTAAACGGTTTAAAATTTATAAATAATGTTTTGGTTAACCGTTTCAAACATCTCAAATTAAATTAACAAAAATAAGAAAATACACATTTTTAACATTAAATTAACAAGATTTTGTATTAATTAAATCATATGTATTAAAAGTCTATTATGCCTTTAAATCTTGTAAAATCAAGGCTTATTTTAAATGTATGTAACAAAAAAGCCCGAAAGTGCATCTAAACACCTTCGGGCTTTTCATTATTTAAAAAATTCTTAGAACTTCAACGTCAAACCAGCTAAGAAATTAATTCCAGCCTGTGGATAATAATATGGATAAATATCCCACATGGCACCGTTTGAAACATATTTTTTGTCTAAAATATTATTAACCATTCCGGTAATGGTAATTGATTTGAAAATAGTATTTGGTTTTATTTCGTAAGAAACATTCAAATCGTTTACAAAGTAATCTGCCAGTTTAGCCGAAGGCAATTCGATATTATTCATGTATTGTTCTCCGACATATTTCTGTAGTAATGAAATGTATAATCTTTCGATTGGTTTGTACACAATAACATTTCCTGCGATTACTTCCGGAGAGTAAGCGATTTTGGTAGTTCCGTAATATTCACCGTCAACTGCCAGATCAACATTTTTGTTGCTGCTTAAAGTAAAGTTTGGTCGTAAGGTGAATTTTTCTGAAAGCGCTATAGTAGCATCAACTTCCAGACCTAAACGATAGCTTTTTTCTGTATTGGCACGAATTGGGGCTCCAACATCATCTAATCTTCCCGTTAAAATCAATTGATCTTTGTAGGCCATATAATACACATTAGAATTCAATTGAAATTTCTCAGAATTGAATCTCCAGCCTAATTCAAAATCATTTAGTTTTTCGGGTTTTACATTTCCTCCTTCATAATCTGTTCTGTTTGGTTCACGGTTGGCACGTGCATAAGAGAAATAAAGTGTGTTTTTTTCACTGAAAGCATAATTCAATCCTGCTTTGGGATTGAAGAAATTGAACGTATCATCAACTAAACCTGTTTCTGCACTATTTGCCTTGTAACCAACTCTTCTGTATTGTAAATCTCCATAGAAACTTAATTTCTCTGTGAATTGATAGTTTGCTTTCGCGAAAACATTCCCGTCAGTTTTAGTAGAAAAATCATCATAGTAATGATCTCCTAATTCTGAATTTGCAGAATTTCGAGCCCAAATTACTTTTCCATAATGATCACCTTCGTATTTATTCCAGGCTCCCCCCACAATCACATCCAGTTTTTCGTCTTTATATTTTGCAGAAAAAGTGGTTCCGTAAAAATCGTTATCCAACCATTTTTGACGAATTAAATCTGTTCCCGGAACTAATTCACCTAAATCATTCTCAACCATTTTTGTAGATTCAATTGGCCCATATCCTGCAATTGGCTCATCATATTTATAATTCTCAAAATAACCTTTCCCTTTAGTATAATGAAGAGCAAAGTTTGTACTCCATTTATCGGAAATCGATTCGCTCCAATGCAATTGATAATGGTCCTGATTGTAATTATCTGTTTCGTTATCATAATAACGAGTATTTCCAAGTTCATCTTTATATTCTCCGGCAGAATTATAAGTACGGTTTGTGTTTAATGTTTCTCCGTCTATTCCGTTCCAGGCCTGATAAGTTTTTTGAGTTCCTCCAAAAACCAAAGCTTTAATCAGAGTCGTTTTTCCAACATACGTTCCTTGCAGAAAATATGATTTTAAGTCGGAACTCGCGCGATCTACATAACCATCCGATTTGATTGTTGATAAACGTCCTGCAAGTTCAAAGTGATCATTTAATAAACCGGTGCTGAATTTTACAGTGTTTTTATTAGAATTGAAACTTCCGAAAGAACTTGAAATTTCTCCCGTTGGCTTAGAAGCATAACTATCTGTCAGCATGTTTAAACTGGCACCAAAAGCTCCGGAACCATTTGTAGAAGTTCCTACTCCGCGCTGTAATTGCAGACTTTCTACAGAAGAAGCAAAATCAGGCATATTAACCCAAAAAGTTCCCTGACTTTCAGCATCATTATACGGAATTCCGTTTATGGTAACGTTTACCCTTGTAGCATCGCTACCACGGACTCTGATTCCGGTATAACCAATCCCTCCTCCGGCATCGGTAGTTGTTACTACAGATGGCAAGTAGTTCATTAAAACTGGAATATCCTGACCGAGATTTCGATATTTGATTTCTTTTTTATCCATATTACTAAACGTAACCGGAGTTTTTGTTGTAACACGGACAGCAGAAACCAACACATCATCAAGCTGATTTACTTTAGTTGAATCTTGCTGTTGTGCAGAAGAAATCAGAGTGAAGAAAATAAAGAATAGAGTAAAGAAAATAGATTTGGTTCTCTTAAGATTTTCAACCTTTGAACCTTTGTTGCTTAGTACTTCAGTACCTTTAAAATAAGTTTTCATTCGTAAAGAATTACGAATAAAAGGGGGAATTATTCTTTTGTTAAATTAATAAATGTGTTTCCCGACAAAATAAAGTGTGCACGCTCGATAGTGTCGTTTTTCCCTTAGCAACATTACTCGCTCAGGTTCTTTGGGTATGATCTCAGCTCGTTATTTAGAGCACCCCTTTGAGACAGTGCAAATTTAGTGTTAAAAAATTTAAAACTCCAAAAAAGAAATTCCAAATTCCAAAAAACAGATTATATTCATTCTTTGGAATTTGGAATTTCTTTTCTATAATTTAATCCAAATTTGGTTTTCTGCGCGATTGTTTTAGATCAGAGATATTTTTTTTATCCTTTATTCTTTTCTTAATTACTGATTTTGGAACTTTTGTAGCTTTTCTAATTTTCGGGACATACAATCCTTTTTTGATTAGTTCTAAAAATCTTTTGGTAACAATTTCTTTGTTTTTAAGCTGGCTTCGGTCTTCGTCGCAATTTAAAATCAGAATATTTTCAGAAGTTAATCTCGCAGCTATATTTTCTTGTAAAAGTATTTTTTCATCTTCAGTCAGCGCTTGAGAGGCATTCAAATCAAAAGTCAAAACTACTTTTGAAGAAACCTTATTTACATTTTGCCCTCCCGCTCCACTGCTTCGAACGGCTTTGAAACTTAACTCTGATATAATTTTTTCTGCATCCATTTTTATTGTGGCTGATGAGCCGCTTTCAATAAGTCATTTACCGTTTTTACCGGATTAAAAGTAATCAGAGGAACAGCAACAAATACAGTTAACCAGTTTGCCATTGATCCGTTCCAAAGCCCAGGTAATTCATAATTTTTAACAGGTTTACCATCCACACTTTTTTCAACAATAAAACCTGTTTCCTGATCTACATATTGTAATAAATCAAATTTCCCGTTTTTATAATCTTTTGTTCCGCAAACTAAATCAACAGGATTAAAGTGAGTCGCCTCCGCCAAAATTTTCTCCTGTCTTTTATCTTCCAAATCAACTTGCGAAGTTTCTACAATCTGAAGTGACTTTACACCTTTCTTATTAAGAACCCAAAAAGGACCTCCACCTGGTTCCCCTTCATTTTTAACCATTCCGCAAACACGAATTGGTCTGTACAAAAGCTCTCTTAGCTTATTAATTTTGTTATCGAAAGTAAACTTACTAAAGTCAATTGTCATTTCAACATTAAACCTTTGCTGCAAAAAATTGACAATTTCTATGATATTATCTTCTTTGACTTCTTCTTTATCAATTAACTTCAAATACTGAAAAACCTTTTGCTGTATATCAATTAAAACTCCTGCCAAACCTTTTTTATACAATGTAATTTCATCAATATGATTTTGAATAACATTGTCAATATTTTTAATAAAAATAACATCTGCATCAAGATCATTCAGGTTTTCGATTAAGGCACCGTGTCCGCCGGGTCTGAAAATTAAATTCCCGTTTTTATCTTTTACCAGTTTATTGTTTGCATCAATAGTAATCGAATCTGTACTTTTATTTTGATAGGAATAACCAATATTAATATCAATTCCTGCAGGTTTTTCAATCTTATCTTTAACCTCCAGAACTGCTTTTTCAAACAAATCCTGATGTATTTCAGACACTGTAAAATGTAAATGAGATACATTTTTTGAAGAGGCATAATGTACACACTCATTCAAATGTTCCTCAATTGGATTGGCAATATGTGTTTTATATAAATGAAATGGTAAAACCGCTTTTGGTTTGTTTGCCGAATTAAAATAATCCGGAGAAAGTAGCAATTTTATAAAATAATAGTTTTTATGATCTCTTTCTAAACTCTCAAAATCTGGATAAATTTCTCTTAGTTTTTTATCTACTGTTTCAAAAAAAGGAAACTTCTCCATCCCTACAATAAAAATGGCAAGTTCTTTATCATTTTTTCTGTTGATATAAGCGTTTATTGTTTCTTTTGTGATGTCAAAATCATTTAAAAATGCCGTCAAAAACTTATACATTCTCGTAGCCGCACCAGAGGCAGGAACAAACTTCTTGATCTTGAACTGCTCTTTCTGAGCATCAAAAAACAAAGCTTTTTCCTGAAATTCATTTTGGGATAAATTTAAAATCCCATCATTAATGGTTGCAGGTCTGATTAGATTGCTTTTTGAAATTCCTTTTTTGAAATTTTTTAATTGCTTTAAAATAGTATCAAACGAAATTCCCTGATTATATATCTGCACAAAATCTTCCGAAGAAAAATCATTTTCTTTCGCCAGAGCCAAATCATTTATAATTGAAACTGCTTTCTTTAATCGGCATTCTTTATTCCCTGAAAGCGTTATAAAAGGTTTTTTGGTATCAATTAAAGTTTGTTTAAAAACAGAAAATACAGTTTCTCTTCCCTCCGGAGTATCCCGAATATCATCTTTTTCCCAAGGAACATCAATATCTGTTAGAAAAAACAAATCATATTCATGCTTTTTTGCTGCTTCATCTAAAAGCGGATCGCAAAAACCATAATACATTTCAGAGAAAACTTTGGTTACCATCAGATTGGTATCGCAAAACAAGTATTTATTTGCTGTTTCTAATTTTTTGTTTTCTAATGCAGTTTGCCCGTAAGCAATAGGCATCATATCGTCTGCTACACAGATATGCTTATTTTCTTCCCATTTTTCTTGTAAATAATCACGTGCAAACTCAGGAACCCATTCGGTTTTATAGTAATCTGCAAGTTGTTTTGCCAATGTGGTTTTTCCCGTACTTTCAGGTCCAAACAAAGCAATTTTTATGATAGCTGTTTTTTGCTGTCTAAGATCTTTCTCCATTCTAAATAAGCTGAAATAGCCAAAATTGTAAAAATTATATACTGAAGTGACAGCATCCCTAAACCACGATAAGCGTAGAGAGGCACAACAATAATATCACCAATAATCCAAAGTGTCCAGTTTTCTATTTTCTTTCTGGCCATATACCACATTCCTGCGAAAAATATCCCTGACGAAATCATATCGACATAATTGTCCGGATGAATTTCGTAATCAAAATAGTTATAAATCCCGAAAACTACAAAAACAGTTACAATAAACAGTAAGATTCCAATTATTTTTTCATTAAAAGTTGTACGAGTAATCGGCAGGTTATCTTCAACAGTTCCTCCTTTTGCCCAAACATACCAACCGTAAATGCTCATAATCGAAAAATACGCATTGATAATCATGTCTCCAATATAACCTGCAACATACAGCAGGTAAACCGAAATTACTGTGGCAATCAAACCAGTTGGATATACCCAAATGTTTTCTTTTTTTGCAAACCAGACACTTAAAATTCCAAAAACAAATACTAAAAACTCCAAAGCAATGTGCCATAAAGGAGCATTTTTATAACTATCCAGAAAAAAATCGATCATCTTGTGGTATTTAAAGGCGTTTAGTTTTTATTTATAAATCAAAAAAATGACTGTTATTTTCAAAAGCTGTACCAATTACAACCAAATCTGCACCGGCATTATACGCTTTTTGAATTCCCTGTAAATCTACAATTCCACCGCCAACAATTACAGGAATTTCTATATTTTGCGAAATGAGTTCGATCATTTCTAACGGAACAGGCTGCTTTGCACCACTTCCCGCTTCTAAATAAATTAATTGATTACCTAACATTTCCCCCGCCTGTGCCGTAGCCAGAACTAAATCAAGATTTTCACGACTCAAAGGTTTTGTTTTACTTACACGTGCAACGGCAGTTTCATTGCCACTTTCAATCAAAATATAGCCTGTAGAGATAACTTCAAGATTGGTCTTTTTAAGTATTGGTGCGGCCTGAACCTGATATTCTATTAAATAATCAGGATTTCTTCCGGATAACAAGGACAAAAACAAGATAGCATCGGCTTGTGGTGAAATCTGTGAAGGATCGCCAGGAAACAAAATAACCGGTAAATTTGTTTTTTGTTTTAATGCCGAAATCAATTCTCCTAAAATATTGTTTTGAACAATACTTCCGCCAACAAAAATATGTGTAGCCGGTGACTGATTGATCTTTTCAATTAAATGCCCCAAAGTTTCGAGCATAATTTTATCCGGATCCAAAAGTACTGCGAGTAACTTTTGTCCGTTATTTTTAGCTTCTAAAATCTGCTGACGAATTGTAATTATTTCTTCTTGCATCGTGGGTGTAAAAGTAAAAGTTTTTTAACGCAGAAGAACTATTTTGAATGAATTATATTTGCCTGATATCTTTTGATAACTTAAATGATACATTATGATTACAGTTGAATTATTAGAGAAATATGGTGTCATAAAAAAATCTTTTGATAAAAACGATATTATTTTCGAAGAAGGAAATCTGCCCTTAAACTATTATCAAATCATTTCCGGTGAAGTCAAAATGAGCAATTACAATGATGACGGACGGGAATTTATCCAGGGTATTTTTTATAAAGGACAGTCTTTTGGAGAACCTCCATTGTTTTTAAACCAAAAATATCCCGCAAATGCCATCGCGGTTGAGAATACTCAGATTCTTATTCTTCCTAAAGATGATTTTATGAAATTACTGGAAGAAAACCCAACAGTAAGCATTAAAATAATAGAAAATCTTGCACAACGTTTATATTACAAATCGGTTATGGCGGCCGAGATTTCTACACACGAACCGGAACATCGTGTTTTAAAATTAATTGATCACGGAATTGCTTATTTCAATTTCCAAAAAGATAAAAATGGTTATCTGATTAATTTTACCAGACAGCAAATTGGAGATTTGACCGGTTTAAGAGTAGAAACTGTAATCAGAACTATTAAATCTTTGGAAAAAAAAGGCGAATTAAAGATCATTAACCGAAAAGTATACAGATAAAAAAGTTCCTGTTTTATGATTTTAATCATAAAATACAGTTGTAATGTGGGCGTATCTTTGTCATATAAAAATCTGAATATCATGACACTATATCAAACAACATTCGACATTTTCAATAGAAATTATATGGGTTCTGCTGCAATGGCTGTTATTGGCCAAAGCTGTTTAGGAGGCGCTGCAGCAATGTACGTTTTAGCAAACGGAACTTCAATTCCTCAAATGATTCAATTAGGCATTATTGTTTTAGCCTGCGTTTTCGCAAACACTTCAATTTTAGCACAAATGAAACACAAAGTGGTCTTCAACCTTATTGCGCTAAGCACCTTCATAAGTATCTTATTTATACTTTTAAATTGTTTTGTATTGTGAAAAAGCAAATAGAAAGCAGAGAAGATATTTCATTCTTAGTAAATCAGTTCTATTCTAAAATAAGAGCCGATAAAGAAATCGGCTTTTATTTTAATGAAATGATTACGGATTGGGATTTACATCTGGAAAAACTAACGGATTTTTGGGAAACCAATTTATTTGCCGTTCGTAAATACAAAGGGAATCCGCATGCGGTTCATAATGAAGTCGACGCTCATTTTGACGAAAAAATCACAGCAAATGAATTCGGAATCTGGCTCAATCACTGGGCTCAGACTTTAGACGAACACTTTGAAGGCGAAAATGTAGAAACCTTAAAAAGACGTGCCCGCAAAATGAGCACATTTCTGTACATGAGCATGTTTCAGCACAGACAAAAAGAAAGTGAAGTTTAATTTTAAAGGCTTACGATTTACTTTGCAAAGATTCCTCTTTCCTCAGAATGGTAAATTTTCAAATTTGGAATTTGGAATTTGGAATTTTTATATTAAAATTTTATTTCTCAAAAGCATAAACCAAAGTAAAAATCCCCTCAAAATTATCCGATTTGATTTCCTGATAATGTACATCAAAATCCTTAATCAAATCATCAAAATGAAGACTTGCCTGCGTTTGGGTTTTATCTAAAGAAAAATCTGTGACCCTTATATGATCTTTAAAACTTATACCTTTTTCATTTCTGATTTTAAAGATTGCCTCTTTGGCTCCCCAGATAACGGTAAGTTTTTTTATATACTCTTCAGTAATTTTTGGCTGTAAATAATCACATTCATAATCAGTAAATTTATCAGCAATTTTCTGAATCTTTTCACGCTGCAATTCCATATCGATTCCAACCTTTTCATGGCTGATAATAATCGCCGCAAAATGATAAGAATGCGTAATTGATATATGATTATGACAATCGAAATAAGGCTTGCCAAATTCGTCATAATGCAGGTCTTTATCTGTAAAACCCATTTCCTGAATTAACATTCTCACACTCAAAAAAGCACGCTGATGCATCTGCGATTTCATTCCGTCCAGTCTGCGCTGTGTCTTTTCTTTTAATGTAACCTGACTATACAGTTCATCAAAGGATTCTGTGATTTCCCAAATTAAGATTTTAGTCGTTTCGTTAAATTGTATGGTCTGAAATAAAGGCATTACTTTTTAATTGTAAATTATAAATCGTGAGTGGTTAATTTAAACCAGATAACTGATATAAGAAAATATAACTGTTGGTTCAAAAAATGTATTAGTAAATATAAGCAATTCACTACAAAGGTAATAGTTTCAGAATCTTTTTTAAATGAACTTGCATTACTTATATGGTTTAATCAATATTTACAAACTAACATTCTAGAGATTAAGAAATTAAAGATTTCACAAATCTTAGAGAAATTAGTAAAAATAAAAAGCTATTCCTTAAATTTGCAAAAATTTTACACCTGAGCCTGAAAGGCGAACGGACGAAGTAATTATACAAATATAATATTTAAACTATAAATGAGTACAACGACTACGCCTTATGTGGCTTACAAAGTAAAAGACATTTCTCTGGCTGCTTGGGGAAGAAAAGAAATTGAACTAGCTGAAGCTGAAATGCCAGGTTTAATGGCGCTTCGTGCTGAGTACAAAGACGAACAACCATTAAAAGGTGCTCGTATTGCCGGATGTTTGCACATGACTATTCAAACTGCAGTTTTAATCGAGACTTTAATTGCTCTTGGTGCAGAGGTTACCTGGTCTTCTTGTAACATTTTCTCTACTCAGGATCAGGCTGCTGCTGCTATTGCTGCTGCAGGAATTTCAGTTTACGCTTGGAAAGGTCTTGACGAAGAATCATTTGACTGGTGTATTGAGCAAACTTTATTCTTTGGTGAAGACAGAAAACCATTGAACATGATCTTAGATGACGGTGGAGATTTAACTAACATGGTTATTGATCGTTACCCGGAATTAGTTCCTGGAATTAAAGGTCTTTCTGAAGAAACTACAACTGGTGTTCACAGACTTTACGAAAGAGTAAAAGCTGGAACTCTTCCAATGCCTGCAATCAACATTAATGACTCTGTTACTAAATCTAAATTTGATAACAAATACGGATGTAAAGAATCTGCTGTAGATGCTGTACGTCGTGCAACTGACTTAATGTTAGCTGGAAAAAGAGTGGTAGTTTGCGGATACGGTGACGTTGGAAAAGGAACTGCAGCTTCTTTCAGAGGTGCTGGTTCTATCGTAACTGTTACTGAAATCGATCCAATTTGTGCTTTACAAGCTGCAATGGACGGTTATGAAGTTAAAAAATTAAACACTGTAATTGCTAATGCTGACATCATCATTACCACTACAGGAAACAAAGATATCGTTCTTGGAGAGCACTTCGAACAAATGAAAGACAAAACTGTTGTTTGTAACATTGGTCACTTCGATAACGAAATCGACATGGCTTGGTTAAACAAAAACCACGGTGCATCTAAAATCGAAATCAAACCTCAGGTTGACAAATACAACATCAACGGAAAAGATATCATCATCTTGGCTGAAGGTCGTTTAGTAAACCTTGGTTGTGCTACAGGTCACCCAAGTTTTGTAATGAGTAACTCATTTACAAACCAGACTTTGGCACAAATCGAATTATGGAACAACAGCGCAGCTTACAAAAACGAAGTTTACATGTTACCAAAACATTTAGATGAAAAAGTTGCTGCTTTACACTTAGCTAAATTAGGCGTTGAACTTGAAGTTTTAAGAGAAGATCAGGCTGCTTACATTGGTGTTGAAGTTCAAGGTCCATTCAAACCAGAATACTACAGATACTAGTAAATTTTAGATTGAAGATTTCTGATTTTAGATTTCTTTAATTCCATATTCAAACCCGACAAGTTTTAAAAGCTTGTCGGGTTTTGTTTTCCAAATATTTTTTCTGAAAGAATATTCTCTATATTTAGCTATTTTTTTAAAATTAAATAATTATGATTTCAACTAAAGACTTTAGTTTACTACCAAATAAAAATGTCTTTCAAAACATTTGCAAAGCGATATCTGTATTAGATGCTATTATTTGTCAGGAGTGGGAATATCGATATTACTCTTACAACTCTAAATGGGGAGAAGGAGAAGAATTTTGCGAAATGCGAAATGGCTCAGGTGACTTATTGAACATTTTATTTCTAGCTGATAAATGTGTAATAAGTGGCTTTGCTCATGAGTATCAAAACAATGATAAAAAAGAAATCACAAAAAACCTTCCTGAAATTTACAACGAATTCATATTTGGTGAACCTGTTAAATCATATGGAACAACATTCTGTTTATGGCTTAATGAAAAGAATGAGTGGCAAACAGGAAACATCAAAGATAATAATGATAATTCCGAAGAAATGCTGGAAATTTTTGATGGTAATCCACAAACCTACATTGATTGGGCAAGTGAATATTTTGAAGAATCGTATAAAGAAACCGGAATTCCTTTAGAAACTGTTACAAAAATTTACGAAGGAAAAACTCTTACCAAAGAAATGATTCTTTCGATTGTTAATGAAATTGAAGACTGGCAGTTACTCGAATCTGATTTAAAAGAAATAAACTATCCTTATAATTTTAAATAGACAATAGATTATCTAAATACATATTCAAACCCGACAGGTTTTTAAAATCTGTCGGTTTTTTTAAATACTTCTAATCAATCTAAAATCAGAAATCTAAAATCATTTAGGGCGTGCCACCAACCCAATAAAAAGGGCAAAATCACTTTATGCTTATGCGCCCTTTTTATCGGGTTGCTGTCGGGCTATCCGCGCTACTTCGGTAGCCAGCTCCTATCCCTCACGCTTACGAATTTTAAGCACCTCAAATTAATCAGATTTTTTGTCTCTTTTTTAAAATATAAATATATTTTTGAGGACCAAAAACCAAATTATGAAAATCAGATTGATTGTTTTAATACTCTTATTATTTCCCATTTTTGTTCATGCGCAATACGATTATAGTATGCAATTACCAATTCGTGATCCAAGTACCGGAATGCCAATGTCCCGACCTAATACTCCTAAACTGGAAACGGTGAAACCTCTTTCAAGAAATTATAAAGAAAAAATGCAGGCCAAATTAGAAAAAGAGGAAAGAAAGCTTGTAAAACTTGCAGAAAAATCCTGGAAAATTGAACTTGATTTAAGAGAAAAAAAAGCAACATTAAAAACTCTCGAAAATAACACCAATGATCCGGATCACGAAAAAAATGTTGAAAAACAGAAAGAGCTTATCACTAAAATTGAAGAAGAACTAAAAAAGGCAAAAGCTGAAGAAGAAATAAGTTCAAAAAAAGTAGCCGATTTAGAACTTGCAGTTGAAGATGCAAAATTTAGAAGAACAGAATAGTAAATAATTTCAACCCGACAGATTTTAATAATTGGTCGGATTTACTTGCAATACCAAACTTTGTAAATGACTAACAAGACAATCTTCCAAACAGCATTCCAATTAAACGCAGAATTGGTAGAAAACATCAATTCCATGAATTTCGAAAATTTAAAAAGCAATTTTGGGATCAACTCCGCTGTTTTTGAAGAAATTAAAGAAGAATTATTCGACTATTTTGAAACCGAAGATATTCCAAAATTAAAAATCCTTGAAACTAATTTTAGTATCTTTAAATATGATTCGCTTGAAGGATTTGGAATAGAAGCAAAATTATTTACTGTCGACAACAAAGAAACCGAATTAACTTTACATACCGAATTCGACAATAATACGCTGCGTTTTAAGTTAATTGAAGTAATGTAGAATTGTCTTTTATAAATAAGAAACATAACAAAATGATTGAAAAAGTTTCATGTGAAGTACACGGTTTAAAAGAAATGTCTTTTTCCTGCATTCATATCGCAATGGCGATAGATTCAAAAGAGCAAGTCGGTTTTTTCTATTCTGAAGCTGAGGATGATTTACCCCAAATTGCCTGGTGTGGAGAATGTGAACAATATCTTTTGGATAATGGCGAAGAATGGACAGACATTTTTCAGACCAAAGCCGATTTTAAAACGCTATGCTCCGATTGTTTTGAAGAAGCAAAAAACAATGAATCAGAAGCTCATCTCCGATAAATAAATTCTCATGAAAAAGACTTTAATCCTTTGCCTGTTTTTCTGCCTTAATTTCTCCGTATTTTCACAAAATAAAGATACCTGGGTTTCCTTTTGGGATCAAGACACCACTCATATCGGATTTAAAGATAAAAATGGCGTTATTAAAATCGAACCCAAGTTTATGGGAATGACTATCGCTCATAAATTCGAAAATATTATTACTGTTACCGAAGAAAAAGGGCAAAAATGGGAAAGCTACTATTTAACCAAATCTGGAAAAATAGTCGGCCGTGACAGCTTATACGTTTTTGACAACGGACCAGATTGTGAAAATGAAGGTTTTATAAGATTTACAGATCACAAAACTGATAAAATGGGAATGTTTAACGGTTATGGAAAAATAGTTATTCCAGCAATTTATAGCAATTTGACTAAAGCCAGAAACGGAATGATTATAGCCCTGAAAGACGCGGAAAAAAAACAAGACGGAGAGCATTTTTTCTGGACTGGTGGCAAAGAATTTCTAATTGATACCAACAACAAAGTTCTAATTGAAAATTTCACTAACAACTACGATTTGAATTTTTATTCTCTTGAAAAATCAAAAGAACCGAGTAAAGATCCAATCAGAGATAGCTTTCTTGGAGTTGACGGACAGTATTATTCTTTTATAAACTTTGACAAAGAATTTAAATATTGGCTGCAAAATACACTGCTTAAAGATTTATCACAAACTGGCTTAGAAAAACATTCTTTTGATAAAATTACGTATTGGAAAGAGCCAAACGGCTGGATAAATTTACCTAAAACTAAATTTATAGATCAAAACTATACTTATCTAAAATTAAAACTTGACGAACTCAAAAATCCAAAGACAGATTATTTTGTTTCAACAGACGGATTGAATCAGTTTATTTTTGAAACGGAAGAGTATGATGTTTATTTCAACAATTGCAGGGAATCAAAAGAATGGCTTTATCCCGTTAAAAGCATCATTGTAAATCCAAAAAACAAAACCGAATTTAAACAGGATCGTTTCGAGTTTTTACGAACTGAAAACGGCTATAAACTGATTAGCGTTTCGAATGCAAAAGATAATCTTAAATAAATTTTCTCTTTTCAATAAAAGTTAACTTTGTAAAAAAAGAGTAAACCATGAAAAATTTCTTATTTCTATTTATTGCCATTGTATTCGAAATCATTGCTACCTCAGCATTAAAAAAGTCTGAAGAATTTACCAAACTGCTTCCGAGTATCATTACGATTATTGGTTATTGCGGTGCTTTTTATTGTTTAAGTTTTGCCATCAGAACCATTCCAGTTGGATTCGCATATGCCATTTGGTCCGGAGTTGGAATTGTTTTAATCACAATAATCGGCGCTATTTTCTTCAAAGAAATTCCCGATTTACCTGCTATAATTGGATTGAGCATGATTATTTTAGGTGTTGTTGTGATTAATGTTTTTTCTAAAACTACGGCGCATTAAATCAAAAAACAGTATTTTTGATAGTATCAAATGATACTATCATGAAACCTCCTTATGACATTACACCAATCATATTAAAACTGATCAGTTCTATATCTGAAAAGATTGGGGCAATAAATGCAGTATATCTTGATAAACATTCACCCCAGCTCAGAAAACAGAACAGAATTAAAACTATTCATTCTTCATTACAAATTGAGGGAAATACTTTAACAGAAGAACAGATAACCGCTCTGATTGAAAACAAACGCGTAATTGGTCCTCAAAAAGACATATTAGAAGTTCTCAATGCCATTAGAGTTTATGAAGATTTAGGAAATTACAAATCAACTTCTTCTAAGAATTTTTTAACTGCTCATCAATTGTTAATGAAAGATCTCATTTCTGATGCTGGTAAATATCGCAGACAGGGAGTTGGAATTGTAAAAGGATCAGAAGTTGCACACATTGCTCCTCCTTATGAGAATGTTCCATTTTTAATGAATGATTTATTTGAATATTTAAAGAATAAAGATGAATTGACTTTAATCAAAAGTTGTGTTTTTCATTACGAAATGGAATTTATACATCCTTTTCTGGACGGAAACGGCAGAATGGGAAGATTGTGGCAAACTATAATATTAATGGAAGAATATCCTGTTTTTGAATTTTTACCTTTTGAAACATTAATAAGTAAAACACAAGAACGTTATTACAAATCACTTGCTATGAGTGACAACGAAGGAAAATCAACTCACTTTATTGAATATATGCTCGATGTCATCAATAAATCTTTAGAGAACCTGCTTAATTACGAAAACCGAATAATAAAAGATATTGATCGTTTAGAATATTTTTGCTCTCTAAAGATTAAAGAATTTACACGAAAAGATTATATGCATGTTTTTAAGGATATTTCTGCAGCTACAGCTAGTAGAGATTTAAAAAAAGGATTAGTATTGAATCTGTTTAATATTACCGGACATCAAAGCACTGCAAAATACACTTTAGTTGAATCTTAGTTTTCTTTCATCTTAAATTATTAAAATGATTTTCAAAAAAGCCACAATTTCAGATCTTAACGAAATGCAGCAATTGTATATCGAAACAATAAAATCGGTCTGCAAAAACGATTACAATCCAGAACAAATTGAAGCTTGGATTTATGGCGTATATAATAAAGAACGCTGGATTGAAGTAATTGAAAAACAATATGTTTTACTAGCAATAATTGAAAACAAAATTGCTGGTTACGGAACTTTAAAAGATGGAAATTACATTGATTTCTTTTACATTCATAAAGATTTTCAACGACAAGGAATTGCAGATAAACTTTTGAAAGCATTAGAAGTAGAAGCCAAAAATCAGCATTCAAAAATTATAACTTCGGATATCAGCATTACTGCAAAACCTTTTTTTGAAAAGAAAGGATTTGTTGTTAAGGTAGAACAGAAAAATGTACGTTTAGGCGCAGAATTGATTAATTATAAAATGGAAAAAGAGTTCTAAATTTTTGTTTCAAGTTTCAAGTTTCAGGTTTCAGGTTGTTGTAACCTGAAACCTGAAACAAAACAAAAAAACTTCCGCAAGTTTCAGATTTTATCCCAGCAAAAACCAATCGATCTTTGTCTTATAAATTGAATGAAGATGAACACACAGGAAACCATTAATTATAATCGTATTGCTGAAGCCATCGATTATATCAAAGCGAACTTTAAAGATCAGCCTAATCTTGACGAAGTGGCTGAAAAAGTGCATTTGAGTCCGTTTCACTTTCAGAGACTTTTTAGCGATTGGGCAGGAACAAGTCCGAAAAAGTTTTTGCAATATACAAGTCTGGAACACGCTAAAAAACTACTCAAAGACAATCAGGCTACTATTTCTGAAACGGCATACGAAACCGGACTTTCGGGCACAAGCCGACTTCACGATTTATTCGTCAATATAGAAGGAATGACACCAGCCGAATATAAAAACGGCGGGAAAAACCTAGCTATAAATTACAGTTTTGCAGAAAGCCCTTTTGGGAATATTATTGTTGCCTCTACTCAAAAAGGGGTTTGTTTTATGGCTTTCGCCGAAGATGAAACAAACGGATTTTCTGCTCTAAAAGAAAAATTCCCCAATGCGTCTTTTACCCGAAAATTGGATTTGGCACAACAAAATGCCTTATTCATTTTCCAGAACGATTGGAGCAAATTGTCTGAAATAAAACTTCACCTAAAAGGAACCGATTTTCAATTGAAAGTCTGGGAAACTTTACTAAAAATCCCAATGGGACAACTTTCGACTTACGGAACAATTGCACAGCAAATTGAAAAACCAAACGCATCCAGAGCGGTAGGAACTGCAATTGGAAGCAATCCCGTTGCATTCCTTATTCCTTGTCATCGCGTAATCCAGTCGTCAGGTGTTTTTGGCGGTTACATGTGGGGAAATACCCGAAAAACAGCCATAATTGGCTGGGAAGGCGCGCAAACGAATCATCAATTATAATTTATACACAAGTCACATCTGTAGAGACGCACCGCAGTGCGTCTACGCAAAGATTGTCGACAAAGAAATCCTTTGTATAAATACAAGACGTTAGACGCACTGCGGTGCGTCTCTACAGATTAACGGTATGAATTATTTATCATTTTTTTTATTCCTCTAAAAAAATATTATGCAAAATATACAATCCAAAATTGCTTCTCAAAATTGGGAAAGTATCACCGAATCTATGCACGAAAATGGATTCGCCATAATTCCAAATATTCTCAATAACGAACAATGCGAAGACCTAAAATTCGATTACGATAATCCAATGCTATATCGAAAAACAGTCATAATGGAACGCTACAGATTTGGTTTAGGCGAATACAAATACTTCAATTATCCGCTACCCGATTTAATTCAAAACATACGAACTTCAATTTATCCAAAATTGGCTCCAATTGCCAATGCCTGGATGAAAGCGTTAAATATCAATACTTCTTTCCCAAATGAACATCAAGAATTATTGAAACAATGCCACGATAACAATCAACTGAAAGCAACGATTTTGATTTTAAAATATGGCAAAAGTGGTTTCAATACTTTACATCAGGATTTGTATGGCGATGTGTTTTTTCCTATTCAAATCGTACTTTTCCTTTCAGAACCTGACGAAGATTTTACGGGTGGCGAATTTGTTTTGACACAGCAAACTCCAAGAGCACAATCTAAAGCTATTGTTTTAAAACCTAAAAAAGGAGATATTTTAGTTTTTACAACCAATTTCAGACCTGTAAAAGGGACAAAAGGCTATTATCGCGTGAATATGAAACACGGCGTAAGCGAAGTGCATTCAGGCGAACGTTTTACATTAGGAATTATTTTTCATGATGCTCTTTCGTGAATATTTTTTTCCGCCACGAATTCACGAATTAAACTAATTCTATGCGCATAGATTTTAAAAATAATTCGTGAATTCGTGGCGAAAAAAATTAATACAAAACCAATATGATTCAACACAACAAAATTTCAGATTCAGATCTTCGAAATAAAATTAAAAAAGGCGAAATTTGTTTCGGTGGCAACCCAAAATTAAAAATCTACGGAACACTGAAATGTTCTTCCGGAAAAAGAATGAAACGAGAGAATCGTGTTTTCTTTTCCTCTGAAAATGAAGCGAAACAAAACGGTTTCAGACCTTGCGGACATTGCATGAAATCCGAATATCAAAAATGGAAAAATGGACTTATTTAATCCTCATACAGACGAAAACACCAACTTGCTTCCGCAAGACGGAACTGTAAATTACTACGGAAAATTGTTTTCGAGAGAAGAAGCCGATTTCTATCGTGATACTTTATTGGAAACAATAGAGTGGAAAAATGACGAAGCGATTATCTTTGGAAAATTAATCTTAACCAAACGAAAAGTGGCTTGGTATGGTGAAAAAGAATTTGAATATACCTATTCCAATACCACAAAAAAAGCATTGCCATGGACTCCGGAATTATTAAAACTCAAAGCGATTATTGAAGAAAAAACAGGGGAAACATTCAACTCTTGCCTTCTAAATTTATATCATTCCGGCGAAGAAGGAATGGCCTGGCACAGCGATGGCGAAAAGGATTTAAAGAAAAATGGAGCCATCGGTTCTTTGAGTTTTGGTGCCGAACGTAAATTTGCTTTTAAACATAAAGAATCCAAAGAAAAAGTTTCTCTAATTTTAGAACACGGCAGTTTATTAGTCATGAAAGATGAAACACAGACTTACTGGCTCCATCGATTGCCTCCTACTAAAACTACAGCAAAACCGAGAGTAAATTTGACTTTTAGAACTATTGTAGAGTAGAAATTTACTTAGAGACCTAACAGGTTTTAAAAACCTGTTAGGTCTGTTTAAAGCTATTTCTTCTTTGGAGCAACGTTCTTAAAAGAAAGTTTCAAAGCATCTTCAAACATTTCTGGTCTTACTCTGGCCAATTCTACAATTGTCCAGCCTTGTTTTCCCCACTTATTTGGAATTGGATAAAAAATCATTTCGCCTGAAGCGCAGAAAACAGACTGATCTATTTCGTTTAGCTTCAGGACTGCATGGTTATTTTTTTCATCAAAAGTGGCAAATATTTTTTTATTGACACGAAATGAGGTTTTCTCGAAATGGGGTTCTTCGGTTGCATTTGGAAATGACAAAGCCGTTTTTCTAAAATTCTCAATACTAACCATAATTGTAAATTTTAAAGTTAAACCTTAATTTACCAACCCTGATTCAATCCATTTTTTAAAACCTCATCGTATTTTTCTTTATCAAAAGAGTACAAATACGGTGCTTTATGTGCTACGTTACTTTTCTTTTCGTCCAGTTTAGTCAGAATTCCAATGTTGGTTATTTTTCTTAAAAAATTTCTTCGATCTAATTTTTTATCCAAAATAGTTTCATACAATTTTTGAAGTTCCGGAATTGTAAATTTTTCCGGCAATAAGTTATATCCAATCGGCATTAAATTTAATTCTACTCTCAAAGTATCCAGTGCTTTATCCAGAATTTCACGATGATCTAAAATCAGTTCGGGAACTTCTTTATGATCAATCCATTCTACGATTTCATGTCTGTTAGCCGGATTCGGGAGAATTTTTGAAAAATCTACTAACGCATAATATCCTATTGTTACAAAACGGCGCATGAGCCATTTCCCTTTTGCTTCTTCAATCTGAAGATATTCCAGTGTTTTTTTATCAAAATGCTGTTCGTTTCGTTTTACTTTTCCAAAGGTTGCAAATTGTCTCAGAAAAATCCCTTCTACTCCGGTTCTACCATTTAACACCGTAATGGCGGCAGTATCAATATCCTGATCCACAGGAATAAATCCGCCGGGTAAAGACCATTTATTCGCTCTTTCTACCTTGATCAATAAAACTTTCAGCTGATTATCATGAAAACCAAAAATTACACAGTCAATAGAAAGTCCTGGCTGATAGTTTTCGTTATTGTCTATAATGTCTTTTAACATTCAAATGTTTGTATAAATTCTTTCTTTAAATACCCTGCAATTTACTTCATTTTTACAAATCCGATTGGCTTTTTAAAAATAGACTTGCCTCTTTTAACAAAATTCAGAAGTGTATAAATCACAATTTTAACTAAAATTTAAAGTCAAATTTAAAAAAAATAATTACATTGCGTCAGAATAACACATTAATGATTTAAATCTTCGAATTTCAATCAAAAACAAAGAAAAATAATACAAGCTGTCCCATTTTTCTTCAAAGTGAGTGTAGAAAGTAAAAATGTAGAAGTTATGATTAGTAATCCATTAAAAAACATCAACCAAAAGATTAGAACCAAAATCTGGACTTCATTTGGATTTGTTTCTAAAACCTATCTTTTAGAGGCTTCTTTAAAATATAGCGCTGAACAAGAGAGAATTTTCAACGAGATGATTGTTGAAAAAGATGCCAAAAATAAAAAAGCAAAACAAGAAGCTTATGAAAAAGCATTGTTTGCTTCGTATAAAGGAATAGGCGCAATGGATTTTATAAATACCGTTTTAAAATAACCATTTACACATTTCTATAATTTATAATGCTAACCTCGCTCCTTTCCGGCGAGGTTTTTTTATTGTCATAAATTTCACATTTTTATTGAGCAAAATCAGGCATTATTACTTATTTTAGCTGTTTTAAAAGTAAGAATATACTCCTGTAAAATTATTAGATATGGAAAACATCATAGAATCAGAAAATTATAAAATTCAAAAACCGGAACACTGGGCCTCAATAATAGATGATAATCAACTGATCGAATACATACAAGAATCTGATTTCTCAAACAAACAAGTCGAAGAAGGGCGCGATTTCTGTTACTTCCTGGATAAAATTTACTATACAAGCGACACTGAAAATAGTGAATACGCTTGTGTTGCTTACACACTCAACGAACCGGGAAATCTGGAAAGTGCTTCTGCCAGAGATGTAATTGTGGAGGAAAATGAAACCTATATTATACACCGAATTAGTGTGCTTAGAGAAGGGGTTCTGATTGATAAAATTGCGGATACCAAAATTAAAGTCCTTGACAATGAAAATCAAAGTGAAGGCGGCGTTTTGAGTAGCAGCAAAAAAGTGAATATCACCATTAAAGATTTACGCCTTTATGATGTTTTAATTACCGAAGATTCAAGAGTAAAAGTTTTTACTGATCGTGATTTTCTTAGAAAAGAGTTTTTAAAATACGTTTATGTCACTCCAAATACCTATTGGGCTTACGGAAATTATAAATTTAGTTTTATTAATGACCGAAAAGAAACTATTGCGTATAAGAAAACATTCTTTAGAGATGATAATGGAGATGTTTTGAAACCAGAAATTAATTACCTGAAAAAAGGAGAACGTTTTGTAATCGAAAAGGAAAATTACATTAATTCTTTTGATGCTAATAGAGAAATTGCTCCATATATCGATTTTGCAACAGACCGCAACTGGACTGATTTGTCTAATTACATTTCGCCTTTGTATGAAGAAATCTACAGCAAATCTTCTTTAAAAGAATTTGCTCCGAAACTGGTTGAGAAACTGGATGCCATTACAGACAAAAATGAGCAACTGCAGTTTGCCATAGATTATGTACAAAATCATATTTACTATGTGTATAATGCTGATGAAATGAATGGTCACAAACCTCAGGAACCAGCCATAACTTATGAAAATAAACAAGGAGACTGCAAAGCAAAATCTGTTCTGTTGAAAGTAGTTTTAGATTACATCAATGTTGATGCTTCTGTCGTTTTAGTCAATTTTAATTCGGATCATTATATCACACATTACCTGCCTTCTTTGCTGACTTTTAATCATGTGATTGTAAAAATCAATCATAAAGGTGAGACGTATTTTATAGATGCTACAACCAGAGATGAATTTGGATTGATTGAAAATCGTGGTTTTATTTACTTTTTACATTATCTGGAAGTAAAACCAAATAAACAACTGGAAGTTAGAAAACCGCATAAATTTTCTTATTATGGAATTAATGAAAAGGTAGACCTTACTGCTAAAAATCAGAAAGGTGATCTAAAACTTATAACCACTTATAAAGGGAATCGTGCCAATTATATGCGTAAGTATTTTAAAAACACAAACAAAAGGGAGATTATAGACAGTTGGAATAATTTCTTGTTTTATACTTTGAATTATTCCGGAGACCGTGAAGGAACTGATATCAGAACAATTTTTAATAATGCCGTAATTGAAATTGTAAGTGATGACAAAAAGTTAAACGAATTCACCATTCAATACACTGCTTCTATTGATAATCCGTATTTTGTTGACAATCAAAACAACCGATTCTTAATGTACTTTGACCGAAATATGGTGAAGAATAATGCTAGAGATTTTATGCATAAAGACATTCCGTTCTGGCATAATTTCGATAATGAAAAATACGAAATCAATCTTCAGACTGATCAAAGAATAGATACTGAAGAGAAATTTACAATTCAGGAAAGTACCATAAATAATCCGTATTTTGATTTTACAAGCCGTAAAAAAGTAACCAAAAACGGAGCTTCTATAATTGTTGATTTCAAACCTTTGGTCAATTTAGAAATTCCTTCAACAGATTTTGAAAAGTTTAGAAATGATCATCATACTATCGCCGATAGTAATTTCGGGCTTGGAATTGATATTATTGAGCAAGGCTTATTGAATCGTTTGAAATTCAACTTTAAGAAACGTCTTAAATAATTCTAATAAAAAAATGGAGCTTTTAACGGCTCCATTTTTTTTATGCCTAAAAATTAAATTTATTAATTCGCAAGCAATTCAAAATCTGATCTTAGTTTAATATCTGCTGACGAAGCTCCAATCATTACTTCAAAATCTCCCGGTTCTGTTCCCCATTCTAGTTTATTATTGTAGAATGATAGTTTTTCTTTGTCAATTGTAAATTCGATTGTTTTAGATTCTCCGGCATTTAATTTTACTTTTTGGAAATCTTTCAATTCTAAAACTGGTCTTACTACAGATCCGAATTTATCTTTCAAATACAACTGAACTACTTCTTCTCCAGCCACTTTTCCGCTGTTTTTCAATTGGAAAGAAACTTTAATCGTTTCATTGCTTTTTATTTTTGTTGAAGATAATTTCAATCCCGAATAATCAAAAGTGGTATAACTCAACCCGTATCCGAATGGAAATTTAGGAGAGTTTTTCAAATCAATATAAGCCGAAACATAGTTGGTTGAATTTTCATCTTTTGCCGGTCTTCCTGTGCTAAAGTGATTGTAGTAAATTGGCACCTGCCCTACTTCTCTTGGGAAAGTCATTGGTAATTTCCCTGACGGATTGTAATCTCCAAAAAGAACATTCGCAATTGCATTTCCTGCTTCTGTTCCTAACCACCAAGTGTACACAATTGCAGGAACATTGTCTGCTGTCCAATTAAAAACTAGTGGTCTTCCGGCATTAATTAAAACCACAACTGGTTTTCCTGTTGCCTGAATTGCTTTTATCAACTCTTCCTGAACACCTGGTAAGTGAAGATCGCTTCGGCTTTTTGCTTCACCGCTCATATCGTGTCTTTCACCAACACTTAAAATTACAACATCTGCTTGTTTCGCAGTTTCAACCGCTTCTGCAAAACCATCTTTATTGTCACCCGTTACGTCACATCCTTTTGCGTACAATAACTTGGTGTTTTTACCCACTTTATTCTGCAAACCGTCCCATTGAGAAACCACCCATTTATCATAATTAACTTCTGGTAATTCTACAGCCCAAAATCCCATATTAGCTTTATATTCTTTTACCATTGGCCCGATAAAAGCAATTGTTTTGGTATTTTTTGAAAGTGGTAACGTTTGTTTTTCATTCTTTAACAAAACAATACTTTTCTCTGCCATTTCAAGAGCTGCTTTTCTGTGCTCCGGATTTACCAAAGCTTTCTCTTCTCTCTTTGGATCTGAATATTTGTACGGATCATCAAATAATCCCAATTCGAATTTCTTGCGAAGAATACGTCTTACGGCATCATCAACCAAATCAATAGAAACTCTGCCTTCTTTTACTAATTCTGCTAAATTCTTACGGTATGCATTACTTTCCATATCCATATCGCTTCCTGCTGTAATGGCAGAATAAGCTGCTTCTTTAAGATCTTTCGAGTAACCGTGAGCCACCATTTCTCCAATTGATCCCCAGTCAGAAACTACGAATCCCTGAAAGTTCCATTTTCCTTTTAAGATATCTCTTTGTAAATGTGCATTTCCGGTTGCCGGAATTCCGTTGATATCATTGAATGAATTCATAAATGTTGCCGCACCCGCATCTAAAGCCGCTTTGAATGGAGGTAAATAGGTTTCTAAAAGCATTCTTTCGCTCATATCTACAGAATTGTAATCTCTTCCGCCAACTCCTGCACCATAAGCTGCAAAGTGTTTTACGCATGCCATAACGGAGTTTAAATCACCTAATTTTGCTCCCTGAAAACCTTTTACTCTTGCGTAAGCGATTTTAGACCCCAGATAAGTATCTTCTCCTGCTCCTTCCATTACGCGTCCCCAGCGAGGATCACGACCAATATCAACCATTGGTGCAAATGTCCAGTGAATCCCGCTTGCCGAAGCTTCTGTTGCTGCCACTCTTGCTCCTAATTCAATTGCTGCTAAATCCCAGCTTGCCGCTTCTGCTAACGGAATCGGAAAAGTGGTTTTGTAACCATGAATAACATCCTGACCAAACAACAACGGAATTTTTAATCTTGACTGCATTGCCAATTCCTGATATCCTCTGGTATATTTTGTTCCAATAACATTTAGCATCGAACCAATTAAACCTTGTTTAATCTCGTTTTGTTTGTTCGGATTAATTGTAATTGGTCCTGTGGCCTGATTGTCACCAGTGTATTGATTTAACTGACCTATTTTTTCTTCAATTGTCATTTTCTTCAACAGATCATTTACTTTCTGATCTATTGACTGCTGTTGTGCCGACGCAAAAAGCGAAAACATGAACAACGTGATTGTGGTTACTTTTTTCATAAGTTTACATTTTTACCAAACGTAAGTCGCAACTGCACCTGCGTTTAGTGAGGTTGAAGTTTGTTTTTGGTTGTATTTAATATTAAATGTCTCAGCCGAAGCTCCATCATTTTCAACAATTAAAACTATTTGTCCTGATGGAGTTTTGAAAGCAACATTCTGCAATTTTCCTGCAATATTACTTCCAATTCTCACTGAACCTTCCGGAACAAATTTAGAAGCATGTCCGATAATATAATATCCTACTTCTCTTTTAATGTTTTGATTCTGATCAATCATCAAAGCTCCTTTACAGGTTGAACATCCTCCTGGTGTAAAAGGTTTATAAAACTCATCATTTGCCAATCCCCATGAAAGTGCATTTTTACTCCAGTTACGCATAGAACCAATTACTACATTTTTCACACTCCATTTCAAATCGTTTTCAAAATTACTTTCTGAACCTGTATATTGTTCGGTAAAATACAAATCTTTATCCGGAAAAGCATTATGAACAGTAGTCAAAGCACTAATATCTCCTTCATACAAGTGAAAAGCTGAACCTGTCACAAATGGATTTGCTTTTGGATCTTTCAGGATTGTTAAAGGATATTCCGGTTTATTACAATTGTGGTCGTAAACGATGATTTTGGTTTTGATTCCTGCTTTCGCGAAAGCGGGGCCTAAATGATTTCCAATAAAATCGGCCTGCTGTTCAGCCAGCATTAACAAACTCGGATTATTTCCTGGGTGTAATGGTTCATTTTGTGGTGTAATTGCGTCAATTGTAATTCCATGCGATTTCATTGCCTGAATATATTTCACAAAATACTGCGCATATACTCCATAGTATTTTGGCTGTAAGCTTCCTCCTTTTGAGCTTCCGTTGTCTTTCATCCAAACTGGAGGCGACCACGGAGACCCCATTATTTTAATTTTCGGATTTATGGCTAAAATTTCTTTTAAAACAGGAATGACATCGTTTAAATCCGGACCCAAATTAAAATGCTCCAGATTTAAATCGGTTTGGCCTTCCGGCATATCATCATACGAAAAAACTTTTTCATTCAAATCAGATGCTCCAATACTCAATCTTAAATAACTTAAACCAATCGCATCATCTTTTCTGGAAAACAATTCCTGAAGCAATGCTTCTCTTTTTGATTTGTCCAGTTTGATAATCGCCTGAGCACTTCCTCCTGTTAAAGAAAACCCGAAACCTTCAATGGTTTGGAATTTCTCTGCTGAATTTATCTCAATTGTCTGATTTGAATTTGTTTCTGAACCGAAAACTAAATCAGGCTGTTTTTTAAGTTTTGATGTTTCGTCTGTAGTCGTAATCCAGGATGCTACTTTTCCTGAATTAACCGTTCCGTTTTTTGAAGATCCACAGTTTAACTGCATTGCAATTAAAGGCAGTAAAACCAGAATTTGAAGTTTTTTGTTGATGTTTTTCATTTAATCTATTTCTATTAAAACAGGCAAATGATCCGATGGATATTTTAAATCTTTTGAATCACTTAACACTGCGTGTTTCTGAATTGTAAGTCCGCTATTTTTTGATACAAAAATGTAATCCAATAATAATGTTACGGGCTCGTTATGTTTGAAATCATTGAAAGTTCCTGACGGTCCAAACGGTTTTTCTTTAGAAACGTCTTTGGTGTCATTCATTACGTTTTTGATCTCTTTAATTTGTTTTGTGTCCGGTTCTGAGTTAAAATCTCCCATTAAAAAAACAGGATATTTTTTTATATTTAATGCTTCAATTTTAGACAAAACAAGCTGTACACCTTTTACTCTGGCTACTTCTCCCATATGATCCAAATGAAGATTAAAAACCCAAAACGTCTTTTTTGTTTTTAAATCTTTAAAAAGTCCGTAAGTACAAACTCGGTTGCAAGCGGCATCCCAGCCTCTGGAAACTACATCTGGCGTTTCAGAAAGCCAGAAAGTATTGGATTGTTCTACTTTAAAACGATCTTTTTTGTAATAAATACAACTTGCTTCACCCAATCCTCCTTCTTCTCTTCCTACTCCAAATCGGTTATAATTTGGCTGAGCCGATGCAATATCTGTCACCTGATTTGGCGTTGCTTCCTGAACTCCAAAAATGTCCGGACTGTAAAAACGGATCTGTGCATTAAAATAATCCTTTCGTTTTGGCCATGCATTTTCTCCATCAGATTCAACATCCAGACGAATATTATAGGTCATAATTTTCAGGTTTTGACCATAAAATGAATTTCCTGCTAAAAGGAATAATAATGCTAAAAGAAGTTTGTTTATCTTTTTCATGTTTAAAAATTTTAATCCCGTAAAGCTAGTCTTTACGATGCTTTAGAGAAAAAAATCCATTTAAAAGTTATGTTAATTGTACACTCTTACATAATCAATTTCGTAAGTCGCATTTTTGAAATTTGGATCTACTGCTCCACCAAAATTTCCTCCCATTGCAAAATTTAGAATCACAAAAAACTTAGCATTAAATGGTGTTGTAGTCGAATTTTTATAGGTATAAAATAAATTGTCATCTACATAAAACTTAATGCTTTCTGCACTCCATTCTGCGGCATAAATATGATAAGCTGTAGCCGAAGTCGGATTTGTAGTTGTCGCTGTATCCGGTGTATTTCCTGAACGGCCCGGAGAATGTAATGATGAATGAATTACATTAGGATTATTTCCAACTGATTCTAAAATATCAATTTCGCCACAAGCCGGCCAGCCTACAGTATCAAGGTTGTCTCCCAAAAGCCAGAATGCAGGCCAGGTTCCTCCGCCAACAGGCAGTTTTGCACGTATTTCTGCTCTTCCGTATTTGAATGAAAATTTCCCTCTGGTCAAAATTCTTGCAGAGGTAAACTGGCTTCCCATATAATCCTCTCTAATTGCCTTAATTTTTAAGATTCCATTCTCTACGATTACATTTTCCGGACGTTTGGTATAATATTGTAATTCATTATTTCCCCAGCCGTCCCCGGTTCCTGTATTGTAATCCCATTTATCAGGATTTGGTGCGCCATTAACATCGAACTCATCTGAAAAAATTAGTTTTCTTGCTACGAAAATGTTTACTGTAGTAGAAGCATTTGTATATTTTAAACCATCAAAAGCTGTAACTTCGATGGTATATACTTTTGTTCCAGGTTCTGTAAATTCGTAGGTAAAATCGTTTGTTGTAAACTCTTTTGTTTCATTATTAATCTTTACCTTATACGATTTTGCATTTGCAGCTGTAATATTCAATTTTATTTTTCCGCTGCCATCTCCATTTGGCAATTCAGCCGTTTTTCCTATTATATCAACCTGAACCGTAATTTTATCAGGTGTTACTACTTCAGGAGTATCAGTGGAATCATTACTACTGCTACAAGACTGAAATACGAATAACAGAATTAAAGTAAACAGTCCAGCTCTATTTGCGAGATTGATTATTTTCATCTTTATTTATTTTTAGTGGTTTAGTTAATAAATTGACTATCAAGATAAATATTATTTTCTCTACTTTTTTGTTTTACCCAAAACAAAGTCAAAATAGTTCAGATTGAAACTATTTTTTCTCAAATTTTTATTTCCAGGTATAAGTTCCAACAGATCCTCCTTCAAGAGAAGTTGCGACCCATTTTCCGTTAAATTTGATATTGAAAGTTTCTGTTGCACTTCCATCATTTTCAACAATTAAAACTTTTGTTCCTGAAGGAGTTATAAAAGCTACATTTTGCAGGTTTCCTCCAGAATTACTTTCGATTCTAACAGAACCCATTGGAACAAATTTTGAAGCATGGGCAATAATATAATAAGCCACATTACGCTGATAAGTATCCCCGGAAGTTATGGTTATCGCACCTTTACACATTGTACAACCACCATCCGTATGAGGACCAAAACTTGCATTATTAGCAACGTTCCATTCTAATGCATTTTTGCTATAATTTCTCATTGAACCGATAATTACATTTCGAAGATGCCATTTTAAATCACCTGCAAACTGCCCTTCTGAAGAAGTCCATTGTTCTGTGAAATACACATTTTTTGTTGGATAAGAATTATAAACATTAAGCAAAGCACTAATATCTCCCGCATACAAGTGGAATGCAGATCCGTCAACATAAGGAAAAGCATCAGCATCGGCCAAAATGGTTTTTGGATAATTTGGATTATCACAGTTATGATCGTAAGCAATAATTTTCACATTTAAGCTTGCTGCTTTGAATGCTGGTCCTAAATTATTTTTAATAAAATTTCCCTGATCAACTGCAGACATATACATACTTGGATTGTTGCCGTCGTGAAGTGGTTCGTTCTGAGGTGTTACCGCATCAATAGTGATTCCTTCTGCTTTCATCTGCTGAATATATTTCACAAAATATTTTGCATAAACATCATAATATTCTGTTTTCAGTTTTCCTCCTTTAAAACTGTTTACATCTTTCATCCAAATTGGAGCCGACCAAGGCGTGGCTAAGATTAAGATTTTAGGATTAATTGCCAGAATTTCTTTTAGCATCACAATTAGATTTTTGTCTTTTTCTAAACTAAATTTAGCCAGATTTAAATCTGTTTCTCCTGTTGCAAGATCATTGTAAGTAAAAGGTGCAGCGTTTAAATCTGAAGCTCCGATACTTATTCTGATATAACTTACTCCGATTGCATTTTCGCCTGAACCAAATAATTCCTGCAAAAGGGCAGTTCTTCTTGTTGGATTTAATTGATTGATTACATCGACACTTCCTCCGGTTAATGTGTAACCAAAACCATCAACGGTTTGATATTTCTGAGAATCTTTAACCTCTATAGTACTGTATGCATTTACTGTTGTTCCGAATCCTAATATTCCGGATTGTTTTGCCAGTAAAACACTTTGGTCCCCTTTTGTAAGCCAAAAATCAACATCGTTTGTCGTCGCCGGCGGATTTACCACAGGTGGGTTCACTACTGGCGGATTCTCAACTGCATCGTTGGAAGAAGAACATTTTACCTGAGCCAGTACGGCTGTCATAAAGAAAAATGCTTTTATGGTATTTTTAATATTCAATTTCATTTTTGTGGTTTTTAGGTTAGAGTCGCACATTTAGTACACTATAGTTTGTATCGCATGTGCTGGAATTGTAATAGTATTTTTTACATTTTGATTTTCTAAAGAATAAACAATCTCTTTTTCAGATTGGTTCATCACTATGATAATCAATTGTCCGTCAGAATTTTTAAAAGAAGTACTTAATAACGATTTATCACTTACTGTTTCTAAAACTCTTTTAGCATTTGGCCTGATAAATTTGGAGAAATGTCCAATATAATAATACATCGGAGTATAGATTAATTCATCTTTTGTAGTATCGGCATGAATGGGTGCAAAACAGAAATTACCAACATGATTAGGACCTCCATTTTGATCTAAAAGAATATTCCAGTCTGTCCAGGCCACAGTTCCATTATTGAAATCATTAAGCATATTGAGTCCGTAACGTTCTGCATTTCCCCAAAATTGATACTTTGATGCATCAAATTTTTCAATACAGCCTTCTGTAAATATTAGATTTTTGTTTGGAAAAGATTCGTGTACTTTTGCTACAGATTCAAATTGTGGAGGCCCGCCGTTCCAGGTTTCATACCAGTGAAATCCAATTCCCCATGTATATTTTGAAACTTCCGGATCTGAGAAAACCAGATTAGCACGTTTCTCTAACATGTCTCCTCTGTTATGATCCCAGATAATAATCTTTTTAGAACCTAGTCCTTCTTTTTCTAAAGTTGGTCCTAAATAATTTTTAAGAAAATCTCTCTCCGCTTCCGGCGTATAAATACACGATTCCCATCTTTGTTTTGCCATTGGCTCATTCTGAATCGTTAATCCCCAAACCGGAATTCCTTCTTTCTCATAAGCCTTAATAAATTTAGCATAATATAAAGCCCATGAAGAGGCAAACTCAGGCAACAAAACGCCGCCGTGTAAAATATCGTTATTATCTTTCATAAAAGCTGGGGGACTCCATGGACTGACAAATAAGGTTAGTTTTCCGCCGGCTGTTTCAATTGCTTTTTTGATTAATGGAATTCTATATTTTCTATCGTGATCTATGTTGAAAGTCTTCAACTCTTTATCACCTTCTGAAACATAGGTATAACTGTCACTGCTGAAATCACAGCTGTGAATATTCGTTCTTGCTAAAGTGTAACCAATTCCTTTGTTTTTATCGTAATAGGCAGCTAGAAATTCTTTTTGTCTTTTAGGAGATAATTTGGCAAAAACTTCTGCGCTTGCATCTGTAATTGCGCCTCCAATTCCGATAAAAGTCTGGTCTGTTTTTCCAGTATCTATTTTTATAGATACTGTTGATTTTTTTTGTTGTGTAGTGTTGTTGTTTGAAATTAAATCATTGGATAATGACAATTTCAAATTAGAGTTTTCTGCAGTCGTAAAAACCTTTATTTTACTGTTTTTTTGAGCTGTCAGTTTTGATGTAAAACAGCTTAATTGTATTAGGATAAAGGCTGATAGAAAGATTTGTTTTGTTTTCATGCTGTTTAAAAAGTCTTTAAATTAAAAGTAAGAGAAGACTAATCCGGATGATTCAAATTAGTCCTCCTCTATACTTAACTACAAAATATTAATAAACAAGTGTTTGTATTGCTCTTGCCGGAATTTTAACTACCGTTTTTTCAGCTCCGATAATCAAATTATAAGTAAGCTCATTTGCAGACTGGTTCATGACAATGGTTGCCATTGTTCCGTCAGTATTTAAAAATGATGTGCTTAATAACGCGCTTCGACTTGTTGCTGTACTTACTCTGACTGCATTTAAACGAATGAACTTAGAAAAATGTCCAATGTAAAAATAAGACGGTGTGTAAATTAACTCGCCTGTAGTTGTGTCGGCGTGAATTGGTGCAAAACAAAAGTTTCCAACATGATTTGGTCCTCCGTTTTGATCCAGTAAAATATTCCAGTCTGTCCAGGCAACAGTACCATTGTTGAAATCATTTATCATGTTGATTCCATAACGCTCTGCATTGCCCCAAAATTGATATTTTGATGCATCAAATTTTTCGATACATCCTTCTGTAAACATTAGTTTTTTGTCTGGATAAGCTTCATTTACTTTACCAACGTTGTCAAACATTGGTGCTCCGCCAGACCAGGTTTCGTACCAGTGAAAACCCATTCCCCAAACATATTTTGCTGCTTCAGGATCTGAGTAAATTACATTTGCACGGTAGTTCATTAAGTCACGGTTATGATCCCAAACAATGATTTTTTTATTTCCAAGATTTTCTTTTTTCAAAGTAGGTCCAAGATAGTTTTTGATAAAATCTCTTTCGGCTTCGGCGGTGTAAATACAAGATTCCCAAGTCTGTACTGCCATTGGTTCATTCTGAGTAGAAGTTCCCCAAATTGGAATTCCTTCTTTTTCGTATGCTTTGATAAACTTCACATAAAAATTTGCCCAGGTCTGATAGTATTCGGGAAGTAAAGTCCCTCCTTTTAGAACATTTTTATTGCTTTTCATAAAAGCATTTGGAGACCACGGCGCTACATATGTAGTTAATTTTCCGCCCGCTTTTTGAATTGCTTGTTTTATTAAAGGAATTCTATATTGTCTGTCATGTTCAATAGAAAATGTTTTTAATTCTTTATCCCCTTCTTCGATGTAAGAATAGCTTCCACTGCTAAAATCAGAACTTTGAATTGTTGTTCTTAGCAGAGAATAGCCAATTCCTTTTTGCTGATCGTAATAAGCGTTTAAGAATTCTGCTTGTTTTTCTTTTGAGAGTTTGGCAAATATTTCGGCACTTGCATCAGTAATAGCGCCACCAATTCCCATAAAAGTCTGAAACTTTTTAGCTGGTTCTACAAATACAGATGTTTCAGTTTCCAGAGGTTGTTTTGCTGCAAAAAAAGTCAAATTATCTGTTGATGTCAATCTTAACTTTGAGTTCTCTGCTGTAGTATAAACGGTTACTTTTTTACCATTGGTTGTAAATTCTTTTTTTGTTTTTGGCTGTTGCGCAAAAGCCGCACCAGCAAACAAAAGGCATAAAATTTTTAGACTATTTTTTTTCATTTGCTCCCAATTATTTTTGTTTTAATTGAAGTTCTGGAGAAATCTAAACCTGATTCTAATCCTTTTAAAGAATTTAAAAATAGCCCATACTCATAATGATTACGGGCTATTTTACAACCAAACTTAAACTTAAACTTAAACTTAACTCTTTATTTTCCTCTAAATTCAACCTTTGTAACAGTAATTGGTTCATTACCCGTAGCGTTGCTTCCGGATCTGATTAAAAGATAGATTGTTCCGCTTTGAGCGAATTTAACAACATTAGAAACGGTGTTAGTTACAGCGTTTTTCTTGCATCCAACTCCGGATAATCTTCCTGAAAACTTAGATAATCCACAACCATCCCAAGTACCTATACCCATCACTAAGTTATCTTTGTACTCAACACCTGGTTTTGGCACTGATGTACCTGCATAGACTTCAAAAAAAGTTTCTTTTAAACCACTAGGACAAGAAACTGTCATATCCACTGTATATTCTCTGTCTTTTACAACTTCGATAGCCTGATAAAGTCCTTCCTGAGCCCATCCTCCAGGTGAATAAATTGTAGCACCATTGGCACCGAAAGACCAAAAAGCAGCACCTGATGGACTTAATTTTGCATTTGTCCATTTAGCCTGATCTGCTGCTGTAGCAAAAGTTCCTCCCTGTACTAAGTTTCCTTTAGCCGGGTCTGTTTTTTCTACAATAATTTGTTTAGAAGCAGTTCCGGTTGCAACACCTGCTCCAATAGCAGTATGCGTAATAGTGTAAGTACCAGCATCCGGCAAAGAAATTACCTGATTCATTTTTCCAACTGAAGCTCCGTCTCCAGTATCCCATTTTGATAAAATAACTCCTTTTGTCTGAGCGGTTAGAAGATAGGTATTCATTGCTCCTTCAACCGGCGTTATAGTAAACGAAGCATCAACATCGGTAGCTGTAAGCGGATTTGTATCAACACTGTCATCACAGCTATTTAGCGTGCCTAATGCTAAAACTAGCATTAGGTATACACTCTTTCTGAAATTTATATTTAGATTCATTTTGTTTTTGGTTTATTGGTTAGAGAATACTATTGATAATTAGGATTTTGTTTCAATTTAGTACCGTTTAACTCTTTGAAAGGAATTGGAAAAATCTCATCTGTACCTGCATCAAAACCTCTGTCTGATAATGCTGCAGCGGCATCTCCCCATCTTACTAAGTCAAAAAATCTGTGTCCTTCTCCAGCCAATTCCATTCTACGCTCATTTTTAATAGCAGCTAATGTAACAGGAACAGATGGCAATCCAACTCTTGCTCTAACAGCATCTAGTAAAGCTTGTGCTCTTGCTCCGGAACCTAAAGCTTCTGCTTCCATTAAGTAAGTATCCGCAAGTCTGATTACATAAGAATTTTGCTTGTAGTTCAACTCAGCAGCTCCTCCTCCGGTTCTTACATCAGATTGTCTTGGAAGATATTTGTTAAGGAAATAACCTGTATCATGATAAGCTGGGATATAATCTGCTTTACCAGCTGCTTTTAAAGCTTTCAAATCAAAAATAGTGGCTTCAAATCTTGGATCTGTTTTCATTGCATCATACAATTTCTGAGTTGCCACGTTAAATGCCCAACCTGCAGGAAGATCTGGTGCGTCAGATTTTTCAGGTCTTGAATAACCTCTTGGTCCAACCATAACGTTTAAAGAGTTTCCTTCGTCTTTACCTTGTCCCCAGAATCCCCAGTCAGAATTACCGGCACTACTATGAGATACTTCTAATATAGATTCTGCATTAAACTTGTTTGATGTTACCCATAAATCACTAAACTTAGTAAGCAATTTATTTCCGTATTGATTTGTTGCTCCCGGTGTACCATTTACTTCGGCTAATACAGCTGCAGCTTCAGTCTTTTTGTTTTCAAACAAATAAACTTTTCCAAGAATTGCCTGAGCTGTTCCTTTGTTAAATCTTCCAGATTCTGTTTTTGCATCAAGAGTATTAGGCAAAGCCGGAATAGCTTCTAATAAGTCTTTTTCTATTTGCGCATAAATTACTTCTGGTGTAACTTGCTCCGGATCATAGATAGTCTGAGTATTTAAAGGAACCAAAACCAATGGAATATTCTTGAATAATCTTACCAGATTAAAATAATAAAATGCTCTTAATGCTTTTGCTTCTGCAGTAAATCTTGCTCTTACGTTATCAGACATAGTTGCCGTCGGAAGTTTAGAGATTAACATATTAGCTCTTGAAACACCCTGATAATGATCATCCCAGTAACTACTTGGAATACTAATTGATGTAAGAGAGTGCGTAGAAAAGTTCTGGATTCCGTTTCCATCTGTTGCGCTACCACCTCCGGCATAAAAATCATCCGAACCTGCATTTAGCATAGCTACCAGATTTTCGAAACCACCAGTATTTTTTCTTAATGGATCATAAACTCCAATTAAGGCTGCATAACATTGCTGTTCGTTAGAAAAGTAGGTACTTGAATCGAATTGTCCTTTTGGATCAATGCTCACAAAATCTTCAGAACAAGCTCCTGCTAAGGCTGCCAGTGCTACGGCAAAGTATATATATTTAAATTTTATAGTTTTCATAATTCTTTTAATTTTTAAAATTGAACGTTAGCTCCTAACAGAATAGATCTTGCTTGTGGATAAACACCTTTATCTACACCGAAAACCTGACCTCCAATTTCTGGATCATAACCAGTATATTTTGTGAAAGTGATTAAATTTTCTCCAGTTACGTAAAAACGAATTCTGTCTGCACCAACTTTAGATGATAAACCAGTTGGCATTGTATATCCAAGAGTAACAACTTTCAAACGTAAATAGTTTCCGTTTTCAAGGTAGAAATCAGACATATTACTGAAGTTTTTGTTTGGATCATTGTTAGTCAATCTAGGATAATCGTTTGAAGTTCCTTCTCCAACCCAACGTCCTAAAGCTTCTGTTTGATAGTTAGCTGTTAACATATCAAGTCTTCTTAATCCCTGGAAGATTTTGCTTCCTGCGGCTCCTTGAGTAAACGCCATGAAATCAAAGTTTTTGTAGTCTAAGTTTACAGTAAATCCGAAAGTATATTTAGGGATGTTAGTTCCTAAGTATTGCTTATCATCATCTGTAATTACTCCATCTCCATTATTATCTACCCAACGGAAATCACCTGGTCTTGCATTTGGTTGAATTAAACCACCTGAAGCATTTTTGTAAGCTGCAACTTCTGCTTCATTTTGAAAAATTCCAGCAGTTTTAAAACCGTAAAACTCATTAAATGAATGTCCAACCTGAGTTCTTGTTACTTGCCCCATAGATTGGAAACTAGCATCCCCAGCAATAAAGTTTGTAGAAGATCCTACGTAAGTAACTTCATTTTTCAAATAGGCAAAATTGGCATTAACCCCTAAATTAAAATCACCAAGTCTTTTCTTGTATCCTGCTTCAACCTCAAAACCACTGTTGTTCATATCAGCAATATTAGCGGCTGGCGCATCAACAACTCCAACGTAACCAGGAATAACAACGTCTCTTAAGATTCCGGTAGTTCTCTTTTTATAATAGTCTAAAGTAAGAGTGAAGTCATTAAAAAGTTTAGCATCAAGACCAACAGTAGTCTGTGATGTTTCTTCCCATCCTAAATCTGCATTTGGCAAAGTAGAGTTTCCATAACCTGTAGTAATTGTTCCTTCATTTCCAACAGCGTAATTGTATCCTCCAACAACTAAACCTCTATATTTAAAATCCCAAATATTATCATTTCCTACAACTCCATAACCTCCACGAAGTTTTAAAGTATTAACGATATTGTTCTCTTTCCAGAATCCTTCTTTCGAAATTACCCATCCTAAAGAGAATGAAGGGAAAACTCCAAATTTCTTGTTCTCTCCAAATCTTGTTGAACCGTCACGACGAACAATTCCTGTAAATAGATATTTTTCTTTGTAATCGTAGTTTAGACGGAAAAATAAAGATGATAACTTATGCTCAATTTTATCACTTGCTCTACTCACCATATCATCTTGTGGAAGGTTAAAATTCCACGAAGCATCTTTATAGCTTGTAATTGGCAGACCATAGAATGTAGTACCAATTGTTTTTCCAATGTTTTCTACATAAGCACCTTGTCCTACTAAAGCATTAATAGAGTGATCCCCAAATTTGTTAGAATAATTAAGCGTGTTTTCTATATTCCATGCAAATGCTTTTTCATTATTCTGGCTATAATTGTTTCTATCCGCTTTCATATTAGGATTTAGGTAGAATGTTGGAGTAAACATTTCATTACCCCAGTAAGCCAATTTACCTCCAAGTGTAGATCTTACTTTTAAATGACTTGTAATATTTGCTTCTAAATAAGCATTCCCAACAAAATCATCAGACCAGTTATAACCACCTAATCTAGTTTGTGTATAAGCTAGTGGATTTGTCATCTCCTGTTGTACTACCGGAGAAATACCGTAAGGATTTCCGTGAGAATCCAAAACAATATTTGGACTGTTATAAAAACCTGAACCAATTACTGAAGGATCTGCGATTAGAGGAGTTATAGGATCTAAGTTAATTGCAGAACTTAGTACACCACCAAATTCACTGTTAATATTTCCAATATCCTTTGTTTTTTGATGAGTATATCCAAACGTTTGTCCAAAAGTAAAGTAGTCAGAAATTTTGTGCGTTGAATTTAAACGGAAGTTTTTCTTTGTGTAGTTTGAAATATCCGTTGCAACGATACCTTCCTGATCCTGAACTCCAAAAGAAGCATAAAAAGTAGATTTTTCTCCACCACCACTAAAACTTAGCTCATGTGTATATCTAAAAGCTGAATTGTTAAAAACCGCATCTTGCCAGTCTGTACCTTTACCATAAGAAGCCGGATTTGCATACTTTATAGTGCCTCCGTCTGCAACAGACTTTTCATTCATAATTGTTGCATATTGACTTGCATCCAAAAGGTTTAATTTTTTTGCCGGAGCTGCAACTCCTGCAAAACCACTATAATTCACAGAAATTTTTCCTGACTTTCCTTTTTTAGTAGTCACTAAAATAACTCCAGTTGCTGCACGAGTACCATAAATTGCAGCGGAAGCAGCATCTTTAAGAACCTCGATAGATTCAATATCAGATTGGTTGATAAAACCAACAGCACCTGCATCAATAGCAATTCCGTCAACAACCCATAACGGATCGTTTCCACCTTCTCTAAAAGTAGTTATACCTCTAATACGAACCTTAGAAGCTGCACCAGGCTGTCCGGAAGTAGCTGCAATAGTAACACCGGCAACTCTACCTTGTAAAGCTTGTTCTACACGTCCGTTTGGTACTTTTTCAAGATCTTGTGCTTTTACACTAGAAATTGCTCCAGTAACAACAGATTTCTTTTGAGTGCCATATCCAACCACTACAACCTCATTTAAAGATTGTGATTCTGGTTTTAATTGAATTGAGATTTTTGTTCTGCCATTTACAACTTCGTTAACTGTAGTATAACCAATAAACGTAATTGTTAAAGTTCCGTTTGAAGGTACCTGCATTTGAAACTTCCCATCAAAATCGGAAGCCGTCGATTTAGTTGTACCTTTTAATAAAACGGTTGCACCTGGAACAGGCATTCCACTTTCATCGCTTATCATTCCATTTACTGTGACATCCTGAGCCACAGCTATAACCGAGAATAACAAAGACGAAATACAAAAAACAAGTAATTTTGTTAATTTCATTTTTCTAAAAATTTTGGTTAATTAATTAGTAATTCGATGCAATACTAAAACTATTTTTTTGTTTTTCGCATTTAAAAATCCATACAAAAACACATCAAATTGAAAATTTTAATATTATAAAAACACATCAAAAAAACAGTAATCAATTAATTTAGAACATTTTAAAAAAACAAAAAGTAGTACTAAAGAAAAGTTAATTTTAAAAATAAACACTACATAAATATAAGGCATCAAAATACTTGCAAAAATTATTAAACTACAACGTGATAGTATCGCAAAAACAGATATAAATGCTTATTTTACAAATATTTAAAACATAAAATCAAGCCAAATCTGCAAAATAACCAAAACAGAGAATATGATATTTTTACGTTATTTTTTTTACATTATCATTAAAAAATTTAACAGAAGAAAAATCTTATATTCATGTATTTAGGTAGATTTTACTCACAAAAACAACTTATTCAAGCTCTTTTTTTGAATTCATTTTAGTTATAAAAATGGATTTATACTTAAATTTTGAAAGATAGAAGGTCGTATCTCCAATTTCAGGACAAGTAATTCTTCAAAGAGATAAATTTAAGCTCAAATCATTCTCTAATCTGAATATTGTCTAACAAGCCTATTAAGTGAAAGAATTTAGCTCTAAATGAACTATTAAGAGTATTTACACAACAAAAACTTGACATTTTAAAATGATGTGATTAATTGATGACTATTTTCAATTATCTTAATATAATAATCTCTAAGGAAATCAAAAAACACATTCAAATGATGTAAAAGGGCAATTATAAGGAGAAAAAAATGCAATAGGTATTTTGTCTACTCATTAAACTTTAAAAGACAAATAAGACTAAAAAACAAACTTAAAGAAGAGTCAATATTACTACAGAATTCTATTAAACATAAAATACTGTCTGATAAATATTATGTTAAAAAAAATAGCCCATAATCGAAATTATGGGCTATCCAGGCAATAAACTTAACTTAAACTAACCATAGTAGTTTAAACTTTCCATTATTTTACTCTGTACTTCTGAGCAAAATAGATAAATGTTAATATAATTCGAAAAAGGAATTTTTTAATCTTCCTTTTTCGAAAATAACTAACACAAAATATTATTCAGGTTTGTAGACAAATGTCCAACCTGTACCAGGATCTTTTAAACTTCTTGGAACATACAATACTAACTTATCTGCTGTAAGCGTAATAATATTGTACTCATTTGCTGTATTACCAGCTTCATAACCTAAAAGCTTTGAATTTTGAATAATTAGCTTTTTATTAACTGGATCTAAAATAAAACCTCCCTTTTCTGCTGCTGCAGAAGCTGTCTGGTAATGATTATAGTTTGCAGCTTTATCTAAGTCAAAATGCATTTTTCCACTTACATCAAGAGGAGGACAACAGTCTCCGGCATTCCACCATGCGGTCATTGCCGAATCAGGATTATCAGGAGGTGACATAAACCAATAAGCTGCACCTGTACCCGCTGCTCCATCAAATACCCACGTTTTACCCGCTGAAGTATTTTCGCTTACCAGATTATACCAAGCCTGATCCAGACGCGTATCTAACTGATCAATCTGAACATCAATTGTTTTAGTAAAAAATTCCGCACCTAAAGTTCCAACAAAAGTAAACGTAGATTTACCAGGTATGGGATATACAACTGTCACTTCGTTTGTAAGAGCCTTTCCTAGGTTATAATCCCAATAACCGGTAACACCCGGAGTGTCCATAGTCAAAGTAATTTTATTACCTCCCGGTGTGCTGTGAGTCACTTTCAAATTAACTCCTGCGACATCTGTTGAATTTGTCAAATGCTGCTCATCTACAATTGGGTCGCATGCTGAAAAGACCAGCATAAACGCAGCAATTAATAAATATTTTATATTATAAATTTTCATCTTTCTAATTATTAATAGTTATTAAATATTACCAACCCGGATTCTGAGTATAAACTCCATTTAACACCCTCATTTCTGTTTCCGGAATTGGAACTAAACCTTTTGTCTCCGGTCTGTATTTCACACTGTAATTAGCATCTACACCAGAATTTCTAACTTGAATCACATCATTAAACGCACTCTCTACATCTCCCCAACGAAGTAAATCAAACCAGTGTAATGCTTCAAAAGCGAGTTCATGTAAACGCTCATCTTTAATTGCATCAAGAGAATATCCTACAGGACCAAGTTTTGCTCTGGCTCTTACTAAGTTCATACCATCTGCAGTTTTGGTAATTTCAGAATGCATTAATAATACATCTGCAAAACGCATTAGTATAAAATCATGAGCATGCATTAACTGCATATCCGGATTAGACCAATTGTACATCTGAACAAACATACCTACATTTGATCCAGTACCATCATTATGCTGTAATGAAGCGTATTTTTTATTAAAGAAACCTGTTTCATGATCCCCTTTATCTCTGGCATAACCTGCCGTTCCCTGATCTGCTCTTCCTACCTCCAGAATGGAACCTCTCTTTCTTGGATCAAGATCTGACCATCCACTATACAATTTTGGATTTATTGTACACCAGCCCCAACCTTCACCAAAAGGAACTTGAGAATTACCACGCATTGAGTTAAACAATTCCATCCTGTTAGTATAAATATTACCTGTACCGTTCGACCAGTTCCAGTCTCCAAAAGAAAATCTTTGTACAAACATTGTTTCATAGTTTCCAGTCCCAAAAGTCGGACTAATACCATCTTGTCCAACCCATGATAAACCTTCTGTGGTAGCCCAAGGCAATACATTGCTTCCAGCACTTATATTTACATAAGAATAAGGCCAAAGATTTCTAAAATCCGGAGTTAGTTTATGTCCACTGTTGCTAATACAATCATTTAAATAAGTAGTGACCTCTGTTGCTGTTATAACTCCGCCATCAACAAGTGGTAAATCTGTAGTAGCTTGTTTTTCAATATTTGTCATGTATCCTGTATAAAATAAAAATACGCGAGCTAAATATGCCTCGGCAACCCATTTGTTTGCATGCCCGTATCTTGCAGTTGGTATACTTGTGATAGGCGTAGCAGGCATTGTAGCTATCGCCGCCTTTAAATCCGAAGCGATAACAGCAAAAGTTTCCTGGTATGTTGATCGACCTACATATCTATCAGCATCATAAGTCATAATAAGAGGCACACCTCCAAAAAACTTTGCTAATCTGAAGTAGTAAAAAGCTCTCATAAATAAAGCTTCTCCTAATGCTTGTTTCTTAAAATCTTCTGCTTCAGCAGGAGTTTTAAAATAGGTAGAAAAATCTGCCAATGGAACTTTTTCTATAATTGCATTCGCTCTTGAAATACCATTATAAGACTGTTTCCACATGTCATGATAAGTATCTTCTGCCGGGTCTTCAAAATTATCTACCCATTTGGCTGTCTTATCATCCGGTCCACCACCACCTAACATCATATTATCCATTAGATTGGCTGCTATCTGCTCTTCACTATGAATATTTACAGTATAAATAGCATTGTAAACGCCTGCCATTGCTTCTTCAATATCTGTTGGTGTTTTATAGTATGTAAGTAAGCCTTTTTCTCCAAGGTTTTCCTGATCCAGATAATCATCACAACTTGTTGCGATAAAAATTGCTGAAACTGCTATAATATATTTTAGTTTTTTCATCTCGATTGTATTAATATTAAAAATCTGCACTAAGTCCAAACATTACAGTTCTTGCTTGCGGATACAATCCTAAGTCAATTCCCGAAGCCCAACCATAATTTGTATTATCTCCTCCCCATCGAACATCCGGATCCATCCCATCATATTTAGTAAATGTGTAAAGATTATTTACTGCAACATAAAATTTAAGATTCGAGATAAACTTAACATCCTTTAAAACTTCATTAAAGTTATAGCCAACTGTCAGATTGTTAATTCTTAGATAATCTGCATTATGCATGTAGATATCAGATATTTCATTTGAGTTTCTGTTTGATACTGAACTTAAACGAGGCATTTTGTTTGAAGTTCCTTCTCCATGCCAACGATCAAAAACATCTGATGTGTAATTTTGTTTTGGCATATCAGAAAAAGATCTGTAAGACTGCATTATCTGCATACCATATTTCCCAGCCATTGTAGTATTTAAATAAACATTTTTGTATTCAAAGTTTAATTGGATACCTAATTGAAAATCCGGATTTGGATCACCTAACATTGTTTTATCTTTTTCATCAATAACACCATCATTATTTAAATCGACAAAACGCACATCTCCAGGACGCTGATCACTGAAATAAGGTTGTCCGGTTGGACCAACATAAGCCGCTACTTCTTGTTGATTTTGCAAGATTCCTGCAGTTTTAAATCCATAGAAATAACCAATTGGGTAGCCAATCTGAGCTCTTGATACTTCTGAAGTTCCTTGTGATAATACGTGACTTAACCCATGTATTATACCATCTGCATTTGCTACTCTTGTAACTTTATTTTTGTTAGCTGCTCCACTTACAGTCAGACCATATTTAAAATCACCGATTTTATCTTTCCAGCTTACAGAAATTTCAAAACCTTTATTTTCAATATCTCCACCATTGATGTAAGGTGGTTCCGCACCAGATGTTCCAGGAGGTTTAGCAATTACAAGCCAGTTTTTGGTAGTCTTGTTATACCAATCAAATGTAAGACCTAATCTAGAATCAAATAAACTAGCATCCAAACCAAAATCTAACTGTTCTGAAGTTTCCCAAGTAACCGATGGATTTGGTACTCTTGCTGGATATGATGTCGGTCCGGAAACTGGTTTTGTATCCCCAAAAAAGTATCCAGGAAAAGCATAAGCCATTGTAGAAGAATAGTAAAAAGGAGGAATTGCCTGATTTCCATTCTGTCCCCAGCTTCCTCTTATTTTTAGGAAGTTAAGCACTTTTGATGTATTAGCCATAAAATCTTCTTTCGTAACCACCCATCCTGCAGAAACTGAAGGGAAATTACCATATTTATAACCACTTCCAAAATTAGAAGAACCATCTCGACGTATAACAGCCGAAAGCAGATATTTTTCTTTATAATCATATTGTGCTCTTGCAAAATAAGACATTATACCACCTCCACCGGCAGCAGAATCATATCCATAAGTATTAATATCTGCAATTGAAGTAGGGCTTTTAGTGTTTTTTATGTAAGCGTATTTCGGGTCACCCGGATACAATAGTCCGTTTCTGGAACCATTTAACTCGTTATTTACCACATTTTTAATTTGCTCAACCCCTATAACAGCATTAACATTATGATTTCCAAATTGTTTTTGATAGGAAAGTGTGTTGGTCCAAGTTGAATTAGCACCAAAATAAGAAGACTGAGAAGCTCCATCGATAGGATCATTATATAAAACCCCTAAATGATATGTTGGATTCATTGACCTACCGGTACCAAACCAGGAGTCTATACCAAAAACAGATTTAAATCGAAGATTAGCTATCGGCTCTATTTCTACAAATGCATTTCCTGCAATCTTATAATCTCTTGGATAATTATAATTACTTCTGTAAAATAATACCGCAAGTGGATTTGTTTGATTTGTAGACAAACCATCTAATGTTGGTGAAAAACCAAATTCACTAATATTTCTCACAACAGATGTATCCCAATAAGCCGGCTGCAAAGGATTTTGAACAATAGCATTATGCAAATCATTACCATAAATATTACCGTTTGACACTCCTCTGTTTTGACTACTTGTAAAAGTAACATTCTCACCTACAGTAATAATACTATGACTCTCATTCTTTTTCAAGACCATTTGGGTATTCATTCTTGTTGTCAATCTTTTAAATCCGGCATCTACAATATTACCTCCAATAATACCGTCCTGATCATAATAAGAGACTCCGAATGAATACGTAATATCTTCGCTTCCACCTGTAATATTAAGCGCATGACTTACAACAGGCGCGTCTTTTTTTGACATTTCATTAATCCAGTTTGTACCTTTCCAGCCATTTTGAAGCTTGTCCCAGATTTCATTACCATATTGTACTCCAGCACCGGGGTAATTATTTTCCAGCCAGCTGTTGTTTGTTAAGATTGCTTTCCAATCGTGTGGAGCTAATCCATCATTAACACGGGCTTCATCCATGATATACATATATTCCTGAGCATTTAATGGATCTACATTTTTATAAGTATTCTGAATTCCATAGAAAGAATCGTAACTAATTCTGGCTGGTTTTCCTTTACGCCCTTTTACTGTCGTAACAAGTACAACTCCATTTGCAGCTCTTGAACCATAAATAGCGGCAGAAGCAGCATCTTTCAAAACATCAATAGATTCAATATCTGACGGGCTTAAATAATCAATATTCCCAACAGTAACACCATCTACAATGTAAAGTGGATCTGAGCTTCCAATAGTACCCAATCCACGGATTGTCACTTTAGTCCCGGCTCCCGGAGCACCACTATTTCTTGTGATACTGATTCCTGGTGCAATACCCTGAAGTGCTTCCATAGCAGAACCTGTATTTAACTCCTGAAGTGTTTCTCCTTTAAAATTTGAAGAAGCACCTGTAATTAAAGCTTTCTTTTGCGTACCGTAACCAATAACAACCACTTCATTTAAACTTTGAGAAGCGGCAGTAAGTACCACATTAAATTTAGTTCGACCGTTTACAGCCTCATTAACTGTATTAAAACCAACGAAACTAATTACCAAAGTTCCATTTGAAGGAACACTGATCTGAAATTTTCCATCGAAATCAGACGCGGTAGCTTTATTAGTTCCCTTAACTAAAATCGTTGCCCCTGGGACGGGCAATCCACTTTCATCATTAATTGTCCCATTTACCGTAATATCCTGAGCGAATGCGATAACTGAAAACAATAAAGACGAAACACAAAAAATAAGTAATTTTGTCAATTTCATTTTTCTAAAAATTTTGGTTAATTAATTAGCAATTTAATGCAATTATAATGTTAAAATTCAACAAAGTAGAATTAAAATTCCTTACAAAAACACTTCAAACTAAATATCATTACACTACAAAAACACAACATTTTTTTTTTAATTAATTAATTTACTGTACTTTAGATTCAATAAAAATTTGTTATAAAAATGTTAATTAAAAAAAATGTATATTACATTAGTTTAACATCAACTACAACGTTATAAATTAAAAATAATTTAAAAAAACAGATTGATAAAGATTGAAAAATCAACATTTTAATCACATTATTAAGCATTTCTAATAAAAATACATTTAAAATTTTATGAAATTCATAGTTAAAACCATAATACTAATATTACTATTTTTCATACAAAACATAAGTTTTTCACAAGTAAAAGACATTGGAATTCCAGACATAAAAAATTACAAGAGATCAGAATATAAAGGTGGCACTCAAAACTGGAGCATTGACCAGGACAAAAACGGAAATATTTATTTTGCCAACAACAGTGGTTTAATTCAATTTGATGGTTCAAACTGGCATAAATATTCATTACCTAACAAATCCGAGATAAGAAGCCTTAAAATTGATGCTTTAGGAAGAATATTTGTGGGCGGAAATAATGAGTTTGGATATTTTAAGATTGATGAAAAAGGAATCTTACAGTATTATTCCTTATACAATCTGTTAAGTCCTATCGACAAAGAAAACATAAATCTGATCTGGAGAATCCACATTTTTAATGGCGAAGTGATTTTTCAGTCTTTTACAAAAGTATTCTTTCTTAAAGGTGAAAAAATAACTACCCTAAATGCTCCACATAAATTTCAGTTTTCATTTTTAGTAAACAAACGCCTTTATTTTCAGGACAAAACTTTAGGTGTACTTGAATACAAGAACAGAAGACTAACAGCTGTAAAAGGAACCACTGTATTTAATGATAAAGAAATCTGGTCATTATTTCCACTTTCCAATAATCGTCTACTCTATGCCACCTTAGAAAAAGGTCTTTTTGTCTCTGAAAACGGTACAATAAAACCCTGGGCAACCGAAGCTAATGATTTTATAAAGAAAAACACCTCTCTGGGCGGTTCCATCATTAAAAACAAATTTATCATTCTTAATTCCGTGTTAGACGGTGCAATTATCTGTGATCTAAACGGAAAGATAATCCAGCACCTGAACAGACAAAAAGGGCTTCAAAACAACACCATTTTAGCATCATTTATAGACAATAAAAACAATATATGGCTGGGACTAGACAATGGTATAACATTTATAAACGAAAACTCTCCTTTTTCTTATTTCGATTACAGCTATAATATCGGAACTGTCTATGCTTCCACAACATTTCAAGGAAATTTATATGTTGCCACAAATCAGGGCTTATTCTACCATCCCTGGGAAACCTCTTTTAGAGACAGCCCGTTTATACGGGTAGAAGGGACAATTTCTCAAGTTTGGAATATTCAGGTTTTAAACGACGTACTTATATGTGCCAGCAATAGTGGTGCATTAATAATTGAAAAAAACAGAGTTTCAAAAATTCTCGATAAAAAGGGGTATTTTGGATTTAAAAAAATCCCAAACCATCAAGACTATATTATAGGAGAAAGTTACAATGGTTTTTCTGTTTTCAAAAAATCCGGCACGGGTTACGACTATCTCCATCAGGTAAAAGGTTTTGATGAAACTACCAATAATTTTTCTGTCGAAATAGACGAAAATTATTTGTGGCTGAAAAAAAATCCATTTCTATATCAGGTAAAATTATCTGATGATCTACTGAGATTCGATTTCATGAAAAAACATGTCAATATATCCGAAAATTACAAAGGAATCAATAGCCTTCAAAACATCAACAATAAGGTATACTTTCAGGTAAAAAATCATTTCTACAGGTACTCCGTTGAACAAGAAACCTTTTTTGAAGACAAAAAGATCACCAGTTTATTTAAAGGAATCCCAACTATAAATACATTAATTGAAGATCCTTCCGGCAATTTATGGTATGCTTTTAATGAATCTATCGGAGTATTAGTTAAAAACAAAAACGGAACTTATACCAGAAAACAGTCTATTTTTTCGAATCTGACAGGGAATCTGGTGAACAATTACATATCTGTAAATGCAATTGACTCACAAAACATTTTTATAGGATTAACAGACCGATTAACTCATTATAATTCTACAATACCTAATACATTTATGACAAAACCGAAAGCTTTCATCGAAAGTTTTTCATTCCCCGGAGATACTATTTTAACAGGCAACCTGACCAATAAAGCAGAATCTTATAATTTACCTTATAAATATAACCGTGTAAAATTCACTTTTGCATCACCTACATATGAAAATCAGGAAAATGTAATGTATTCATATAAATTGGAACCCTTTGAAGAAAACTGGAGAGGATGGTCACCAACATCCATGAAAGAGTATACCAATTTGAGAGAAGGGAATTATGTAATGAAACTCAAAGCAAGAAACAGTTATGGAATAGAATCCAATATCACCGAAGTTGAATTTACAGTTTCTCCACCATGGTACAGGCATTTCCTTGCTTATTTATTTTATCTGATCCTAATTTTATTGGGAGCTTATCTAATATCTGTCAGAATCAAACTAAAAATCAGAAAAAACAGATATTATGAAACAATTGAACAGCGCAGATTATATCTTGAAAAAGAGTCGAAAATCAGACATGAACAGCATGATTTGGAAAAAGAAATCGAAAAGTTAAAAAACGACAAACTTCAAATCAAAATTTTAGCAAAAGACAAAGAACTCGTAAACAACTCATTACAAGTTGTAAAAAAGAACAAAGTATTAAACGGAATTATTCACAAGCTTAAAGATATAGACACTAGTATATTAGACGACAATAGTAAAGCCGAATTTAGCAAATTACATAAAAGCATTGTCAAAGAAGTCAATACCGATAAGAGTTGGAAAGACTTAGAAAAACATATTAAAAACGTTCACTTTGAATTCTTAAAACGTCTAAAAGGTCAATATCCAACTATTTCACCAAGAGAATTAGATTTGTCAACGTATTTATTAATGAATATGTCTACAAAAGAAATAGCAGAGATCATGAATATTTCAACCGGAGGTGTTGAATTAGCACGTTATCGCCTAAGAAAGAAGCTAGGCTTAAACAAGAAAGAAAACCTAATTGGATTTTTAATGACTATTTAAAAAGAAAGCCATTCAAATATGAATGGCTTTCCTTTTTATGAAATGTATTCTAAAGTTCGCTCAAGAGCCATTCCTCTGGAACCTTTAATTAAAATAGTATTAGAAGTGAATTTAAAGGTTTTAAGAAAATCAGCAAAGGCATCAAATGTTTCAAAAAACTTTATATTTCCTTTTGATTCCTGATTTGCAAAAAAAGACTTTCCTATTAAAAAACACAACGATTGTTCCTGACTTGCCAGAGAATCCACAATAACTTTATGCTCATAAAGACTTTCCTCTCCCAATTCAAACATATCTCCAAGAATCATAATCTTATTACCCTTATCTAATTGAAGAAAATTTGTTATGGCTACAGCCATACTACTTGGATTTGCATTATAAGCATCTAAAATAATCTCATTTGAACCTTTTTGCATCATTTGAGATCTATTGTTAGCTGGGATATAATTTTCAATAGCGTCCTTTATATCGCTTTCATTAACTTCAAAATATTTCCCAATAGCTACAGCTGCATTTATATTATTAGCATTGTACAGCCCTATTAAATGTGATTCAATTTTAAATTCATTATAACTAACCGTAACAAATGGATTTGCAGTGATTTCCTGAATATTCAAATTTGCATTTTCCTTTTTTACACCAAAAGTAAATGATTTAATTCCCTTTGATTTCTCCACCTGAATAGTATCTTCCAGATTCACAAAAACTGTTTTTTGATTGGCCGCAAGATACTGATACATTTCACTTTTTCCGGCTATTACACCTTCAACACCTCCAAACCCCTCTAAATGTGCTTTTCCAAAGTTCGTGATATATCCAAAATCTGGTTGTGCGATTTGACACAGGAATTCAATTTCCTTTTGATGATTCGCCCCCATTTCTACAATCCCAATCTCCGTTTCCTTTGTAAAAGAAAGAAGCGTTAACGGTACACCGATATGGTTATTTAAGTTCCCAACAGTGGCTTTTGTTTTGAATTTTTTAGACAAGACAACATTAATCAATTCTTTAGTTGTTGTTTTACCATTACTTCCAGTTAAGGCAACAATTGGAAGCGCTAAATAGGAACGGTGGAATTTCGCCAGCTCCTGAAGGATATGCAAACTATTTTCGACCAAAATAGTTCTTTTATCAATAAAGTAAGATTTATTATCAATAACAACAAATAAAGCACCTAACTCCAAAGCTTCTTTAGCAAATTTGTTGGCATCAAAATTCTCTCCTTTAATTGCAAAAAACATCGAATTCTTTTCAATCTTTCTGGTATCAATAGAAAGAGAACTGCATTGTAAAAACAAGTTATGAATGTCTTGAATATTCATTTATAAAATTTTAAATAGATCATAAAAATAAAAAAAAACAATAAAAAAATTCCAAATTCCACACTGAATATTCAGCTTTTGGAATTTGGAATTTTTATGCTAGAAATTCTAAATATTAGTTTCTAGGAGATTTTCTCTTTTCAGATTTTGAACCTACTCTTGACATTGCACATCTGAAACCAATATAGTCAGTTGCCATATCCTGAGGGAAATATCTTCTTTGAGCCGGATCTAACCAGTAAGCTCTATCTCTCCAAGATCCTCCTTTATAAACTCTTACTTTATCATCAATTAAAGTAGTACGTTTACTAGAATTATCGTATTTTCTTATCATTTTCCCTAAACTGTCTGTAGTAACATTATGTTTAGGAGAATTGTACATTGCCTGATCTGCTTTTGAACCTGATTCAGAATCACCAAAGTCAAAATATCTTGAAGATTGTTTGTCACCATCTCTGTAGTTGATATTGTCACTAGTGCTGAAGTTTTGTCTCAAATAAGTTTCCTGCTCGTCAACCGGAACCTGAGCAATCTCTCCAGGAAGGTTTCTAGCAATAACTTTACCATTACTTAAAGTATCATACTTAATTGTTGAAGTTGTAACAATTTCGATTTTACCATCTTTACCAATTTTATTTTTAGCATATTGGTTTCCTCTGTAATAGTTGAAATCATTTGCTTCATTATCAATAATTGGTCTGTAAACGTCAGCTACCCATTCTGCAACGTTTCCGGCCATATCATATAAACCGAAATCGTTTGGAGCATAGCTTTTCACAGCATTTGTAATATCAGCTCCGTCATCTGACCACCCTGCAATTCCACCGTAATCACCGTTTCCTTGTTTGAAGTTAGCCAATTGATCACCTTTGTTTTTACGTTTGTTAGAACGTGTATAATCTCCGGACCAAGGGTATTTCTTTTGTCCTTTGTAGATATTGTATTCTCTTTGTCCAACATCTGCAGCTGCAGCATATTCCCATTCTGCCTCAGTAGGAAGTCTGTATTCAGGTAAAATAATACCGGAAGAACGTTGTGCGTACACATTTTTCTCTTCAGGAACTACACCGTCTTTACCAGCTTTTGGTCTTCTTCCAGTTGGGTTTTTCTTTAATACTATTTCTTCGTTTCCTCCACGTGATGTACTTGGGGACATTAAATATCCTTCCGTATTAAATGCATTTTCAGCATTAACATCATTCGTTTTAGCACCTCTTTGAAGATATCCGTTTTTCTCTAAAACTGCCTCGTTCACACGGTCAGTTCTCCATTTACTAAATTCCACTGCCTGAATCCAGTTCACACCAACTACAGGATAGTTAGCATAAGAAGGATGTCTCAGGTAATTATTAGTCATCGTTTCGTTATAACCTAAGCGATTTCTCCAAACAAGAGTATCTGGTGATGCTCCTTCGTAAATATTTTTGTAATTTTCTTCAGTTGGCGGGAAAACCTTCTTTAACCATTCCAGGTATTCTAAGTACATACCATTAGTAACTTCGGTTTCATCCATATAGAATGACTGAACGTGTTGTTGGGTAGGTGTGTTATTCCAGTCATGCATAACATCATCCTGTACTTTACCCATAGTAAACGTACCTCCTTCAACAAAAACCAAACCAGGACCAGCCTGTTGTTTTTTACCTGCATTTCTGGCAGCAGTTCCATTCTGACTATCTACGTCCCAACCAGTGGCTCTTGAAGCGTGAGTGGAACTCGATTTTTTGCTACAACTAGCCGTGCCCAACATCAATACCATTGACATCATTAACTGCAAGACTACAATTTTGTTTACTTTCATACTCATTCTTAGGTGATAAATTTAGGTGCTGCAATATAATAATTAACATTTAATTGGCAACATCTGTTCTAATAATTTTATTCAGCTGTTTTTTACCAGAAAAATAACCTTTAGTTACGAACGCAAAAATATACTTTTTATTATTTACTGTAACATGAAATACTATATTTTTACTTACTAATTATTTTTTAATTAAATTTCGCTTTTTAAACCAATGAAACAGTTAATTTTCATCTATCTCTTTTTGATCCCAATTTTAGCTTTTCCCCAGTTAAATGGGGAGATAACGATCAATTGGCAAACTAAAAAAGAGACAAATTATGGCGAAAATAAAATTATAATTCCCTACTTCACGGGAAGTAGTTTTCGCTTTGACATGACAAAAAAAAGCATCTCTTTATTAGAAAATTTAAATCTGCCTAACCTTTCAAATGGGAGTTCCATACAAATCAGCAACGTTATATACGAATCGGTTTCAAGAGCTGACTTAGGAGATTTGGCAGTCGAAAATGTTCCTCAAAAACCAAATGAATCCTTAATAATTACAAATGCCAGAGATTTAAAACATACATTTCTATACATCAATCCAATCATTAAAGAAGGAAATAGCTTTAAACGAATCAGGTCTTTTTCTTACATTATCAACAATTCTACTGCCAGAAGTACTAATAACGCTGTTTTTCGAAAAACTGCCGCAGTTTCAAATTCTGTATTAGCATCAGGAGACTGGTACCGATTCTATATTCAAAAATCAGGCATCTACAAGGTTACCAGATCTTTTTTACAAAGCCTGGGACTTGATCCGTCAAAAGTTGATCCGCGAAGAATAAAAATATACGGAAACGGCGGAAGAATGCTTCCATTAGCCAACAGCTCCTACTATCCGGATGACTTAACCGAAAATGCAATTCAGGTTATCGGGGAAAATGATGGAATTTTCAACAATGAAGACTACATTCTTTTTTATGCTGAAGGAATCGAAAACTGGAATTCCGAAAGCCAAACTAATTTAAATTTATACGATTCCAAATCTTATTATTACATTACAGCTTCAGGCGGAGACGGAAAGAGAATTCCAAACTTTAATCAGCCAACCGGAAGCAGCACATTAGAACTAAACACGTTTGATGACTATCAATTTCATGAAATAGACCAAACCAACATTGTACATTTAGGCCGTCAATGGTTTGGAGAATCATTTGACATTAATCCGGAACAGGAATTCTCTTTTAATTTTCCAAACCTTGACACCTCTATTCCGGTAAAAATAAGAACAACTACAGCATCTGCAGCCTTTACCAATACATCATTTACTGTTTTTGCTAACGGACAAAATGTGGGAACCATTAACCATAGTTTCTTAACCGTAAATTCAGACATTAAATACGACCTTAATAGTTTAGCAACAAACACAACATTCACAGGAGCTGACAACATCAAAATTAAACTCGCTTATAATAATAACGGAGTACCCGGATCAAAAGGCTATCTGGATTATATTGCGTTAACCGCAAAACGAAAACTTCTGGGAACAGGAAAACAATTCCTTTTTCAATATAACGATGCAGGCTCCGTAGCAGGAGTAGCCAATTATACTATTGGAAACGCTTCCGGAATATCACAAATATGGGACATTACTGACCTATATAATATATCCAAAATTGAAAATCAAAATCAAGCCAGTTTTAGCTTTAAAGCCAATTTGGGAGAAGTAAGAAAATATGTCGCAATAGATGCGTCTGATTATTACACTCCTTTAAAAGAAAATCAGTCTAAAATTGCAAATCAAAACCTGAAAGGAACCATTTTCAGAAACAACCAAAACACTTTTCAGGATATCGATTATTTAATTGTAACACAAAAAAACTTAATTTCTCAGGCTGAAAGACTAGCCTCTTTTCACCGTACCTATTCAAACTTAAATGTTAAAGTTGTTTCACTTGAAAATATCTACCAGGAATTCTCTTCTGGGAAACAGGACATTGCAGGGATCAGAAATTTTGTAAAATACATTTATGAGAATGCCTCTTCATCAGAAAAAAGAATAAAGTATTTAAATCTGTTTGGTGACGCTTCATACGACTACAAAGACCGAATTACAAACAACAATAATATTGTACCTATATACCAGTCACTCATAAGCAATACTGTAGGCGAAAAAGGATTTGCTTCTGACGATTTTTATGGACTTATGGATTCTGACGAAGGAATTATTGACGAACCTTTTAGCGGAATTGACATTGCTGTTGGACGTATGCTGGTTTCTGACAATGCACAGGCACAGGAAATGGTAAACAAAGTCTTAGAATATCATGACGCCAAATCATACGGAAACTGGAGAAACAATTTTATCTTAATTAGTGATGATTCCGATAAAGCCGGCGATGAGACATTACAAGCACGTCAAAATGCATTAGCCGATTTAATTACAACCGAAAAGCCTTTTTTTAATATCGAAAAAATATTTCTGGATGCTTATACACAAGAAGCATCTGCAGGAGGATCAAGATATCCTAAAGCCCGAACTGATTTCTTTAATGCTTTTGAAAAAGGCGCTTTAATTTTTAATTATTTAGGTCACGGTGGAGAAGACGGATTAGCCAGTGAAAGAATCTGGGAAAAATCAGATAGTCAAAATCTAAACAACCAATACAAATACCCTTTATTCATCACAATAACATGCGAATTTTCAAGATTTGATGACCCCACAAGACCAACAGCAGGTGAATATGTTTACTGGAACCCTAAAGGAGGCGCAATTTCTATGCTTACAACAATTCGGGAAATTGGTCAGATTAATGGCCAAAACTTCAACGACGAGTTAAGCAAAAACCTTTTATCTTACGGATCAAACCAATATAATAGCATAGCTGAATCACTTAGGATCTCAAAAAACGAAAAACCTAGCTCCGGAAGCAACGTAGTCACCTACATTGGTGATCCAGCCTTAATGTTGGCAATTCCAAAGCCAAGAATCAATCTGACAAAGGTAAACGACATTGCCATAACACAACCTATACCGGACTTTAAATCATTATCTAAAATTAAAATATCAGGAGAAATTACAGATGAAAACAATACGCTTTTAAGCAATTATAACGGGGAGTTAGCAACTGCTATTTTCGATAAAATGATTACAAATACAACTTTAAACAATGATGGCTTCAGTCCACCGATGCAATTTAAAACTTTAGGTGAAACTATTTTTAGAGGAAATGCCTCTGTTACAAATGGTCAGTTTGAATTTAGCTTTGTGGTTCCAAGAGACATTCGAATCCCGGTTGACAACGGAAAAATCAGTTTTTATTCGAAGAAAAATACTGCTTTAGAAAACCAAACAGGCTATAACAATACTATCAAAATAGGCGGAATTAACGAAAATGCACCTCAGGACAATATTAGTCCAAAAGTTAAGTTATATATGAACGATGAAACTTTTGTATCCGGAAGTATTACAAACGAATCTCCTTTTCTTCTGGCTTTTTTAGAAGATGAAAACGGAATAAATACAGCAAGTGGAATCGGGCATGATATTGTTGCGATTTTAGATGGAGATGTTAGCAATCCTTATATTTTGAATGATTACTATCAGACAAAATTAGACGATTACACTAACGGAAACTTACGCTTTCCTTTTAGAAATTTAGCTCCGGGACTGCATACTATAAGTTTTACTGCCTGGGACGTTTACAACAACCCTGTTACAAGCGAGATTCAATTTACGGTTGTAGGAGACGAATCACTAACATTATCACATGTTCTTAACTATCCTAATCCCTTTTCGACTTACACACAATTTTGGTTTTCTCACAACAGACCTTACGAACCTCTCGATGTGCAAGTACAGGTGATGACCATAACCGGAAAAGTAGTTTGGACAAAAAACCAAACTATAACTACGGAAGGATTTTTATCCAGAGAAATTACATGGGACGGAAAAGACGATTTTGGCGACAGAATCGGAAAAGGAGTGTATATTTACAAACTAACTGTAAAATCAAATTTAACAAATAAAAAAGCAGAAAAGTACGAAAAGCTTGTCATCCTATAATATTATATATATTTGCACCACCAAAAAACATTAGTCCCTATAAATGAAAAAACTATCACTTTTATTAATTTGCCTTTTTACTCTTTATAATTCAAAGGCTCAGGAATCAAGACCAATCGTAACCGGAGTTCCTTTTCTATTAGTTGCTGCAGACGCGAGAGCAGCAGGTTTGGGCGACCAGGGAGTCGCTACTTCTGCCGACGTTTTCTCACAACAATGGAATCCGGCAAAATACGCCTTTTCAGAAGACGCACAAGGTCTTTCTATCAGTTACACTCCTTACCTAACAGATCTTGCAAATGACATTTCTTTGGGTCAGGTAACCTATTACAATAAAATCAATGAACGAAGCGCATTTGCAGGAAGTTTTCGTTATTTTGGTTTTGGGGGAATTGAACTAAGATATACCGGAGATCCAAATGAAGCGGTACGTACAGTAAATCCAAACGAATTTGCTTTAGATGGCTCTTATTCACTAAAATTAAGTGAAGAATTCTCTATGGCAGTTGCTGCACGTTTCATCAATTCTAATTTAAAAGTTGCTTCAGAAGAAGTTGACGCATCTGCCGCAAGTACATTTGCGGTTGACATTGCTGCCTTTTATCAGTCTGAAGAAATTGCTTATCAGGATTTCAACGGAAGATGGAGAGCTGGTATCAACATGCAAAATTTAGGACAGAAAATCAGTTATGACAGAGACGATTTAAGCTCAAACTTCTTACCTGCCAATTTAAGATTAGGAGGCGGATTTGAATTTATTTTTGATGATTACAATAAACTTGCTGTTAGTGCAGAACTTACTAAACTTTTAGTTCCTACTCCTCCGGGAATTCAGGCTGCTGTTGACGGAAACGGCGATGGCGATTTTAATGATCCGGAAGATATTACACAACAACAAGCAACAGACGCCGCTTATAACAACTATAGAAATATCGGATGGGTTTCGGGAATATTCAAATCATTTGGAGACGCTCCAGGCGGATTCAGCGAAGAGATGAAAGAAGTCACCTATAGCCTTGCTGCAGAATATATGTATCAGGATGCATTTGCAATGCGTTTAGGATACTATCACGAAAGTCCGGAAAAAGGTGCTAAACAGTTTTTCTCTTTAGGAGCCGGGTTTAAATACAACATCATGAAAATAGACGTTTCTTACCTGTTCTCTGCTTCAAAAATAAAAAACCCTTTAGAAAACACACTTCGTTTCTCTTTAACGTTTAACTTTGGAGATAAATACGAGACGTATTAAGAAAACAGACTAAAATAAAAATAATACAATCCAAATTCCGGCATTTTAGGAATTTGGATTTTTTTTCCCTTAAAAACAGATGAAAGAAATCAATATAACAACTTCATTTACAATATTTGATAATTTAAGCGAGCTGACTGAAGAAATTCAGAGCTTAATGAACCAGGCAATTGAAATTAGAAAGAAAGCGTATGCACCTTATTCAAAGTTCAGAGTTGGTGCAGCCTTACTTTTAGATAATGGAAAAATTGTTTTGGGCTCCAATCAGGAAAACGCCGCTTATCCATCCGGACTTTGTGCTGAACGAACTGCAATTTTTTATGCCGGAAGCGCATATCCGGAAGCCAAAATTTTAAAAATGGCAATTACAGCTGCTTCAGACACTAATCAAACCACTGCTCCAATTCCGCCTTGTGGTTCTTGCCGACAATCAATTGCAGAATATGAGATAAAACAAGAAACTCCTATTGAAATCTATTTTATGGGTGAAATTGGCGAAGTTTATAAATCATCATCATTGAAAAATTTACTCCCATTAATGTTTGATAAAAAGTTCTTGTAAAAAAAAGCCAAAAAGTAGTCATTAAATTTTAGTTCTTAAATGTAATGTCTTATTTTTGCATCCCGACCTTTCGGGCGCAAATTTGTGGGAGGAAACTATTTTGCGTTACAGGCACAATAATCGATAACACAAACAACTTTAGCAAAAGAAAGAATTCAGATGAAAGAAGTTACAAAAGAGGTATATTTAAAGTGGTATGAAGACATGCTACTTTGGAGAAAGTTTGAAGACAAACTTGCAGCATTATACATTCAACAAAAAGTTAGAGGTTTTCTACACCTATATAATGGTCAAGAAGCTGTATTAGCTGGCGCACTGCACGCTATGGATTTGACCAAAGACAAAATGATTACTGCTTACAGAAACCACGTGCAGCCAATCGGTATGGGCGTTGATCCAAGAAACGTAATGGCAGAACTTTTAGGAAAAGCAACAGGAACTTCTAAAGGTATGGGAGGTTCAATGCACATTTTCTCTAAAGAGCACGGTTTTTATGGAGGTCACGGAATCGTAGGTGCTCAAATTCCTGTAGGAGCTGGTATTGCTTTTGCGGACAAATATTTTAACACTGGCGGTGTTACCATGACTTACTTTGGTGACGGAGCTGCCAGACAAGGTTCTCTTCACGAAGCTTTTAATATGGCTATGTTATGGAAACTTCCGGTTGTATTTATCGTTGAAAACAATGGTTATGCAATGGGAACTTCTGTAGAAAGAACTGCAAACCACACTGACATCTGGAAATTAGGTTTAGGTTACGAAATGCCTTGCGGACCTGTTGACGGAATGAACCCTGTAAAAGTTGCTGAAGCAATGCACGAAGCGATCGAAAGAGCTCGTCGTGGAGACGGACCAACTTTCCTTGAAATGAAAACGTACCGTTACAGAGGACACTCTATGTCTGATGCACAATTATACCGCTCTAAAGAAGAGGTTGAAGAATACAAAAAAATCGACCCAATTACTCAAGTTCTTGACGTAATCTTGGATCAAAAATATGCTACACAAGAAGAAATCGAAGTAATTGACCAAAGAGTTAAAGACTTAGTTGAAGAGTGTGCGAAATTCGCTGAAGAATCTCCATACCCAGACTTACAACAATTATACGATGTAGTATACGCACAAGAAGACTATCCATTTACACCTCATAAATTATAAGAATTATGGCAATTAAAGTAACTATGCCTCGTTTGAGCGATACAATGACGGAAGGAACGGTAGCGACTTGGCTTAAAAAAATAGGCGATAAAGTAAGCGAAGGAGATATCTTAGCTGAAATTGAAACAGACAAAGCAACAATGGAGTTCGAATCTTTTAACGAAGGAACTCTTTTACATATCGGAATTCAAGAAGGAGAAACTGCTCCTGTTGATTCATTATTAGCTATCATTGGTAAAGAAGGAGAAGATATTTCTGCTCTTTTAGCTGGTGGTGATGCTCCTGCTGCCGAAGCTCCAAAAGCGGATGCTCCTGCTGCTGAAGCAAAAACTGAAACTGCTGCTCCTGCAAAAGCAGCTGAATTACCAAAAGGAGTTATAGTAGTAACTATGCCTCGTTTAAGTGATACAATGACGGAAGGTACAGTAGCAACCTGGCTGAAAAAAGTTGGAGATACTGTAGCTGAAGGAGATATTTTAGCAGAAATTGAAACAGACAAAGCTACTATGGAGTTTGAGTCTTTCAATGCTGGAACATTATTATACATCGGAATTCAGGAAGGAAGTACTGCTCCAGTTGACAGTTTATTAGCTATCATCGGACCTGCAGGAACTGACATTTCCGGAGTTGCAGATAACTTTACTGCCGGAGGCGCTGCGACTGCAAGTGCTCCTGCTGCAGAAGAAAAAGCTGCACCTGCTGCTGAAAAAGCACCTGAAGCTGCTACTGAAACTTCAAACGGAGGAAGAATTTTAGCTTCACCATTAGCTAAAAAAATCGCTTCTGATAAAGGAATTCAATTAAGCCAGGTTAAAGGATCTGGAGAAAACGGACGTATCGTGAAAAGCGACATCGAAAACTTTACTCCTGCTGCTCAGGCACAAACTTCTGCTGTTGCACCTGCTGCAAAACAAGAAGCTTCTGCTCCTGCTGCACCAAAAGTATTTGTTCCTGCTGGAGAAGTTTACACAGAAGAGATCAAAAACTCTCAAATGCGTAAAATCATTGCTAAACGTCTTGCAGAATCTTTATTCACTGCTCCTCACTACAACTTAGTGATCGAAGTAAGCATGGACGAAGCAATGCAGGCTAGAGCTGCTATCAATAGCGTTCCGGATACAAAAGTATCTTTCAACGATATGGTAATTAAAGCTTGTGCATTAGCATTGAAAAAACACCCGAAAATCAACTCTCAGTGGAAAGAAGACGCTATCATCATCAACCACCACGTAAACATTGGTGTTGCTGTAGCTGTTGAAGACGGATTAGTAGTTCCTGTATTGAAATTTACAGACGCTATGAGTTTATCTCAAATTGGTGGTTCAGTAAGAGATCTTGCCGGAAGAGCTAAAAACAAAAAATTAGGTCCACAAGAAATGGAAGGAAGTACTTTTACAGTATCTAACCTTGGCATGTTTGGTATTACTGAATTTAATTCAATTATTAATCAGCCAAACTCTGCTATCCTTTCTGTAGGTGCAATCGTTGAGAAACCAGTAGTTAAAAACGGTCAAATCGTAGTTGGAAACACCATGATGTTATCATTAGCTTGTGACCACAGAACAATTGACGGAGCAACTGGAGCTCAGTTCTTACAAACATTAAAACAATACATCGAAAGCCCAGTTACAATGTTGGCGTAATCTTTGTTAATTTTATAATTAAATCCCGTTTTGTTTATTCAAAATGGGATTTTTTATTTAATTTTCATCCTCAAATTCAAAACCTCATAAAATGAAGAAACTAATTCTTGTGGCTTTATTTCTGACAGCAATTGCCTGCCAGAAAAAAGAGAAAACAGAAAAGACTACAGCTGCTGTTATAGACGAACACAGTTACTCTAAACCAGAACTTGCTGTTACAAAACATCTTGATCTTGATATCAAAGTTGATTTTGACACTCAGACAATTTCAGGAAAAGCATCTTGGACGATTGACAACATCAGTAAAGGAAATGAAATTATTTTCGACGAAAACACTTTAAACATTACAAAAGTTACTCTTGGCGACGAAGAAAAAGAAACTAAATTCGAACTTGGAAAAGACATTGAATTTCACGGAAAACCGCTTCATATTACTATTGAACCAAATACAACCAAAGTAAACATCTACTACAGCACAACTAAAGATGCTGTAGCATTACAATGGCTAAAACCAGAACAAACGGCAGACAAAAAGAAACCATTCTTATTCTCTCAGGGAGAAAGTATTTGGTCACGCACCTGGATTCCGTGTCAGGATTCTCCGGGAATTCGTTTTACTTACAATGCAAAAGTTACCGTTCCTAAAGATTTGCTAGCGGTTATGAGTGCTGTAAATCCGCAGAAGAAAAATGATACCGGAGTCTATACTTTCAAACAAGACAAAGCAATTCCGTCTTATTTAATGGCAATTGCAGTTGGAGATATTGAATTTCAAGCAATCGACAACAGAACAGGAGTTTATGCAGAACCATCTATGCTAAAAAAATCAGCTTATGAGTTTGCCGAACTAGGAAAAATGGTTGTAGCTGCTGAAAAATTATATGGACCTTACCGTTGGGGACGTTACGATGTTTTAGTTTTACCTCCAAGTTTCCCTTACGGCGGAATGGAAAATCCAAACTTAACTTTTTTAACTCCAGGCGTTATTGCTGGCGATCGTTCCCTAACAAGTTTATTAGCGCACGAATTAGGCCACAGCTGGAGCGGCAACTTAGTCACAAACGCTACATGGGATGATATTTGGTTAAACGAAGGCTTTACAACTTATGTAGAACACAGAATTGGCGAAGCAATCTTCGGAAAGAAAGAATTTGAAATGCAGAATGTTATCACTAACAAAGAACTGATTGATAATGTTGCTGAATACGGAGACACAAGTCCAGATACAAGATTAAAAGTTAGTCTTACAGAGAGAAATCCGGATGACGGAATCAGCATGATTCCTTATGTAAAAGGATATGCTTTTTTAAGAGTTATTGAAAATGCCGTTGGACGTGACAAATTCGATCCGTTTATTAAAAATTATTTCGATTCTCATGCTTTTCAATCTATTACAACAGAAGATTTTGTAAAGTATTTAAACGAAAATCTTATCAAAGGAGACAAAGCTTTAGCAGACAAAATCAAATTAGAAGATTGGATTTACAAACCTGGAATTCCATCAAACATAACTCCTGTAAGTTCAGCTGATTTTGATGCTATTGACAAAATCCAAAAAAGCTGGAGAGAAACTGGCGTTGTAGGCTTAAGCAAAAAAATTACTACCACTGCAGAAAAACAGCATTTTATAGATCATCTTCCTGCTGATATTACAGCAAAAGAAATGGAAGCGATTGACAACGAATTCAACTTTACAAAAGGCGGAAATTTCATTATAAAACGCCAATGGTTTGTCCAGGCATTAATTCATCAATACAAACCTGCTTATCCTTCTATTGAACAATTTTTAATTGGAATCAGCAGAACGGGCTCTGTAATGATGCTTTATAAAGAAATGGTTAAAACTCCTGAAGGAAAAGTTTGGGCAAAACAGGTTTTTGATAAAGCTAAATCTGGTTATCATACTACTACTATTCAGGCTGTTGAAGGGGTTTTGAAATAGGCTTTTCCAAGAATATAATTTTTAAAAACGGATTGTTCTAAGGACAATCCGTTTTTTTTACGCTTAGTTTTTTATTTCTAGGAACGAGAAATCGCACTAGAAATTCCGCAAAACAATCAACACAATCTTGTCATGAATGACAAACCGGGCGTAAAAGCCAAACGGAACGTTTATAATCTTTGTCGAGCTTCTCGCGGAGATTTCTCCTTCGTCGAAATTGACAAACTTGAACCGAAAACTAAGTCGAATAGCCCCAATCTTTGTCGAGTTTCGTATGTGATCCTTCCCTCGTCAGGATGACAAACTATGCGAAAAACACTCTTATGAAACCGAGTGTCCTAGCCCCGATAGAAGTGGAAATCCTTTTGTGCCGGGGTTCGGCACAAAAGATTGGAACGGATAGCGGGAAACAGCTCCTGAAAAACTTTATCATTAAAACCGAAACACCAAGACAATTCTTCACTAAAAAAAGTCAGGGAAAATTGTCCATCACATAGCGTACATTCTCCATGTCCCAAAACCTGTAATCGTCGCAACTTTGTAATGTCAAAAGACAATAACAAATAATAACTTTAAAAATTAAATACAATGGCACGATTAACAGCATTAAACCCAGAAGAAGTAACAGGAAAAACTAAAGATTTATTCAACGCAGTTCAGGCAAAATTAGGCGTTGTACCAAACATGATGAGAACAATGGGAAATTCTCCGGCAGTTTTGGAAGGATATTTAAATTTAAGCGGCGCATTAAGCCATGGAAAATTAAGTGCAAAAACAGGTGAATTGATTGCATTAGCAGTTTCAGAAAGCAACTCGTGTGATTACTGTTTGGCAGCGCACACTTTTATTGGAGAAAGATTAATAAAAGCAGATCCGGCAGTTTTACACGCAGCAAGATCAGGAAATTCTACAGATGCTAAAACTGAAGCGATTTTACAATTGGCTAAAACATTAATAAGCAAAGGCGGTTTAGTAAATGATGAAGATGTGAATAAAGCCAAAAATGCAGGGGTTTCTGATGCTGAAATTGCAGAAACTATTGGTCATGTAGCTTTAAATGTTTTAACAAACTATTTCAACAACGTAGCAAACACAGAAATTGATTTCCCAACTGTTTAATCAAAAGTGGAACAATCATTATAACAAAAAACAATTTATAAAGATAGTTGTGAATTTATTTCATAGCTATCTTTATACTTTCAAAAATGAAACTGAATATGAGCTCTCAAAATGTTTTTACTTTAATAAATCCGCAGAATGGGAATTTGGCTTTTAAAATCCTTCCTTTTGAAGACAACAGCTATTTTGATCATTTACAGCGAAATAATTATTATTCTTTAATCTGGGTAACCAAAGGAAAAGGCAAAGTAAAAGCCGATTTTGCTGAACATCATTTTGAAGAAAACTCTCTTCTCGCCTTTTCACCTTATCAGCCCTTTATGCTTTGTGTGAGCGAACCAATTGAAGGAATCGCGATTCATTTTCATCCTGATTTTTATTGTATTCACATGCATCAAAAAGAGGTTTCGTGTAATGGCGTTTTATTCAACAATATCTATCAGCCACCGTATGTTCAGGTTACAGAACAAGCTTCACAAACTTTTAATATGGTTATTGATCAAATGAAAGCCGAAATCCAAAATGCTGAATTGGCGCAGTATGAATTGCTTATTTCTTACTTGAAAATCTTTCTAATTACAGCTTCAAGATTAAAAACAGAACAATTGGAAGAAATGAAATCGGTTCCGGATTCTAAAGAGCCTGTAATTCTTCAAAATTTAAAAGACGCGATTGAACTAAATTTCAAAACCAAACATTCCGCTGGAAATTATGCTGAATTATTAAATATTTCCCCAAAAGCGCTGGCCAAAATATCTAAGAATTATTTCAACAAAACTTTAACCGATTTAATTTCGGAAAGAATCATTATTGAAGCTAAAAGAGAATTGTATCTAACCAGCAAAACAGTCAAAGAAATTGCTTATGAATTGGGCTATGACGACGAACATTATTTTAGTCGTTTCTTTAAAACCAATGCCGATGTTTCGCCTCAAATTTATCGTGAAACTGTAGGATTTGGAAAAATGGACGCTTAGTTTAGAGTTTTCAGTTTTCAGTCACAGTTTTCAGTAATTATTAGGTCTGAAAACTGTGACTGAAAACTGCGACTATTTATTCTTCGCTTCAATCCATTTTGACATATACATGGTGCTTTTATAAGCGTGATGCTGGAGCAGATTTCCCATAAAATTATGAAGACGATGACTTTCGGAATTAACTAAAAGTGAATTTGTCAACGAAATTAATTTATCTGAATAATCCTGTTTTTGATAACATTTATTGATAATGTTGATTCCGTTTTTCTGAGCTTGTTTCCATAGATTTTCATCTTGATAAAGTTCAATTGCTTTTTTTGCAAAAGCTTCCGGATTATCTTCAATACAACCATTCCATGGCAAATCTAAATGCATCGCTTCTGAACCAATTGAAGTAGTTACACTTGGTGTTCCGCATTGCATGGCTTCTAGTAATTTTCCTTTTAAACCTGCACCGAAACGAATTGGAGCTAAAACTATCCTGGCTTTTTTTACTACTTCATTGGCATTTTCTGCCCTTCCCATAATAAAAAAACCATTTTTGGGTTGATGTAGCTGTAATACTTTTTGTGAAGGATAAGCACCGTAAACTTCTAAAACCGCTTCTGGAAATTCTTTTTTTAGAAAAGGCCAAATCGATTCTTTTAAATGTTGAACGGTATTCCAATTCGGTTCATGAAGAAAATTTCCGATGAAGACAAAATTCTTACGATCTTCAAAAGGAGACAATTTCAATAACTCTTCTTCATTCATTTTATCCACTAAAAAAGGAAGATAAAAAAGTAACTCTTTGTTTATTTTAAAAACATCTTCGAGAATATTCATTTCAAATTCTGAAATAACCAAGGACAAATCACATCTTAAAATACTGGCGATTTCTCGTTTTGCTACTTCTTCAGATAATAAATCAATTAGCTCAAAATTTCTGTTTTCTTTAAAAGCTTTTTGTCTAGCTGTTCTTAAGCAATGTAAATCTTCAGTATCTAAAATTCGGATTGCTTTTGGACAGTTTTCAATTACTCTCCATCCAAATTGTTCTTCGATCATAAATCGATCAAACAAAACAACATTAGGATTTAATGCTGCTATAAAATCATCAAAACTGGAAGAATTAAGTTCTATGCTTTTTTTCTCAACTCCAAATTCAGCTAAATCAACCATAAAATCACTGTCCTGCGCGGCGCTGGCAAAGGTAATTTCGAATCCATTTTCTTTGAAAACAGAAATCAGTTGCATCATTCTTCCGCCCGCCGCAGACGAGTTGGGTTCCGGCCATACAAAGCCAATAATTAAAAGTTTTTTCAGCCGTTCCATTTTAATTGGTTTCATTTTACAAAATAATGCTTTTTTGAACGTTTTTGCACCATTTTTACTGACTTTTGGTTGTAAAAAAAGACTAATTTTGCAGCATATAAATTACGCCGCCATGTTAGGATTAAAATTAGCCACAGACCCACGCTGGGTAAATATCGTCGAATCAAATATCGAAGAAATCTTGACCGACCACGCCTGGTGTGAACAAAAAGCTGCTTCAAACGCCATTAGCATTGTAACTTACAATTCTGAAATAGAAGAATTGGTAACCGAAATGCTTGTTATTGCAAGAGAAGAACTGGAACATTTTCAGATGGTTCACGACATCATAAAACAGCGCGGACTTACTTTAGGCCGAGAAAGAAAAGATCATTATGTAAATGAACTTTTTAAATTCATGAAAAAAGACGGAAGCAGAAGAGATGCTCTTTGCGATCGCTTATTGTTTTCTGCGATGATTGAAGCCAGAAGCTGCGAGCGGTTTAAAGTACTTTCTGAAAACATTCAAGATCCGGAATTAGCCAAATTTTATCGCGATTTAATGATTTCTGAAGCCGGACATTACACTACATTTTTAGGATTCGCCAGAAAATATCAGGACAATATAGACATTGATAAAAGATGGAAAGAATGGATTGAATATGAAGGTTCTATTATTACCAATTATGGTAAAAGTGAAACCGTGCACGGATAAATTACACTCTTTTTTGATTCTATTTTATATCTAAATACCACAATTCGCTATGCAAAAAAGTAAATCCAGATCGATCGTATTTAAAATTGCGAAGTATATCGGAATCACTTTCGCTGTTCTTTTAGGATTACTATTTTTAACGCCTGTCGTTTTTGAAGATCAGATTAAGGAACAAATTAAGAAAACAGCTAACGAAAAATTAAGTGCAGAGCTTAATTATTCTGATGTTTCAGTTTCTTTTTTCCGTCATTTCCCTTCTTTAACTTTAACATTAGACAATTTAAGTCTTAATGGTTCGGCTCCATACAAAAACGAAAAATTTATCACAGCGAAAGAGGTTTCTTTTGGAATTAACGTTGCTAGTTTGATTTTCAGCAAATCGGTAAAAATCGACCAGATTTATTTGTCTGATTCTTTCATCAATGTAAAAGTAAATCCAAACGGAGAAGCAAATTACAACATTTACAAATCTCAGGAACAAGCTTCAAAGTCTAAAGACAGTAGTGATACGGCTTTAAAACTGGAACGAATTGAGATTTTAAACAGTAAAATTATTTATGACGATAAATCGACAAAAGTTCATTTTGATGCTTTTGGATTTAATTATTTAGGAAAAGGAGATTTAAACAAAGCGGTTTTTGATTTGTACTCAAAAGCTAAAATCGAAAAACTAAATATTGTTTATGAAGATGAACCTTATTTAATGAACAAAAAGATCGATGCCGATTTGATTACTAAAGTAAACATCAACTCGCTTTCGTTCTTTTTCCAGCAGAACAACTTAAAAATCAATCAGCTTTTGGTCGATTTTAAAGGTAAATTTGACATTTTAAAAGATGGCTACAACATGGATTTTGTGATTAAATCTGACAACAGCAAGCTGTACGACGTTTTTACCGCCTTTCCTCCAAAATATATCACCTGGCTTGCTCAAACTGAATTAAAAGGAAACACCAACCTTCTTTTTACTTTGAAAGGAAAATATATTACATCACAGAATATTGCCCCAGACCTTAATTTAGACGTAAAAATAAACGATGGATTTGTCAATTATAACAAAAGTGCATTTCCTGTTTCTAACTTAAATTTAGACATTAAAACAAAAGTTCCGTCTCTAAATCCGGACTTAGTAATTGTTGATGCTCAAAATTTATCTTTAAGCATTAATCAGGATTATTTAAAATCGAAGTTTATTGTTAAAGGCGTAAATACGCCGGATATCAATGGAGATTTTAAAGCTAAAATTGACCTTGAAAAACTGATTAATGCTCTTGGAATTCCGGACATAAAACTAAAAGGAAACCTACTAAGCGACATTAAAACAAACGGAGTATTTGATCAAAAAAACAAACGTTTTCCTGTAACGAATGGTACAATTAATCTGGAAAATGGTTATTTGAAAACACCTTATTATCCAAATCCGATTACGAACATTACGATCAAATCTAAAATTGAAAATCAAAAAGGAACTTTTCAGGATCTGAAAGTAAACCTAAAACCAACTCAATTTACTTTTGAAGGAAAACCTGTTTTTGTTGAAGCAGATTTAAGCAATTTTGATGATTTGACTTATGATGTAAAGGCAAAAGGAGAATTGGACGTTAATAAAATCTATAAAGTATTCTCACAGAAAGGACTTGATTTAGATGGTTTTGTAAAAGCCGATTTGGTTTTGAAAGGAAAACAAAGCGATGCTGAAAAAGGAAATTACAGCAAATTACACAACAAAGGAACTCTTGAGTTGAGAAACATTGGAATTGCTTCTGAATTTCTTCCAAAGAAATTTGTGATCAAAGAAGGGATTTTTAAAATCAATCAGGACAAAATGTCGTTTAATAATTTCTTAGCCGCTTATGGGGAATCTGATTTTAAAATGAATGGTTATCTGCAGAATGTAATCAATTACGTAACAACAAATACTGGTGTTTTAAGAGGCTCTTTTAAAGTAACTTCAAGATATATCAATATCGACGAATTTATGTCTAATGCACCTGAAAGCACGCCCGTAACGCAGACTCAAAATTCTGCTCCGAAAAAAGAAACACAGACAAACGAAACCGGAGTAATCGTTATTCCAACCAACTTAGATTTACAATTACTGGCAAATGCTCAAAAAGTAAATTTTGACAAACTAAATTTAAATAGCGCTGTCGGAAATTTAAATATGAACAAAGGAAAGCTTACAATGCAAAATACCGGTTTTGATTTAATTGGCTGCAAAGTGGATATGACTGCAAATTACCAAGCTGTAACAACCAAAAAAGCGAATTTTGACTATGCGATAAAAGCTTCAGATTTTGATATTAAACGAGCTTACAATGAAATTGAAGTTTTCAGAAAAATGGCAACCGCTGCAGAAAAAGCACAAGGAATTGTTTCTTTAGATTATAAATTAAAAGGGCGTTTAAATGCCAACATGGAACCTGTCTACCCATCACTTGTTGGAGGCGGAACACTTTCTGTAAAAGATGTAAAAGTTCGTGGTCTGAAAATGTTTAATGCTGTTAGCAAACAAACAAACTCAGAATCAATGAAAAATCCTGATGTTTCTAAAGTGGACATCAAAACTACAGTTAAGAACAACATCATCACTGTCGATCGTTTTAAATTTAAATTTGCGGGCTTTCGACCAAGAATTGAAGGCACAACAAGCTTAGACGGTAAACTGAACTTAAAAATGCGCTTGGGACTTCCGCCTTTTGGAATTTTCGGAATTCCATTAACTGTTACGGGAACTCAGGACAATCCTAAAGTAAAAGTAGGACGTAAGACTGAGGATTTGGAAGAAACTAAAGACACGGAAGAATAAATCTCAATTTTGAAATTCCAAATTTCAAATCTTTTTGCTAAAGCTCGAATCCGAATTCCCTTTTTTCAAATAAAGCATTCCAAAAGTTATAATAAAAATGGTCTCCAAAAGAATAAAAATAGTTTTAATAATAATTGCGAACTTAGGATTCTTATGGGCTATTTACAACATGTTTTATTACAAAAAAGCTTCTTTTGACACTTCTGAAAAAGCCCAAATAAGTACAGATAAGATAATCAAAATAAGTAGCGAGGCAGGAAACTGGGAATGGAATAAAATAAATTATGATTTTTACAAAGAATTCTATTTTGACTTAAACAAAAATGAAATCATTGAATTTTGCAAGATTGCAAATTCATCAAATGCAAAATATATTGAAAACATTCGAGCCGAAAAATGGATTGAAATAGAAATCAAAGAAAACACATCTAAAACGACAATATATTTGAAACAGAATATTGAAAATGAAATATACTTTGAAATCGATCATAAAACTTTTGAAGGAAAAGAATTAGAAAAATATATTCAAAAACATGTAAGGGAGCAGCTTTAAAATCAAAATATATAGAATAAAATTCCAAATATTTGAAGTATCAATTCCAGACCTTTGTCAAAGCATAAAACCTTGACAAAGGTTTTTTCTTTTACAGACAATCAAATTACAAATAGTAGCTTGGAAAAATACAAAATTCCTTTCCCTAAAACCCATAATAAAGCAGCAAGACCCAACAATTTCCAAGCCCAAGAATTCCCTCTTTTCCAACTCGAAAAGAAAGCAAAAATCTCCAGGTATTTTAGAATGACAAACAAACAACTTCCTATCAGTGAAAACCAGATTAGTTCATTTGAATGCATCTCATAACTATACAGGAATACAAGAACTAAGAATAGAACTGCAATAAACTGCAAGTAATAATAGTTCCTTAAATTATACTTACAATTCACTTTTGAGGACAGAATCAGAAATGAAAAAATCTCCAAACTTATAAATGCTGCAATAACATTATAAAAAGCAGTATTCCATTGCAAAATGAGTACAACAGTTAAAACAATTGCTATAACAGTACATGCACCAAGAGAATTGATACTTCTTGCTCTATACCCTTCATTTTTAAAAGGGAATAAAATTGGATAAATATATTTTTCTAAATTCCGCCAAAAAGGCAATGCATAAATAGAAGCAATTCCTGAAATCACAATTTCATAATTATAAAAAATATCAGCAGGAACTTTATACAAGACAGACCAAAGCGCCAATGTAACCAAAACAGCCGGGAGACATATTGTTTTTATGGTTTCCCACGGCTCTTTTCCCCAGAAATTACTTTCTATCTCAAAAATATATTTTTTAACCCAATATTCTTTAGTAAACAAGGCCGTTGACTGACTCCATAATAAGAATAAGCCCAAGTGAATAATCACAGTTCGCACTACAAAATCTTCAATAGAAACTGCATAAAACACACAAGCGATTCCAACTATCAACAATTCACAAGTCAATAATAAAGGAGAAAACAAATACCTCAAAACAGGCTCTAAACGCTTAAGAAGAAATCCAATTAACAAACTCCAATACTTTTTAAAAAGCGCAATAACAGCACAAATGGCTATAAAAGCCGACAAATAAAACATCCAATTGGTCAGCAATTGTGTTTGCATCCAGATTTGAACTGCAGAGTTTTTTTGAGGTTTATAAACAACACTGGAATTTTCAAAAATCTGCTGCGCTAATTCGTCTCTTGTTTTAGCATCAAGTTCTGAAAACTGATTTTTGTTTTCCTGCCAAAACTGATCTGTTTTGCAGCCGTTTCTTTTTAAAACTTCAAATTCATACAATGTATTTCTTTGTTTTTCATTTAATGAACTTAAATGACTTACGATATTTTCTGAAGGAGTATTTGCATAAGCGCCAAGACAGCACAACAAAAACAGTAATAAAATCTTTTTCAAACTTTTTTATTTAAAGAGACTAAACAAATGTAAGTTTTAAAGTCTTCCCAAAAAAATCATAGAAATAAAAAAAACCCGATCATTTCTGAACGGGTTTTGTAAAAAGTAATCTATGATTATTATGCCTCGAATGGGATAATAGATACATAAGATTTGTTATCTCTTTTCTTTTGGAACTTAACAACTCCAGCAACTCTTGCGTGAAGAGTGTGATCTTTACTAATGTAAACGTTTTCACCTGGATTATGTTTTGAACCTCTTTGTCTAACGATGATGTTCCCAGCAATAGCAGCTTGTCCACCATAAATCTTAACGCCTAGACGTTTTGATTCTGATTCTCTACCATTCTTCGAACTACCGACACCTTTCTTGTGAGCCATGACGTATGAGTTTAAATATTGTTATTATTCTTTAGTAGCTTCTTTTTTTGCTTTTGGAGCTGCTTTTTTTGCTTTTGGAGCTTCTACTTCTTCAGTAGCTGCTTCTTCTGCTACAACCGCTTTTTTAGCTGCTGCTTTTTTAGTTCCTCCTGCTGCAGAAATACCTTCAATTACAATTTGTGTAAGATATTGTCTGTGACCATTTCTTTTTTTGTATCCTTTTCTTCTTTTCTTTTTGAAAACGATAACTTTATCACCTTTTAAGTGTTGTAACACTTTAGCTTCTACTGAAGCACCTTCTATAGCTGGGGCGCCTAAAGTTACATTTCCGTTATCATCTAATAAAAGAACTTTGTCAAAAGTAACTTTTGAACCTTCTTCGTTAGCTAAACGGTGAACATAAACCTTTAAGTCTTTGCTTACTTTAAATTGTTGCCCTGCTATCTCTACGATTGCATACATATCAAATTGATTTATTGAATTTTAAGGTTGCAAATATACAACTAATAATTTACTATGCAACCTATAGAAGTAAAAATATTTTATTCATAAAAAACACTGTATATCAAGCACTTTTAAAATCAAAATTCATTTAATTTAAAGTAAAAGATTGTTAAATTATCACCTTATTGTAAACAAATCTGTAATTGATAATTAAAAAAAACTATTTTTGATGTAACTAAAATCAACTCTGGTCTACCTACTCTTGTTTGATATATAAAATTATTAATCTTTATGAAAAAATCAATAATGATGTTAAGTGCTGCATTAATGCTTGGCGGAGTAGCTCATGCTCAAAAAGTAGCTTTTGAAGAATACGATTTAAACAATGGATTGCATGTTATTTTACATAACGACCCTTCCGCTCCGGTTGTTATTACATCAGTAATGTATCATGTTGGATCTAAAGATGAACGTCCGGACAGAACAGGATTCGCACACTTTTTTGAACACCTGTTGTTTGAAGGAACACAAAACATCAAGCGTGGCGAATGGATGAAAATCGTTACTGCAAACGGAGGTGTTAATAACGCTAACACATCAGACGACAGAACGTACTATTACGAAGTTTTTCCTTCCAATAGTTTAGAATTGGGTTTATGGATGGAATCTGAAAGGTTAATGCATCCTATTATTAATAAGGTTGGTGTAGACACACAAAATGAAGTTGTAAAAGAAGAAAAAAGAATGCGTTATGACAATCAGCCATACGGAAATATTCTGGCAGAGGTTAAGAAAAACATGTTCAAAAATCATCCTTACAGATGGACAACTATCGGATCTATGAAAGATCTTGATGCTGCAACTCTTCAAGAATTTCAGGCTTTTAATAAAAAATTCTATACTCCTAATAATGCTGTTTTAGTTGTTGCAGGTGATTTCGAAAAAGCAAAAACAAAAGAATGGATCGAGAAATACTTCGGACCTATTCCGAGAGGCGAAGAAGTTAAAAAACAAACTTTTACTGAGGAACCTATCACACAAACCATTAAAGCTACTTACGAAGACCCGAACATTCAGATCCCAATGATTGTGGCTTCGTACAGAACGCCTTCAATGAAAACAAGAGATGCAAGAGTTTTAGACTTAATCTCTTCTTATTTAAGTGACGGAAAAAGCTCTAAACTTTATAAAAAAATAGTTGATGACAAAAAAATGGCATTACAAATTGGTGCTGTAGGTTTTAGTCAGGAAGATTACGGAACATACATTTTATATGGTTTACCAATGGCACCTAACACAACTGCTGATATATTGAAAGAAATAGACGAAGAAATTGTAAAAATTCAAACCGATCTTATTTCTGAAAAAGATTATGAAAAACTACAAAACAAATTCGATAATAATTATATAAATGCCAATGCCAGTGTAGAAGGAATTGCAGAAAACTTAGCTTCTTATTATCTGCTTTATGGCAATGTAAATTTAATTAATACAGAAATTGACATCTATCATTCTATTACCAGAGAAGAAATTAGAGAAGTTGCCAAGAAGTATTTAAATCATAATCAACGCTTAATTTTAGATTATATTCCGACGCCTAAATCTCAAAACTAAGAATATCGAATCATGAAAAATATATATACTTTTTTAATCCTTTTATTCCTTACCGGAATTATGCAAGCACAAGATCGTCCACAACCCAAACCAGGAAACGCCCCAGTAGTCAACATCAAAAAACCGCAGACTTTTGTTTTGGCAAACGGCATGAAAGTTTTGATTGTCGAAAATCACAAATTACCCCGAGTGAGCTTTACACTTACTTTAGACAATGCACCATTTACTGAAGGTAATAAAAAGGGAGTTGACGAATTAACCAGCAGTTTAATCGGAAACGGAACTAAAAAAACTACCAAAGAAGCTTTTAATGAAGAAATTGACTTTTATGGAGCTAATATAAATTTCACTTCACAAGGAGCATACGCTAGTTCATTATCTAAATATTCAGGACGAGTTCTAGAACTTTTAGCAGAAGGTGCTTTACAGCCCAATTTCACTGAAACAGAATTTGATAAAGAAAAAGCAAAATTACTTGAAGGGTTAAAAGCTGATGAGAAAAGTGTTCCTGCAATTTCAAACCGAGTGGTTGATGTTTTAGCATTTGGAAAAAATCATCCTAATGGAGAATACCTTTCTGAGGAAACAGTAAAAAATGTCACTCTTACTGATGTTCAAAATAACTACAATATTCATTTTGTTCCTGAAAATGCATATTTAGTCATTATTGGTGACATTAAATTTAAGGAAACAAAATCTGCCGTAGAGAAATTATTCAGCGGATGGAAAAAACAAAGCACACCAAAAAACTCTTATCCGGACCCTGTAAACCCATCAAAATTACAAATTGATTTTGTAGACGTTCCAAATGCTGTTCAGTCTGAAATTTCATTGGTAAATACTGTTAATTTAAAAATGAGCGATCCTGATTTTTTCCCTGCAGTAATTGCAAATCAAATTTTAGGAGGCGATTTTAATAGTTATTTAAACATGAATTTACGCGAGCAACACGCCTGGACTTACGGCGCAAGTTCAAGTATTGGAAGCGGAAAATATGTAACTAAATTTAAGGCTAATTCAGCCGTTAGAAATACTGTAACAGACAGTGCAGTTGTTCAGTTTATTAAAGAAATTAAAAGAATTCGTACTGAAAGAGTAGATCCTGAAGTTTTAAGAAATGTAAAAGCCGGTTATATCGGAAGATTTGTGATGCAGGTTGAAAAACCTCAGGCAGTTGCACGTTATGCCTTAAATATTGAAACCGAAAAACTTCCAGCCGATTTCTACGAAAAATACATCCAGACCATCAATAATGTTACAGCCGATGATATTTATCGTGTCGCTAACAAGTATTTCTTATTAGACAATATGCGTATTGTTATTGTGGGAAAAGGCTCTGATGTTCTTTCAGGTTTAGAAAAACTTCAAATTCCAATATCCTATTTTGACAAATATGGAAATCCTGTTGAGAAACCTTCAACTAAAAAAGAAGCTCCAAAAGATATTACAGCCAAAACTGTTTTCGAAAATTACATCAAAGCAATCGGAGGAGAAAAAGCGGTTACAGCAGTAAAAACACTTTACATGAATGGTTCGACAACAATTCCGCAGGCTCCTACCCCATTAACTTTTGTTTCCAAATTAGATGCTAAAGGAAAAATGATGGTTTCACTTTCTATGGGAACTATGAATATCATGAAACAAGTTGTAAACGGAAAAAGTGCCTATATCGAGCAACAAGGACAAAGAAAGAATCTCGAAGGAGACGATTTAGTCGAAATGAAAGCAAACGCTGCTCCTTTTGAAGAATTACAGCTTGTAAAAAGAACCGACCTGAAAGTAGAAGGAATTGAACCTGTAAACGGAAGTGATGCTTATGTAATTAAAGACGGTAAAACGACTTATTACTACGATGTTAAATCCGGTTTAAAAACTGCTGAATCTAAAGTTCGCGAACAAGGCGGAAAATCAGCAGAGCAAATCACTAATTTCAACGATTATAAGGAAGTAAAAGGCGTTAAAGTTCCTTTTAACTTAGTTCAGAATGTTGGTTTCGAATTGGATATTAAAATGTCTGATGTTAAAATCAACGAAGGAGTTTCTGATACAGATTTTTTATGATCTAAGTTGCTATCCCGATAGCTATCGGGACTAAGGTACTGAGATACTAAGATTTTTGAAGGCTTTGTCAAAGTTTTAAACTTTGACAAAGCTTTTTTTTATTGAACTATTTTACAAAGTTTAAAAAAATCTTATTTCTTAGCCGACAAATAAACCCCAATCAAAATAATAAATGCACCTACTGACTGAATCGGAGTCAGCATTTCATTATCCAATAATCCCCAGAAAAAAGCAACGATTGGAATCAAATACGTTACCGATGTTGCGAAAACCGGAGACGACATCTGAATCAGTTTAAAAAACAAAATATTAGCAATTCCTGTCCCCAAAACTCCCAAAATCATTACAAAAAATATCGAATGTTGCGTTTCTGCAAAATGCATTTTCTGGCTAATATCTGTTGTACTTAAAATGATTAATGCAGGAAGAAAAAGCACTGCAAAGTTTCCGGTTGTAATGCTTATTGAATTTAAATCGTGAAGGTATTTTTTAATCAAATTAACATTAATAGCATAACTAAGCGTGGCAATTACAACCAACAGAACATATAAATAGTTTTGAGTTCCGCCAGCAGAATCTCCACTTAAAACCAACAGTAAACAACCAACAAGACCAATAAAAACTCCTAAAACCTGTCTTTTTTGAAACTGAATCCCAAAAGCTATTATTCCTAAAATCAAAGTATTTAAAGGTGTCAGCGAATTTAAAATGGCCACAATAGAACTATTTACCTGAGTTTCGGCAATAGCAAAAAGATAAGCCGGCACAAAAGTTCCAAAAAATGAAGTGATTGCCACATACTTCCACTGACGACGAGAAATTTTTCTTAAACTATTGAAACCGATAATCAATAAAAACAAAGCGGCAAAAATGATTCGGAATGAGCCAACTTGAATAGCAGTCAAACCAATTAAACCCTTTTTTATCAAAATAAAAGAGCTTCCCCAAATAAGAGACAGAATTGCTAAGTACAGCCATTTTAACTGCTTTGTTTCCATAGATCAAGTTTTAATGCAAATTTGTAATTATTTTACGAACTGACGACTCTCTTTTTATTAATTTTGCAGGCAATTAATTAGCAATTTAAAATTTATATATAATGAAAATTTCAAAAATCTTAATCGCCGCAACAATCGCTGGTTTGGTATTCGTTGGCTGTAAAAAAGAAGAAGATAAAAGCCTTCAGGTTGTAAATGCAGAAAAAAGCGCTCCAAAAGAACACAAACCAATTGCTGCAGAAAATTTACAAACAGCAAGTTTTACAATCGACGGAATGACTTGTGCTGTTGGATGTGCTAAAACAATCGAAGAAGAATTAGCCAATCTTGACGGTGTTGACAAAGCAACAGTTGATTTTGACAAAAAAACAGCAACAGTAAGTTTTGACAAAACAGTTCAAAACTCACAATCTTTAACAAAAGTAGTTCAGGAAACGGGAGATGGAAAAACATATAAAGTTTCGAATTTTAAGTCTTAATTGATTTTAATTATAGTAAAGGCGTTCAAATGAACGCCTTTCTTTGTTTAAATACCACAATAAAAAATGAAATCAGAACAAGCTCATATTACCAATCCGCTTATTGAGCAATTCAGAAAATATGGAGATCTTAGTAATGAAGCCGCAAAAGAGATTAATCTGAGAACAAAGTATTTTCTTAAAAAGAAGAATGAACATTTTTTAAAGGAAGGTCAAAACATATCCAGCTATTTTGTAATTTCAAAAGGATTAATACGCGTCTATTTTCATAGAAATGAAAAAGAAGTGAATGCCTGGTTTGGAGAAGAAAATCAGATTTTTGGTTCCATATTACCTATTTATGCCAACAAACCTTCATTTGAAAACATTCAGTTTCTTGAAGATTCAGAAATATATGCTATCTCAGTGAATGATTTAAATGAATTATATCGAATCTATCCTGAATTGAATTTAATTGGCAGAAAAATAGCCGAAGAAGTTTGTATTATTCTTGAAGAAAGAACAATGTCATTACACATCGAGTCAGCAGCAGAACGTTATGAGACATTAATGAGACTGCAACCCAATCTCCTTAACCGGATCAATCTGGGACATATTGCATCTTATTTAGGAATTACCCAGGAAACTTTAAGCAGAATCCGAAAACCATAATCGATTTTGATCTACATCAAAAAATTGCTTTTTTATATTCAAGTCCTTTGCAATTCAATATTAAATTTAAAAAAAGATGAATTGGATTGCTTTAATTATCGCTGGAATATTTGAAATTGGCTGGCCTTTGGGAATGAAAATGGCTCAACAGCCAGAGAATAATAAATTTGTCTGGATATTTACTGCTGTTTTATCAATGGTTATTAGTGGGAGCTTATTGTTTTACTCACAAAAAACAATTCCGATAGGCACCGCTTATGCCGTTTGGACAGGAATTGGAGCAGTTGGAACACTATTAGTCGGAATACTCTTTTTTGGCGATTCATCCAACATTCTTAGACTTTTATCTGCCTCTCTAATTGTTGTGGGAATCATCGGTTTAAAAATATTTTAATGATTTTAAAATAAAAAAAGGATCTAAATTGAACTGCCCCCAAAAAGTTAGACACTATTTGGGGGTAGTTCAAAGTTGAACCCTTTTTTTTATTTCCATTTCAATGTTTCCATCAAACGCTGCATATCATTCTTAACATAACTCGCAGCTGGCATAATCGAATCAAAATTTGGTTTTGCGTAAAAATACATCGAACCAATTAAAAAGTGTTTTGTGCTGTCGGTAACGTAAAACTGAGAATTTGTTGCTGCATTTCCATCTACCTGATAGAACATACCATAAACCTTTTTCTGTGGATTTAAATAGGGTTGCTCTAAAATATCATCGGCTTTAATTACATGTTCGTAAGTAAGCTTTTGAGCATCTCTTAACAACTTTTCAATATTACCATTTACAGGTTTATAAGTCAAATAAATCGTTGCTTTCATCTTTGGATAGGTAATGGCAAAACTGCATTCTTTTTCTCCTTTAATAATGGCATCCTCATTCATTTGAAAAGCAAACGGACAGTTGTTTTCAAAATTCACGTATTTCGCTTCCGGATAATCCAATCGGAGAAAGCTCGCCGGCTTTGGCAAAACATCATTTTTACAGCTTAAAACGGTTAAAGCAAGTAAAATTACTGTTATTGAAAGTATTCTATTAAACATTTTTATTTATGGTTACCTTTATTTGTTTTACACGCTTTTTGTCTACTGTTTCTACTGTAAAAACACAGTTTTCAAAAGGCACTTTTTGATCTTTTTTCGGAAAATTACCTAAAATCTCCAGAATAAATCCCGCCAGAGTTTCTGCTTCACCTTTATGAGATTCAAAAACATCTTCGTCAACATCTACAATTCTGTAGAAGTCTTTCAGATTTATTTTCCCTTCAAAAAGAAAATTATTATCGTCAATTTGTGAAAAATTCAGGTTTTCATCATCAAACTCATCACTGATATCTCCCACAATTTCTTCTATTACATCTTCTAAAGAAACCAATCCGGAAGTTCCCCCATATTCATCAACAACAATCGCCAAATGACTTTTTAGGCTCTGAAAATCTTTCAGTAGATTGTCCAGTTTTTTATTTTCAGGAACAAAAAAAGCTTCTCTAATCAAAGAAGTCCAGTCAAACTCTTCTTTATCTATATGAGGAAGTAAATCTTTAACAAAAAGCACTCCTTCAATCTGATCGATATTATCACGATAAACTGGAATTCTTGAAAAACCCGTTTCAATTATTTTCGGATAAATTTCTGCGAATGTTTCTGATACTTCCAATGCAAAAATATCAATTCTGGGACTCATTACCTGCTTTGTATCGGTATTTCCGAAAGAGACAATTCCTTCCAGTATTTTTTGTTCCTCTGTTGAAGTGCCCTCAGAATCGGTCAATTCCAAAGCCTGAGAAAGCTGATTGATTGAAAAACTATTCTTTTGTTTTCCTAATTTATGCTGCAAATATAGAGTAACAGCACGCATTGGCAAACTTATTGGAGAAAGTACTTTATCTAAAAATGCCAGCGGATAAGCAGCCCATTTTGCAAAACGAACACTATTTCTGCTAGCGTAAACCTTTGGAAGCACTTCACCAAACAATAAAATTAAAAAGGTTACCAAAATTACTTCGAGCGTAAATTTGAGTACAGGCGAACTCACATTAGCAAAAATATTCTGCCCCATATAAGCAAACAAAATAACCACTCCGATATTAAAAAAATTATTAGCAACAAGCAATGTCGCCAGAAGTTTTTTAGGTTTGTCCAGTAAATTGGAAATAATTTTACCTTTTGCCTGATTATCGTTTACAGTATCATCGATATCCTGCTGTGATAAAGAAAAGAGAGCCACTTCTGCTCCGGAAACTATTGCTGAAAGAAATAATAAAATAAATATTCCGACAAAGCCAATAATTAAATTAGTGTCTGGATTTGTAGTAAAGAATAAACTGGGCTCTGGGTCCAAATTGTATAAAATTAGTTAAACATCTCTTAGAAAGGCAGATCATTAATCGGAAGCCCTTCATTAGCAGCATCAAAGTTACTATTTTTTGTTGACTCTGCCTCTTGATTTTGTTTGGTATGAGCAGTTTCTTTTTTGGTAGTCAAAAAAGTAAATTCTGTCACCTGAATTTCTGTTGTATATTTTGTAGTTCCGTCTTCGGCCTGCCACTGACGGGATTTAATTCTTCCTTCAACATATATTTTATCTCCTTTAGAAAGATATTTTTCGCAGATTTCAGCTGCCTTGTTTCTAACAACCAAATTATGCCATTCTGTGGAAGTTATTTTTTCATTAGTCGTTTTATTGATATACACCTCATTGGTAGCCAGCTGAAAACGTCCGATGCAGTTTCCTCCATCAAAATAATGCATCTTCACATCATCGCCTAAATGGCCAATAAGCATCACTTTATTTAATGTTCCGTTCATAGTTTTTGGTGGTATTTCTACCAAAGATACATTTTTTTAGCAATTTATTTCCTGCTTTTCTATAAAATTATAAATCACAATAGGAAAAGGAAATGTTTTTAATTTTTCTGCGTCAATTCCGTTTTCAATTTTCTCTTTCACTTTAATTTTCCAGAATTGTATATGCAGATGCTGATGCGAAAGCTTGTGTACAATAGTAGATTCTGTGTAATCCTCTATACCTATAATAGTATAAGAGGGAAAGATCTCTTCTTTTGCGATTTTCGAAACCATTTCAAAATCGATAACTTCTATTGTTTCCAAAAGCGGAAACTCATATAAATTATGCCAGATTCCTTTTGCTGTTCTTTTTTGAATTATAGTATTTCCGCATACATCTTCTAAAATCAAATAATTAAAGTAACGGTTGGATATTTTTACCTTTTTAGATTTAACAGGAAGCACATTTACTTTCCCTTTCTGGAGTGCAGCACAGCTTTCATTAAAATCACACTTAGAACAGTCCGGACTTTTCGGCACGCATTGCAGTGCTCCAAACTCCATTATCGCCTGATTAAAAATTGCAGGATTATCTTTTGGCATTACTTCTTGTGCTAATGCCGTAAATTCTTTTTTCGTCGCCGGAAGTGCAATATCCGTTTCGACATCAAAATACCTTGAAAGTACACGAAATACATTTCCATCTACAACAGGAACCGATTCATTATAAGAAAAAGATGCAATTGCAGCAGCTGTATATTCACCTACTCCTTTAAGTTTTAGAAGCTCTTTATAAGAATCCGGAAAAACACCATTAAGGTCATAAGCAATGTATTGAGCCGTTTTATGAAGATTTCGAGCTCTGGAATAATACCCCAAACCCTGCCAAAGCTTTAAAACTTTCTCTTCTGAAGCATCGGCCAAATCTTTTACAGTAGGAAATTCCTTGGTAAATGCAAAAAAATAAGGCATTCCCTGCGCAACTCTCGTTTGCTGAAGCATAATTTCTGAGAGCCAAATCTGGTACGGATCGACCGTTTTTCGCCACGGCAAATCACGCTTGTTTTGTAAATACCATTTTATCAATATGTTAGAAAAATCCATTCGAAAATACTTAGAATACAAAAGTAAATGTTTATGTAATTAAAATTTAACGAATTAGCTTGATTAATTATTTTTTTAATTCCTATATTTGCAAACTCAAAAAAATAGTACACCATTTATAAAATAAAATAGGAAAGAAAATGACGAAAGCAGATATCGTAGCGAAGATTTCAGAGAAACTAGGTCTTGAAAAAGGAGACGTTCAAGCAACAGTAGAAACTTTTATGGAAGAAGTTAAAACTTCTTTAGAGACTGGAGACAATGTTTACCTAAGAGGTTTTGGTAGTTTTATCGTTAAAACTAGAGCTGAAAAAACTGGAAGAAACATTTCTAAAAACACGACAATTAAAATTCCAGCACACAACATTCCTGCGTTCAAACCTGCAAAAGTTTTTGTAGAAGGAGTAAAAACGAACAACGAAGCAAAATAATATTAATTAACATAAATCAGACACGATATGCCAAGTGGTAAAAAAAGAAAGAGACATAAGGTAGCTACTCACAAACGTAAGAAAAGAGCGAGAGCTAACCGCCACAAAAAGAAAAAGTAGTTTTAAACTACTTTTTTCTTTTTAAACGTTCATTGAAATTGAAAAAAGATGAAAGAGAAAAGAAAATAGAACATAGACGACAAAAAGTCTATTCTCTTTACTCTATTCTCAACTAATCTTCTTTTCCCCGGGTTCAATACCTGTTAAAAAATATTGTTTAATCCATCCTTGTAGAAGTTGATGGTTTTTGGTTTTTGGTTTTTGGTTTTCTTTACCAACAACTATCAACAAACAACCGACAACCAATTCACGGATAAAAATTTACAGTGTGAATAAAGAATTAATCATTAGATCTAGTTCTGAAGCAGTAGATTTTGCCTTATTAAAAGATGGAAAACTAATTGAATTACACAAAGAAGAAGAAAAAAGCAATTTTCAGGTTGGTGATATTTTTATTGCCAAAATCAGAAAACCAGTTGCCGGTCTTAATGCTGCTTTTGTAAATGTAGGCTTCGAAAAAGATGCCTTTTTGCATTATCACGATTTGGGTCCAAATCTAGCTTCCCAACTGAAATTCATAAAACTTGTAAGCGCAGGTAAATTAAAAGATTTCTCCCTAAAAACCTTTCAGTTTGAAAAAGAGATTGACAAAGATGGCATCATTACTGATATTTTAAGTGCCAATCAATCTGTCTTAGTTCAAGTAGTTAAAGAACCTATATCGACCAAAGGTCCAAGAATAAGTGCTGAGCTTTCTCTTGCCGGAAGATTTATCGTTCTGGTTCCTTTTTCTGATCGTGTTTCTATTTCTCAAAAAATAGAAGACAAAAAAGAAAAGGATCGTCTAAAAAAACTTGTTCTATCGATCAAACCTAAAGGATTTGGTGTTATTGTTCGCACAGTAGCCGAAGGCAAAAACGTAGCCGAATTAGAAAAAGATTTGCAGAACCTGCTTGGCAGATGGTCTGCAATGTGTAAAAAATTACCAACTGCTCATCATCCATCAAAAGTATTAGGAGAGCTTAACAGAGCTTCTTCAATATTAAGAGATGTATTCAACGATACCTTCAGCGGTATTCAAATAGATGATGAAGAGTTGTACCATCAAACGAAGGAATATCTGCAAGAAATTGCACCTTCAAAACAATCAATTGTCAAGTTTTATCAATCAAATGACACTCCGATTTTTGAGAAATACAATATAGAGAGACAAATCAAAACTTCATTTGGCCGAACCGTTTCCATGAGTAAAGGTGCATATCTTATCATAGAACATACCGAAGCGTTGCACGTTATTGACGTCAACAGCGGAAACCGTTCCAACAAGGCGACCAACCAAGAAGACACTGCCATGGAAGTGAATATGATTGCCGCAGCAGAAATCGCAAGACAATTACGTCTTCGAGATATGGGCGGAATTATAGTTGTTGATTTTATCGATATGTCTAATCCAGAAAACAGGAAAGTTTTGTTCGACTTCTTGCGAGAAGAAATGAGCGACGATAAAGCAAAGCATAAAATATTACCGCCAAGTAAGTTTGGACTTGTCCAGATTACCAGACAGCGAGTAAGACCAGAAGTTAACATTAAAACCAGAGAAGAAGATCCAAATAAAGTCAACGGCGAAATTGAAGCGCCAATATTAATAATTGACAAGATCACCTCTGATTTAGAAAGACTTTTAAAAACCCACAATAAAGTTGTGCTTAACACACATCCGTTTGTGGCTGCATACCTCAGTAAAGGTTTTCCATCATTACGTTCAAAATGGTTTTTTGAACATAAGAAATGGGTGAAAATCATACCTCGTGACGCTTACACGTACTTAGAATACCATTTCTATGATAAAAAAGGAAATGTTATTTCAGAATAAAAAACAAAAACCGCCTTTCGTGAGATTGGCGGTTTTTTTGTGGCTTTTTTTAAATAGCCACGACCCGAGCGATAGCGAACAGGCGAAGCAATTCACGAATGAGCACGAAATAATTTGTGTAATTCGTGGCTAATATTTTTAATAAAGAGCAAGTTCCAGCTATCCGCTTGTATCTTTTCCTGGCTAAAGAAGCCAGAAAAAGGATACCGCTTCTATCTGGGCTAGGCACTCATTTTCATTAGAATATTTCTTTTTACTATTTCATATTAAAACTCTTTATAACATAAAAAAAACTTAATAGAGCTACTAAATTATTTATATTTAAATATGTTTATGAAAATTTCATTTTTAATACTCTATTATGCCTTTTAGTAATTTTCATAAATCATATTCAGGAAAATTAGGTATTTATTGCGTACTGCTAGTCTTATTTTCTTTCAGTGCAAATGCTCAAAACACCAAATCTGATTTTACGTTTGAGCCTATTTTCTATATAAGCTACTCAGCAGCAAACAAAAGTCTTCTCACTGGCGGACTAGAATTTTGTTTGGACTGCAAAAATGAAAACAAACTCTTTCTAGGCGCGGGATATGGAATCACAAACAGTTACAACGGAAACTATTATGGACTTCCTGATGTACATTTATCCTATAGCAAAGAATTCCTATTTATAAAAACAGGAAGCTCTCATAAAAACGCTTATGCAATAGGCGGATTTACATTTTTAAATCGGTTTGATTTAGGTTTAGGATATTCTCTGCCCTATAATAATGAAAAAATACCTGCCTATAAAGGCTTTACTACTTCGCTCACTTTACGTCTAACAAAAAATGAAAAAGCGTACCAAAAGTTTAATATGATACAATAAAATTATTCCCTCACAATTTCAATTTTTCGTCTAATTTCATTTCCTGAAACATCTACAACTGTAATATAATGTATTCCTGTTGTCGGGGTAATGGGCAGTTCATGAAAGGTTTTGGTTGTAGCTTTATAAACATCATCTACATACCAAAACAATTCTTTATCTCTTTCAGAATAAGCCACTTTTAAAATAACAGGCTGAACGTTACTATTAAAATCTTTTGTCAGATAGATTTTACTGTTGGCTTTTGGATAAATAAAATCCATTGTGGTGGTTTGCGTTCCTTCACATCCTTCTTTAAACGGAGGCAATGGCAAATATTCTATATGCTGGCTTTTGTAATACCAAGCCATAACCGGAGGTAGAACAAACCAGTTTTTCGTTATAATGTTTTCGACATTTTCACAACTGCTGTTGACCTGAAACTGTTCTGTTTTATCTAAATGAATCGTTCTGTGATACGGACAAACTTTAGTCGATTTTCCTTTTTTAGCAACCCATTGTTTGATTTTCGGACAATTATCCTTTGCTAAATAACCGCTTAAACGGCAAACCTCAACTTCGGCTAAATCTTTGTAAGGTGTATCAAACCATCTTTGCCTTGGCAGTACATTAAAAACGTCGAATAAAATAGGCGCTGCACTAGTAACTCCTGTCAAAGTTGGTCTTCCTTCTCCAGTTGCATTTCCGACCCAAACACCAACCACATATCTCGAATTGGTTCCGATGGCCCATGCATCTCTATTCCCGAAACTGGTTCCTGTTTTCCAAGCGATTTTTAACGAACTGTCATAAAACTTCCAAGCCTCATCTCCTTCTGGCCTGTTAACTTCTTCCATTGCGTTATACGTTAACCAAATTGATCCTGCGCCCAGAATATTCTTCTGAGTAGTTTCTGATCCAAAATCGGGTTTAAAATCATTTTTATAATTTAACTCGGTAAACTCATTGGTTCTGTATTTCGCCTGATGTTTAGTAAAATAATTCAGTGTTGAAGATAAATTAGCGTAGGTTCTGCATAAATCCCACAAATTACTTTCGGCACCACCTAAAATAAGTGACAAGCCATAATGATCTGGCGTTTTATTTATATTTTTCAATTTGAACTTTTGCAATTCCTCATAAAATTTATTGACAGTAAATTCCTGAAGCATTAAAACTGCGGGAATATTCAGCGAACGCGATAATGCACGATGTGCCGGAACAGCTCCATCAAAAGTTAAATTGAAATTCTGAGGTGTATATCCCGAAATCTGTGTTGGAACATCAGCCACTAAAGTATTAGGCAGTAATTCGCCGTCGTCCAACATCGCACCGTACAAAAGGGGTTTCAAGATACTTCCTGTGCTCCTTGGTGCATCGATAATATCGACATCTTTTTGATGGTCTTTATCCGTTGGAGCATTTCCAACATAACTCATTACATTTCTGCTTTGAACATCAATTACCAAAATAGCCAGATTATGTACCTCATTCTGCTTGTACTGATTGTAATAATACCTCGCAATCTGATTGACACGATTTTGTAAAGCATAATCAATTGTAGTTTTTACTCTTGTCCCTTCTTCGTTTTTAGCCACTCTCTGCAATAAATGAGGCGCAATTTGAGGCAGATCATACGGTTTTTGAGGCAAAGATTCTTCTATTGAAAGTTCGTATGTCTGCTTGTCAATTATGCCTTCCTTATGCAATTTTAATAAAAGTCGGTTTCGTTTGTTCAGTAATTTTATCTGGTTTTTTCCCGGATAAATTAAACTTGGCGCATTTGGCAAAACGGCCAAAACTGCATTTTCTGCCCAAGATAATTGATTGGACTGCACACCAAAATAACGCCAAGAAGCCATTTCTAATCCTACAACATTTCCGCCAAATGGAGCATGCGCTGCGTACATTTCGAGAATCTCATCTTTGGAATATCCTAATTCTAATCGGGTTGCGAGAATTATTTCGATAATTTTTTCAAAATAAGTTCTGTTTTTTCCTTTTCTTGATAATCGGATAACTTGTTGAGTCAACGTACTTCCGCCTCGAACCACTTTACCTGCTTTTTTGTTTTGTTTAAAAGCATTGATCATCGCTCCGGGATTAAAACCGGGATGTTTATAGAAATATTCGTCTTCAAAATATACAATACACTTTTTGAATTTATCAGGAACACTGTCTTGCGCAGGAAAACGCCATTGTCCGTCACGTGCAATTTTAGCTCCTAGAAGTTCTCCTTCTTTACTTTCAATAACAGTCGAATAGGGTTCTTTGAATAAAGTTCGGGGTATTGAAAAATAGTAAATCAGCAAGAGCACAAAGGCAATTGCTGATTTTATTTTATTTCTTTTTATCCAGTTTATGATGCGTTGGAAAAACGCTTTTAATTTATTTTTCAACGTAGTAATTATTTAACCGCAAAGACGCTAAGTTATTCGCAAAGTTCGCTAAGTTTTTTACTCGCAGATTCCGCAGATTGTGCAGATTTTTATTTTTATCTGCTTGATCTGCAAAATCTGCGGGAGACCTTTTTACAAAGCTTTTTTCAGCCACAGATTAAATGGATTAACACAGATTAAAAAAATCCTTATAATCCTTATAATCTGTGGCTAATAAATTTATTTCACAACCTCAACCCAGAATCCTTTTGTTCTGGCTAAGAATGTATTATCATACATCGCTTCGCATTGCAATCCAGGTAAATAATAATTTCCTAAGTAAGATGCATTTAACAGGATACGGAACACTTTAGTTTCTCTGGCTTTCATTCCGAAGTAGAAATTCGTTCTGTCATCTCGGATATCAATATAATCAGCGATGTTGTTTACAGCATCTCCGTAATCTGTGAAACGGGTATTTACAATTTCGAATCCTGATGGCAGAATCTGTGATAACGCCACATTTTGAACACTTTCTCCTCTTTGATTTTTAACTGTAACCTCGGCAACAAATTCAGTTCCCTGATTAATTCTTGAAACGTTTATTACACTTCCTTTTCTATTTTTGAAAACAATAGAAGCTGTAACGTCAGTCTGAATCACATTTTCTTGACCAATTGGCAATATTCCTGTATTTAATACACGAACATAAACAGTATTGGCTTTATTGTTTTTCAACGTAATACTGTTTGTGCCAGAAGCAACAGACAAACTACGATCTGCAACTGATTTGCCAGTATTTATCGTCTCGCCTTTTCCGTTTTTACTAAACTGAATATTAATTCCTTTTGGGCCGTTGCTAACCGCAAATTTCGACATAGCGTACAAACAATAAGCCGTTGTCTGCGTACTCATCCACTGGTTAGCCGACATTTCTTTAGCTAATTTAGAAGCCGTTGCAAATGCTTTTTGTTTCTGGTCTAAAAGAAGCATTGTTTCTAAAGCCATCGCTCTGTTTCGTTCGCTAGAACCATAATAGTAATAACTGTAGCCATCTGAGCTTCCATCAATACTAGTTTTCAGGAACAAACTTTGTCCAGCCGATTTTTGTCCTGCCAAAACATAAGCGGCAGCCAAACGAAGCATACTTTCGTTCGAAATTCCTTTTGTTTCACGCAATCTGTTCATTGAAGATAAATCGGCACTTCCTGCTAAAGCCAAAGTGTATAATCTATAAGCCTGGGCCAAATCATTTCCATATTTAGGCTCAAAACGCCATTGTTTTGCTTCTTTCTGCTGATATGATAACCATTTTGATTTGAAATTAATTGGCAATACATATCCTTTTTTCTCTGCCTCAATTAAGAAATGTCCAGCATAAGAAGTTCCCCAGTCATCAGCAATTGCATTTCCTTGCCAGTACGGCATTCCTCCATTTGACAACTGGAAGTTACCCAATCTTGCAATTCCGGCTGCAATGTTTTTCTGAATCAGATCTTTTCGTTTCGCATCAATATCTGCCACATCACTTAAATACAATTGAGGGAAAACCGAAGAAGTAGTCTGCTCTACACAACCATGTGGATATTGAATTAAAAACTGCATTCTTCCGTTCAAATTCATTGATGGCATAGACGAAACTTCTAGTCTTGCTTTATTACTTCCAGCAATACCAAAAGTTTTCCATGAAATTGTTTTGGCACTATTTGGAGATAAAACAACATCTGTAAAAGTACTCGTAACTGGGTTTGGATTTGTCATATCGATTTCAACATCATAAGTCGATTTCTCACTTCCAGATGTTGCGATTACCTGAACTTTCGCAATTCCGGTTGCAGAACCAACAACCAAATTAAAATAAGCCATTTTCTCATCTGGCTGCGCAAAATTCAGTTTCTGAACCGCACTTCCAGCAACTTTTAACCCGTTGCTTGTTTTTACCTGAATTGTTACGTTTTTAATTTTGCTTTCAGTCGCAAAAACCGTAACTGGAAGCGTTACTTTTTCTGATGGAGAAATTTTTCTTGGCAACGAAGCCAATACCATCAGCGGACTCTTAACCTGTGTTGCTTTTTCTACACTTCCGTACGCACTTGTATTTGCATCTCCCGCTACCACCATTGTTCGAACCGAACCAATATATTTTGGGAGTTTTAATTCGTGTGATTTCGTTTCTCCTTTTCCTAATTTAAATGGCCCGTAGTACAATACAACTGGTTTAAAACGGTTTGCTTTTTTGGCTTTTCCGCCACCTAAATCCTGATCTCCACCAATACTGAAAATCTGATTTATTTTTCCGCCATAAGCGCCAATTACATCATCATAAACATCCCAGGTTTTTACACCAAGTGCTTCACGAACATAAAAACTATCCCATGCATTTGGCGTTTTAAAACGAGTTAAATCCAAAAGCCCTTCATCGACAACCGCAATGGTATAGGTCATTTCTTTACCTGATTTTTCTCCCACTTTTACTGTGAACGGCTGTTCCGGTCTTAATACATCAGGCATGTTCAGAGTTGGTGCCAAAATCGTGTTTTTATCCACCACTTCAATTGGAACAATTCCATACATACGAATTGGCGAATCGTTTTTAGTTGTCGCGTGAGGCTGTAATAATGTAATATTAAAATAAACATTTGGCGCCATTGCTCCGGTAATTGGAACCTCAACTTTTGTTTCTCCTTTTTTTGTTTCTGCCCAAATGGTTTGTACCACTCTTGAGCCATTTTCAACAGAAATCAAGGCGCGTCCGCCTTCACTAGAAGGGAAAGAAATCTGCGCTTTTTCTCCAACGGCATAATTCTTTTTATCTGTAGAAAAAACTAACATATTAGCTGTTGAAGCATCTCTGTTACGTGTTTTTCCTGACCAGATTGGCCAATCGATATTTACGGTTAAAGCAGTTGCGTGGCCGTCGTTTGTATCTTCAACACGAATTAAATAACGTCCCCATTCTTCATCGGTTAAAGCAAATTGGAAACTTCCTTTCCCGCTTGAATCGGTATTAATTACGATAGATTTATAAGCTGTAGTTGAGTTTGATGAATTGTAATTCGACAAATTATCGCTTGATGAATCCCACCACCATCTCCAGTCTACTTTGTAAATTCTAACTTCCAAATTTCTAACGGCTTTTGGTCTTCCATTTTCATCAACCGTAACTACTTCGAAACGATTATTTGTTCTCGTTTCAAGCATATTATACTTATTTAGTTCTGGCGTTTTAAGTCCGACGTAGGTTTTGTATGGCGAATAAGTCGTCGACATCACATCGGTGCTGAAATCTCCTCCTTCTTCATATACTTTTGTGATGAATGAAGCGCGCAACATTCCCGGCGCCTGACCTTGTAATCTAGGTTGAATGTTTACAGATGCTTTCCCGTTTTCATTCAATTTCCCTGAGAAAACATTGATTTCTTCTGTACTGAATTGACGAACGATATCATCAAAACTATATTTTTCATATCCTTTGAATGTCGTCGTTTGCTGTGAGAATTTAGCCTGCATTTCTACATTCAAATTCTTAGCAATTGCGCCATGGAGCCAAGTTACCTCTAGATTATCTGTGTTTGGATATGAAGCCGAAAGTGTTTTTCTGCTAAAGGTGTTTTTGATTTTTAAACGATTTGGCTTAATCGTTTCGATTTTAATGCTCTTATAAAACTTAGCACCACCGACACTTACCATCGCTTCCCAATTTCCTGTTGGAGCATCTTGATTGGTTGGTACTACAAAAGCATAATGATTTAAATCGTTTGTTCTTTGAACGGTTTGATAAACTGTTTTTCCATTTGGGTCATTTAATCTGAATTTAATTGGATGTAATTTCGGAAGTTTATTCGCTGCATCATTCAGAATAAAGGACAAATACAAATTATCTCCCGGACGCCAAACGCCTCTTTCTCCATAAATAAAGCCTTTAAGTCCTTTTTGTAAAGTCTCTCCAGCAACATCAAAATTACTGACAGATAATGAAAGTCCGTCATCTAATTTCACGTAAGTCGATTGGTCTCCCAAAGTCACAATAGCAAAATAGGCGAATTTGTCTAATTGGAAAGAAGCAATTCCTTCACTGCTTGTCGCTTCTGATGCTATTTTCTGTTGTTGGAAATTATATAAATCCACTCTTGCATTTGAAACTGGTTCAGTTGTAACAATATTATTTACAGCAAATAAATACGATTTGTTCTCACCTCGTTTCGCAATAACTCCTAAATCTGAAGCTAAAATATTGGTCGCAATTCTCGCATTATAATAGTAAGAACCTGTACAAGGATCCTGACTTTCTCGCCAATCGTAATCATCATAATAGTAATAATCGTCGTAAGAGTTGCCACTGTAGTTTACATCATTTTCATCTACTTCTTCCTCTTCTGCTTCATCATCATTTCCATCAGATGTTTCACATTTATAAAGCGAATATTTCTTTTTGTAAACAAACTCTACTCTATAAATCGCTCCTGGTTCTGGTTTGATAATTTTTGATAAATCTAAAGCATACGTATTCCATTTGGATAGATTTACGAGCGTGCTTTCTCTTAAATTGAGTGTAGTTTTAGCAATTGGCTGTGCTACTTTTTTGAGGTTTTGTCCTCCATTTAATTCATTATATTGAAGAAACTGAAGTATATTGTTTTTGTAAATCTTATACACTTTAACATCTACAGCACTTAAGTTTACGGCTTCAAAATTCAGTTTTAAATTATTGGAACTTGGCAGAATCGTTCCATTTTTCACAAAACGGATATTTGGTTTTATCTGGTCAAAGGATATTTTCTCCGAATAATTTGATTCTAATTTTTTACCGTATTGACTTTCGATTCCTTCAAAAACTTCAAGTAACAATTCTCCGGTTACAACTTGTTCAGGTTGCTCATCTGGCACATATTCAACAACATCTTCTACAACTGCTGCTGCAGAATCTACTGCAACTGCTGCAGAATCAACCACAACAGCAGCTGAATCTACCGCAACCGCAACGGGTTCTGTAACAGCGACTGCAACTGGTTCTTCTTTTTTAGTTGCATTTTGATTGGTAAAATATACTTTTAGTAAATTTCCTTGAGTCGAAAATTTTAAGTTATTCGTATTTTGAATCGAAACTAATCCGGCAAAATCCTGTCCTTTTTCTAAAGGTTCCGAAAAATTAATTAAAACCTGCTGATTATTTCCATCTGGAACTTCAACCTTAATCACTTTAAATTCATTTATACTTGTAATCGGGAAATCGATTTGTCCTTTCTGATCAATATCAAAATCATTTCCATCATAAATAATTTCCAAGTTTGAAGCTTCTGACTGACGCTGAATACTGTCAATTATAAAACGAAATTCTTTTGCAGGCCCATTCGTTTTCTCAAACTTAATTTTAAGATTATTTCCATTATGTTTGGCCTCAACCAGCTTTTGGGCAGTTTCTAAATCAATATTATCTGCTGTTTTTAAAACACAGTTTAAGTATTGATATTCCTTGCTATAGGATTGAATATCTCCTGTATTGATCGTAAAATCCTGTTTTACCGTTTTAACTGTAAAATTGAATTTAGAAAGCTCTTTTTCTTTCTCTTTTGGAATGGCAGTCAGTTTATCTAAGTTTAAGGTAACCTGATATTCTGTTCCCATTTTGAGTTTTTTCTCCGGAATAAAAGCTAAAGTATTCGTCGAAAGTGCAACAACTTTTCCGCTCACACTTGGCGAAATATCAAACAAATCATCGTCTAATTCCTGATTGGGTTTCCAGTCGTTTTTATCGAAAGCCAAAACCACACGGATATCAGAATCAGCAGAAACGATTCCGCCTGTGAAACTAGTAATGTAGTCTTTAAATAATGAGAAATCCGAATTGAAATCAGCAGCCGATTTTCTGCCACAGGATTGAAAAATAAAAAACACAAAAAATACGAGAGCTAAACCTTTTACTTTCACTTTTATCTAGAGTTAATGGTTAACAAATAAAAAATAATACGCGATTTACTGCTAAAAGTCATAACAGCAAACTACAAATTATATTACAATAAAAGTAAATTATTTTTTGAATTATTTAAGAAGAAAATTCTCTAAATTGATTATTTAACTTTTGTTGAAGCTTCTAATCTATTGTAGAGGTATTCAGGAGCTTATTCCAGCTATCCGCTATATTCTTTTCATTCGCAAAAAAGCGGATAAAAAGGATGCCGCTTCTATCTGGGCTAGGGCACTCATTTTCATAAGAACCATTAAAATTCAGTTCCTAATTTTGACAGTACTTTATCTAATTCCATAAAATGTTCCTGACTTCGTGAAGAATAAAAAAGCTGATTATTACTCATTACAATAATTACCTCGTCCTCATGATTACCATAAAAACTGACACCTTCTATCCATTTTGTAAAAGAAACACCTTTATTTTTATAATTTTTTGCAATAAAGTTTAAATCTTGATCCTCTATTTCATAAAAACATTCAGCGGTATATTCTAAAGCAAAACCAGCCTGAAGATAAGCCATTGCGGTAAAAAACTCTATTAAAGTTTCGGTTTCAAGATTCCATTCCTTCTCGTCATAACTCATATAAACGGGCGGATTCGGATTTAACAAATCGTCCTTATGAATTCCCCAAACGCAAACACGTTGGTTTTCGCAATAAAAAATCAAATAATCCTCATGTTTAAAATATTGAAATTGGTCGGGTTTGTTTAAAGAATCCTGTGTATTATTAAGTTCTTCAATTTTGCCTAATTCAGTATAATAGTCGATGAAAACTTTTGGAAGAGCTCCAAAAATATCTTTTACAATCTTAATTTCATTTTCAGTAAAACCATTTGGTTCAGTTATGCCAAAAAGCTTTTTAATTGTTGAGAAATCTGTCATGATAGTTCGTATTATTTACGTCTTTCGAGAAAAAAGCGTTTCATTAAATCAGCAGCTTCATTTGCCATTACTCCCGAAACCACAGTAGTTTTTGGATGTAGTTTTGTTCCCATGTTTAGAAATCCGCGCTGTTCATCTCTAGCTCCAAAAACAATTTTCGAAATCTGGCTCCAATACAAAGCTCCTGCACACATTTGACAAGGTTCAAGTGTTACGTAAAGGGTACAATCTTTTAAATATTTTCCGCCTAGAAAGTTTGCTGCTGCGGTTATGGACTGCATTTCGGCATGAGCCGTTACGTCATTCAGTAATTCGGTCAAATTATGACTTCTTGCAATAACTTTATCAGCCACAACAATTACAGCCCCAACAGGAATTTCGCCTTTTTCAAAAGCCATTTCAGCTTCCTGCAAAGCTTTTTTCATAAAATATTCGTCGGTGAAAGGATTTATCATAGTTGCAAAAATAAGATTTTACAACTTATTTTTTTATTACATTTAAATTTTGATTTGAATATGGAAAAAAATTATAAAATCAGCATTCCTGAGCCTTGCCATGAAGATTGGAACAAAATGACACCAAAGGAAAATGGTCGTTTTTGCATGAACTGTTCTAAAACAGTTACTGATTTTACATCGATGCTGCCACAAGAAATACAGCAGTTTTTCATTCAAAATCAAAATAATAAAATTTGCGGAAGATTTAGAAAATCACAGTTAGATACTCTGATAATTCAAATTCCGGATCGTATTTTATATTCGCAGACCAACTATCATAAAATCTTTTTACTGGCCTTATTTATTGCAATGGGAACAACTTTATTTAGCTGCGCCGATAATGAAGGAAACAAACAAAAAATTGACAAAATAGAAATTGTTGAAGATACCCCCAAAGAGAAAATTGACCAGACTGTCGAAGATAGTGTAATCGAAAAACCAAAACCGGAACTTGTAAAAATTAGTCCCCTTATTGCTTTAGAGGAGCCTTCCGGTTCTTCTGGTCGAATTGATAGCTACATCTCCGGAGACATTATTGCTCGTCCTGTTTGCTCTATTGACAAATTACCCGATTATCCCGGAGGCTCCAGAAAATTTACCGAATTTATTCAAAATGAATTTACAATTCCTAAAAAAGCCAGAAGGGCTGCAGGAGAAATGGAAGTTTCCTTTGTTATTGATAAAACAGGAACTTTAAATCAGATTAAAGTTTTTGATAATATAGGATATGAAACCGGAGAAGAGGTTATCAGGGTTTTACAAAAATCTAAAAAGTGGGTACCCGGTATGGTCGAAGGAAAAGCAGTTAATACTCCTTTTAAACTGAATATTGTTCTGCAAAAAGACAGTCTCAATTCTGAAAGAAAAAAAAGAAAGCTTTCCAAAATAGTTTCTATCGAGTTTGTAAAACAGAATGATATGCTTGTAAGTCAGGCAAATTAAATGCACACATGGAAAAAAGATATAAAATAACCCTTCCTGAACCTTGTCAGGAAGACTGGAACAAAATGACACCAACCGAAAACGGACGTTTTTGCATGAGCTGTTCTAAAACAGTTGTTGACTTTACATCGATGATGTCTGAAGAAATTCAGCTTTTTTTTGCCCAGAATCAAAACCATAAAATCTGCGGGAGATTTAGAAAATCACAGCTGGATACCATAACCATTCAAATTCCGGATCGAGTGTTATACACACAAACTAACTATTATAAAATGTTTCTGCTGGCTTTATTTATAGCAATGGGAGCTTCCTTATTCAGCTGTCAAAATAGAGTCGAAAAAAAACAAGAAATTGAAAATATTCCTGTTTCAAAAAACACTCCTAAAAAAGAACAAACTGCCACTAAAGATACTGTAACACAAAAAAAAGACGGTGTTAAAAATGATGATCAGATTACATTAAAAGCTAATCAGTCCAAATCTGCAACGCATTTAGAAAATAATGATCTAAAATCTAATAAACTAAACGACCAGAAAAATAACTCTGCAAAAGTAACCATTACCGCTTCTCCAAAAGGAGAAATTGTATCTGAAACCAATGCAGAATTTCCAGGTGGAATTGATCAGTTCTATACCTTTTTTGCAAAAGAATTTAAAAGACCCGAAGATTCAGACGCTACAAAAACAAGACTCGCTTTTGCTGTGGAAAAAAATGGTTCTGTATCGTTTCTCGAATGCTCACCTTCGGTTGATCAAGCAATCGAAAATGAAATTATAAGGGTTTTAAAATTATGTCCTAAATGGCAGCCGGGGCAATCGGATGGCAAGAAAGTAAAAAGACAATATTCTTTACCCATTACGCTGCAATAGTAATTCCTATAACATATCTCATCGCAAAAATTAAATTTAAAACCGTAAATTTGCTTTTTACCTTACAATGAAAAGCAATTTACTTTCCAACATATACAATCCAACCGATCTACGTCTTTTAAAAGAAGAACAGCTTACTCAGGTTGCTCAGGAATTACGTCAGTTCATTATTGATGTCGTTTCAGTGAAAGAAGGGCATTTGGGAGCAAGTCTCGGTGTTGTTGAATTGACAATTGCATTACATTATGTTTTTAATACTCCTGATGATTTACTGGTTTGGGATGTTGGCCACCAGGCTTACGGACATAAAATATTAACGGAAAGAAGAGACATTTTTCATACCAACAGACAAATCGACGGAATTTCCGGTTTCCCAAAAAGAACCGAAAGTGTTTATGATACTTTTGGTGTTGGGCATTCTTCAACTTCTATTTCTGCAGCACTCGGAATGGCAATTGCTTCTAAATTAAAAGGCGATTTCGAAAAAGAGCATATTGCAGTGATCGGCGATGCTTCTATCGCAAGCGGAATGGCATTTGAAGGTTTAAATCATGCGGGAGTAACAGATGCCAATATTCTGGTAATTTTAAACGACAATGCAATCGGCATCGATCCGAGTGTTGGCGCTTTAAAACAATATCTTACTGCCGTCAAAAACGGTAAAAATCCGAGACAAAATAATATCATAAAATCTCTTAATTTCGATTATTCTGGTCCAATTGACGGACATGATCTTCCGAAATTAATTAAAGAATTAAACCGGTTAAAAAAGATAAAAGGTCCAAAATTCCTTCACATAGTTACAACAAAAGGTAAAGGTTTGCAGCAAGCTGAGGAAAATCAGGTAAAATATCATGCACCTGGAAAATTTGATGCTTCGACTGGAGAAATTCATTTAAAATCGGAAGAAAATCTACCGCCTAAATATCAGGATGTCTTTGGCTTAACCATATTAGATTTAGCCCAAAAGAATGAAAAAATAATCGGTATCACACCAGCAATGCCCTCCGGAAGTTCATTGAAATTTATGATGAACGAATTACCGGAACGTGCTTTTGATGTGGGAATTGCCGAACAGCATGCCGTAACACTTGCAGCCGGAATGGCAACACAGGACATGATTGTGTATTGTAATATTTATTCGACTTTTTTACAACGCGCCTACGATCAGGTTATTCACGACGTAGCCTTACAAGATTTACCCGTAATTTTCTGCTTAGATCGTGCAGGCTTGGTAGGCGAAGATGGTGCAACTCATCATGGTGTTTTTGATATAGCGTATTTGCGTTCTATTCCAAATATGATGATTTATGCACCATTAAATGAGATTGAACTACAAAATATTCTTTATACTGTTCAATTAGAATTAAATCATCCAATCGCGATTCGATATCCGAGAGGACGCGGTGTAATCCCAAATTGGCAAGTAGAAAATTTCGGATATTATGAAAAAATTAATTTAGGTCAGGCAAAATGCTTAAAAGATGGTACGAAAATTGCTGTTCTGTCGGCCGGAACAATTGGAAATAATGTTATTGAGGCTCTGAAAGAATCATCCCATTCTGAAAGCATCGCCCATTATAACTTTAGCTTTATAAAACCACTGGATATCAATTTATTAAACACCATATTCTCAACTTTCGAAAGCATTATTACAATCGAAGACGGAGTTAAAAATGGTGGATTTGGAAGTGCTATTTTAGAGTTTGCTGCCTCTAATAATTTCAAAAATGAGATTGAAATTCTAGGAGTTCCAGACGAATTTATCGAGCATGGAACAGTAAACCAGCTGCAACAAATCTGTAAAATTGACGTTAAAAGTTTAGTAAACCTTTTTTCTAACCGTTCAAAATAATTATTTTGCGATACCAAAAAAATTACCTAATGAAATTATTGCGTTCTACCCTTTTATTATTTTTACTTTTATCTGCCTCGAGCAGTTTTGCACAAATCATACAAACGACTTTGAGTCCAAATCAGGCGCCAAAACCGCCTTCCAACTGGTCAAAAAAGAATCAATTAGGATTTGACATTTCAGAAATTGCTTTTGTCAACTGGAGTGCCGGGGGAACAAGTTCTATTTCAGGTTTATTTAAAGGTGAATTTGGAAGAACCTATGCAAAGAAAAATCATAAATGGGTAAACGAACTTATCGTAAAATATGGTTTAAATAAACAAGACGGAACCGAATTAAGAAAAACTGACGACGCTCTCCAGTTCAACTCAACTTATGGGTTCAGAAAAGATACGGCATCGAACTGGTATTATTCTTCAAAATTAAATTTCAATACACAGTTTACAAACGGTTATAACTATCCAAACAGAGACGTTGCTATCTCTAAACCTTTTGCCCCAGCTTATATCTTTCTGGGAGCCGGAGCTGAGAATGCTAATAAAGCTAAAAACAGAGTGTTTTACTTCTCTCCTATTACGTTAAAGACCACTTTAGTATTAGATCAATATCTTGCTAATCAAGGTTCTTTCGGGGTTAAAAAGGCAATTTATGCGCCAGATCCGCTAGATCCTACACAGCAAATATTAATTGAAGAAGGTCAAAAGGTAAAAGCCGAATTTGGTATTCTTTTTACTGGTTACATGAAAAACGAAATATATAAAAACGTTTTTTACGAAAACCGATTAAGTCTATATACCGATTACCTAAATAAATTCGGAAATGTCGATATCGATTATGATACTCGTTTAGACCTTGTGGTTAACGCTTACGTTAAGGCTAACATTGGAGTTCACTTAATTTATGACGACGATATTAAGACTAAAAAAGATGTTGTTGATCCAACTACAGGAACAAAAAGCCAGGTAAACGACGGACCAAGAATGCAGTTAAGACAAGTTTTGGGAGTTGGTCTGGTTTATGCTTTCAAATAATGAACACTATAAAAATAAAAAAGCATCTTTTAGAATTCTAAAAGATGCTTTTTTATTTCTGGCAAAATGTATTTAACGCTTTTTCTGCCCCTGAATTGTTTCATACAATTCCAATGCATTTCCGTCGGTAAGTAATGAAACATAATGGCAGATGTGCAATAAACGTTCATACAAATTCCCTTTATCTAAATGATGTTTTTCCGGGAGCATTTTCAAAATTAACTTGTCATAATTTGAAGCTGTTCCTTCATATTTATTATTAAAAGCAGTTATAAATTTATCCAATAACGTCTGGATAATCTGATAACCTACAATTTCTTTCTCAATTACTTCTCGGCTTTGATAGATCTTTTCAACGCTAAGTTTGATGATGTCATTCATCTGTGCTTTATATTTGCTCTTGTCAGTTAAAGCATAAGGGAATTTTCCAGCCAAAATTGCTTCTTCATTCTCAATAAAAACCTCTACCGCATCATTAATTAAAGATCCAATGGCAAGTGCACGCAGATAACTGATTCTGTCTTCTTTGGTTTCTAACGTTTTGTATTTAGCAACTCCAATATTATCTTTTACCAGTTTAATCAAATATTCTAAAGCATAATCTTCAGAAACCAAACCTAAATTTATTCCGTCTTCAAAATCAATAATAGTGTAGCAAATATCATCTGCAGCTTCAACTAAGTACGCTAAAGGATGTCTTTCAAAACCAATATTTTCTCCAGATTTATTGGCAATCATTCCCATATCTTTGGCAACTTCTTCAAAAAACAATTTATCGGATTGAAAGAAACCGTATTTTTTATCTGCTATATCATTGGTTGGCTTTTTCGGAAGACTTTCTTTTGGATATTTCATAAAAGCCCCAAGAGTTGCATACGAAATACGCAGTCCACCTTCAATTCCTGGACGGCTCGCTGTAAGAACCGAAAATCCGTTAGCATTCCCCTCAAAATCAATTAGATCCTGCCATTGTTTATCGGTTAACTGATTTCTGAATTTCTGCCCGTTTCCAATGGAAAAATATTCCCCGATTGCTTTTTCTCCGGAATGTCCAAAAGGCGGATTTCCAATATCGTGCGCCAATGAAGCTGCTGCCACAATTGCACCGAAATCGTTCATATGATAACCGTGAATTTCTTTTAAATACGGATATTTCTCAATGATTTTCTTTCCTACCAAACGTCCAAGCGAACGTCCAACAACCGAAACTTCCAAACTGTGCGTTAAACGCGTATGCACGAAATCGGTTTTAGAAAGCGGAATAACTTGTGTTTTATCTTGTAAACTTCTAAAAGCAGAGGAAAATATAATTCGGTCATAATCTACTTCAAACCCCAAACGAGTATCATCTTGTTCTACACGTAATCTTTTGCTTGTATCTCCCTGACGTTTTAAGGATAAAAGTTGTTCCCAGTTCATTTTTGAATTTTAGATTTCTGATTTTAGATTTTAGATTTTTCATCTAAACGTCAAAAATACGTTTTATTTTAGGATAAAAATAGGCACTCAATTAATTTGATTTAAGTTTTAGTGAGACCGAATTTAGTTATGATTTCGTTTCGGTTTCACTTTTGTTGGCATTCTTTTTTTTATTTGAAGCAGAAAATTTTCGGTTTCAAAATTACATCCAGTCCCGCTATCCGTTATATCTTTTCCTTGCTAAAGGAGCAAGAAAAAGGATGTCACTTCTATCGGGGCTATACGACAACTTTTAATTTTTATAAGAACTTTAGCAAATAAAAAAGCACTCCAACCAGAGTGCTTTTCATCTTTATTTAAATTGAAAACTAAAAGTTTTTAGAAACTCCCACAGAAATTGCCTGTCCTAAATTAAATTGAAATGATTTTGTTTTATAGCTATTTCCAGGAGTACCATCATAATTCATTATGTCATATTTTAATCCTCCAACGTTAAAATTCAAACCAAAACCTTTTGAGACATTAATAAAAAGAGCCGGTGTTATACTAGCATACATTCCATCACTATCAGTATAATACCTGCCAGACGCAATTGTATTTATCTGTCTTCTGTTTTGATAGCCAACACCCAAATCTGCATAGGCTGAAAAAGTATTATTTAAAGCTTTGGTATAACGCAAAAAACCTCCTAAAGAATAAGCATTGTCTTTATATTGACTTTCGGTGTAAAAATTCTGTTTGGTATTTGTAAAATTAGCTTCAACACCTGCTGTCCAATTTTCATGAAACTGATATCCAATTTTGGGTTGAAGATTAATGGTATTTTGTTTACTTTCTCCAAGTGAAGTAGAAGTGTTAGTAGAATAATAAGTTACGCTTCCCATAACTAAAATTGATCCTTTTTGAGCATTTGCAAAGCTAAAAACAAACAATGCAAGAACAACTAATATTTTTTTCATCGTATCTGTTTTAGATTAGAAGTTCTTTGAAACACCTATAGAAAATGCACGCCCTAGAGTAAAATTTAAGGTTTTTACATCTCTCCCGTTATTATCATAACTCAAGGTATTATAACCTAATCCACCTATATTAAAGTTCAAACCGAAACCTTTGTGAACATTAATAAATATAGCTGGCGTAACGTTAACATACATTCCGTCTCCTTTTTCCTCGTCCAATGGAAATGAAGGAGAATTAACTGTTTCTTTTCTACTTTGAAAACCAAGACCTAAATCGGTATAAAATGAAAAAGTTTCATTCAACGGTTTAGAATAACGAATAAACCCGCCAGCTGAAAAATTAGTAGTTTTTTGCAGTGTAACATTCTCATCCTGATTTTTAAAAGTTCCTATATTGGCTTCTAGACCTGCCGTCCAATTTTCATGAAATTGATATCCAACCTTAGGTAAAAAACCAAAATAGTCTCGGGTATTATCGCCTAATGGATAAGAGGTTTTTTGAGAATTATATTCAATACTTCCCATAACTAAAACAGACCCTTTTTGGGCATTTGCATAACTACACACAGCTAGTGCAAGAACAAGTAACATTTTTTTCATAATTGTTTGTATTTAAATTCATACGTATTTCACAACTATAATGCCACTATTTTTAACCGTTCTAAACTAAATCATTAAAGAATTAACTACCAATTGTTTAATCCTAAAAAAAATAAAACTCATTTTTCATTAAACAAAAAAGCACCCCAAACAGGAGTGCTTCTGAAATTGAATTTATAAAATTTAAAATTAGAAGTTTTTAGAAACTCCAATATTAACTGTTTTACCAAAGTTGAAATAGAAACTATTAACATCTGGTCCGTTGTTATCATAGCTTAATGTTTCGTATCCTAAACCTCCAATGCTGAAGTTAAGACCAAAACCTTTTTTCATATTGATGAAAAGTGCAGGAGTTACGCCGGCATAGAAACCGTCTGCTTTAGATTCGCTTGCACCTACTGCTGAATTTACTTTATTCTTTTCATTTTGGAAACCAGCTCCTAAATCAGCAAATACAGAAAAGGTTTCACTCAACGGGACAGCATAACGTAAAAATGCACCCGCTTTAAAATTATTAATTTTTGATTCTGTAATACCTTCAAATTCACTTTTTGAAGAAGCAACAACAAACTCCCCTCCAACAGTCCAGTTATCGTTAAACTGATAACCAACTCTGGGAGAAAAATTAAACTGATTGTTTTTGTTTTTTCCTGTTTGAAATTCTCTATTAGTTGAAGTATAACCAATATTTCCACCGACTAAAACCGTTCCCTTTTGGGCATTTGCAAAGCCAAATACTGACAGTGCAAGAATAAGTAGCATTTTTTTCATGTTTAATGTTTATTTAAGATTTCATAGATAAACAACAATTTAAATACCAGCATAAATCAGTAATAATTTTCTTAGCAATTAATTAATAACGCTCTAGTATTAAAGGGTGAAAAATCAAAATAATAACAAGAAATAGTTAAAAAAAAAGCATCCGCTGTAGCGGATGCTTTCTGAAATTGAATTTATAAAACTTAAGATTAGAAGTTTTTAGAAATCCCGATATTAAATGTTTTACCGAAATTGAAGTAGAAATTACTGTAGTCTTCTCCATTGTCATCATAGCTTAATGTTTCGTATCCTAAACCACCAATGCTGAAGTTAAGACCAAAACCTTTTTTCATGTTGATGAAAAGCGCCGGAGTTACATCTACATAAACACCATCTCCTTTGTATCTTACATAACTATTATTAGCAGCATAATCTTTATTCTTTACCGATTGGAAACCTGCTCCCATATCAGCAAAAACAGAAAAAGTCTGGCTTAATGATTTCGTATAACGTACAAAACCTCCAGTTCTAAATTTATTGTCTTTGTATTTTTCAGTTGGATTCTCAACATCAGTTGAGCTTAATGAAAGTTCTCCTCCAACTGTCCAGTTTTCGTGAAATTGGTAACCTACTTTAGGAGAGAAAGTAAAAGTACTTGCTTTAGCCTCGCTAAATCTGAATTCTGATTTTTCAGAAGTGTAACCAATGTTTCCACCAACTAAGATTGTTCCTTTTTGTGCATTTGCAAAACTGCAGATAGCCAAAGCTGCCATCACTAAAATTTTTTTCATGATTTGGGTTTATTTTAATTTTAGCATTCCTTTAACAATAACAATGCCGTGAATAAAGGTCTTTATGATTTTTTTAATAATTACTTTAGAAGGCAAAATGTAGCAATCGAAACTATTTCTGTTTACTTTTGTAACAAATAAAAAGTCATGTCGATAGAAGTAAACAGCATATCAAAAAGTTACGGAGAGCAAAAAGCTTTAAATGAAATTTCTTTTAAAATTGAGAAAGGAGAAATCGTAGGATTTCTTGGTCCCAACGGAGCTGGAAAATCTACTTTGATGAAAATTTTGACCACATATTTACTTGCCGATAGTGGCTCAGCCCTTGTAAATGGTCACGATGTCATGACAAATGCAAAAGAAGTACAACGCTCTATTGGGTATTTACCAGAGCATAATCCGCTATATTTGGATTTGTATGTTCGTGAGTATTTGGCTTTTAATGCTGATGTTTACAACGTACAAAAATCAAGAATTGAAGAAGTTATTCAACTGACAGGACTGACACCAGAAAGCCATAAAAAAATTAGTCAGCTTTCTAAAGGATACCGCCAGCGTGTGGGACTTGCGAATGCTTTACTACATAATCCTGATGTTTTAATTTTGGATGAACCAACTACAGGTCTGGATCCGAATCAGTTAATGGAAATTCGAAATGTGATCAAAAATGCGGGGAAAGATAAAACTGTTTTTTTATCCACTCACATCATGCAGGAAGTCGAAGCTATCTGTGACCGTGTCATAATTATTGACAAAGGACAAATCGTTGCCGACAATAAACTAGACCATTTGGTTACCACGGATAAAGAACAAGTTGTTGAAGTTGAGTTTGATTACAAAGTAGAAGAACAGCTTTTAGCTAAATTAGAAAACATTTCTTCTTATGTCAATACACATGACATGACCTGGGAATTAACCTTCATCACCGATAAAGATATGCGTCCTGCCATTTTTGATTTTGCAAATGAAAATGGTTTAAAAACTTTACAACTGAATCAAAAAAATAAAAACCTGGAGGCTGTTTTTAGAGAAATAACCAAATAAAAATATAGTCTATACTCTTATATTTACTAAAAAAGAGGCCTGTTTTTAAATAAAAACAGGCCTCTTTCCTATTTCATTTCATTACTTTTCCTTTATAAATCAACAAATTAATGATTTTTCATTAAAAATAAACGTTGTTTTTATTTAGACTTATTATAAATAGTTATATCTTTGGCAAATCAAAATATAAATGCCACAAGTATGTTACGTACATTCCACACCATTAAAAAAAACATTTCTGCAGTTTTAATTTACGCATCAAGTCTTCAAAAGAAGTTTTCCAATCAATTAGAAAAAATTGTGTTGCAATAAATTTCTAATTAAAAAACTTAAAAAAGATTACTTCCTAAATCCTGATTTAGAAAGTGCCAAAATTTAAACAAAATGAAAAATATTATAACGTCCATTATGCTTGCTTTTTCGGTATATGGATTTTCTCAGGAAAAAGAAAAAAATGACAGCATTGTTGAAACCACTATAAATGCATTAGATGAAATTGTGATTAGCAAAAAGAAAGTTTTATACACACAAAAGTCAGACCGTCTTGTTTTTAATGTAGAAAACAGCATCGTTTCTGAGGGCGGAACCGCGCTTGATGTATTATCACGTGCGCCAGGCGTTGTGGTGTCTCAGGACGGCGATTTGTCTATTCGTGGACAACAAGGTGTTGCTGTTATGATTAATGGCAAACTGACACAGCTTTCGCAGAAAGAATTAGCTAATTACTTAAAAGCTACTACCTCATCCAATATTAAACAAATTGAAGTTATTACTAATCCTTCTTCTAAATATGATGCTGCAGGTAAAGCCGGAATTATCAATATTATTCTAAAGAAGCCAAATGCTTCTGGATTAAAAGGAACAGCCTTTACGAGTTATGGCCGAGGTAGAAAAAACAGAACAAATTCTGGATTCAATTTAAATTATAATAAAGAAAAATGGGGCGTTTTTGGAAACTACAGTTATACTTTCCGAGGCGAAGAAGAACATAAAGAATTCAATCAAGTTCAGTTTACAGATCAGACGCGTCAAGAAATTGCCAGCAAAAATCATCAGACATCCATTACAGATGAGCCTTTGACTTCTAACAATTTCAAAATTGGAACACAGTATGAAGTTTCTCCTAAAACCAATTTAGAAGTCTATGTTGATGCCAAAATTGGCCGTTATCAAAATATGGCTAACGGGACAAATACGGTTGTAAACACAGCCAATCAACCTATTTTTGATGCTGTTACTTATAACGACAGTAAAGAAAAATGGTTTGATTACACGTATGCTTTTTCTGGAGTTCACAAATTTAATACCGAGGGAAAAAACATGACTTTTGATTTTGAATATGAAACTTCAAAATTTAGATCAAATCAGTTTCAAAGCGCTGATAATACAGCTAATGCAACGACTGTAAACGATCGTCGTGGTTATATTCCTTCTCAGTTAAAAGTATTTACAGGAAAAGTTGATTTTGTAAATCCGTTTAAAGAAAAACAATCTCTAGAATGGGGTTTCAAGGCCAGCATTAAAAATAACGACAATCCTTCTGTTTACGAATATTACGATAACAATCAATGGTTAATCGATTTTAATTCGACCAATCATTTTGAATATAACGAGCAGATTTATGCCGCTTACGCGAATTATAAATATCAGTTAGAAAAATTAAACATTCAAGCTGGTTTAAGAACTGAATACACGGCAATCGATATTGATCAGAAAACATTAAATGAACAGCATAAAGATGATTATTTAAAATGGTTTCCAAGCCTTTCTTTAAAATATGAATTTACCAGCAATCATTCTGCTCACGCTTCTTACAGCAAAAGAATCAACAGACCTAGTCAGTTTGATTTGAATCCGTTCCGTTTCTATGACGATTCCTTCAATTATTCACAGGGAAATCCTAATTTGATTCCTGAGATTACACATGCAATGGAAATTGGTTACGCCTGGAAAAGTAATTTTATGGCTTCGGTTTATTTCAATAGTACAAAAAATGTCTTTACTGAAGTTTATAATTATAACCCAGACACTAATACGACAATTACGACTCAGATCAATGTTGACAAGTCTTATAATTATGGAGTAAACATTACCAATACTACCGAATTAAATAAATGGTGGTCTGTAAATACTTTATTTAATGTTTTTGAAAACAAATTTGCGGGGAATGTCTTAAACAGTTCCACCATTGATCCCATCATGACTTTAAATGTAAGCGTACAGAATTCGTTTACCATTACCGATACCTGGAAAGCCGAAGGAAATGCACAATATCAATCTAAATCTAATCTGGGTGTTTACCAGCGAGATGGTTTCTTTGATTTCAGCATCGGAATTTCGAAACAAGTTTTAGCTAAAAAAGGAAACATCAAACTGAATTTTACCGATGTTTTCAATACCAATAATTTCTACATCAAATCTGTAGTTGCGCAGACTAGTATTGACAAGAGATATGACCTCGACAATCGTATTGCGACAATTGCATTTACATACCGTATATAAAAGTTTCGTTCTTTAAATACCTTGTTTTTTGTTTTTTTTTGTGTTAGTTAAGAGCCTGTTCCTTCAAACAGGCTCTTCTATATTTTAGAAATTATCATCAATAATATTCTTCATTACTTCCATTACAATCTTAATATCTTCTTCAGTTGTTCTCCAGTTTACAAATGAAGCTCGTATGCCTTTTTTATTTTGATAAAAAGTTGGTGTCATAAATACTTTTCCAGTATCATTTAGCTTCGTTAAAAACTCATTCACTTTATCCTGATTTTCATTTCCTTTTAAAGTAAAACAAACATTATTCAGTCGAATTGGAGCTAAAAGTTCAAATCTTCCATCATCAACCAGTGCATTTGCAAAATGAAGCGCCAGTAAATTACTTTTTTCAATTAAATCCTGAAAACCTTCTTTTCCATAAGCCACTAGAGAAAACCAAACCGGAAGCGCTCTTAAACGACGTGAATTTTCAGGAACTACATTGAGATAATTAAAATTCTCCAAAGCGTTTCCTAGATAGGGAGCATTTGAGTTTTGAAACGTTTCAATCTGCAGATTAATGTGTTCTTTTTTAATCAAATAAAAAGCACTTTCATAAGGCACATTCAACCATTTATGACAATCAATCGTAATACTGTCTGCTCCTTCCCAACCTTTTACATAATGTTTGTATTTCTCAGAAACCGCAGCAAATCCTCCAAAAGCCCCATCAATATGCCACCAGAAATTGTATTTTCCTTTTAGTTTTACAATCGCTTCAAAATCATCAAAATCTGCTGTGTTTACAGTCCCAGCACTCGAAATTAGAATAAAAGGTTTTCCATTTAAAGCTTTGATTTTTTCTTCTAAATCTGCAATATCCAAAGCTTCACGATTGCCTTCAATAGTTTTTACAACCGTATAATTCTGGCTTCCGATTCCTAACATCGATAATGATTTTACAGAAGAAGAATGCGGAGTTGCCGTTAGAATATTAATGGTTTCTGAAATTCCGTTTTTAGCAAAATCCTTTCCAAACTGTTTTCCAAACCATTGTCTGGCGACAGCTAAACTGGTAAAATTAGACATAGTTGCTCCCGTTACAAATCCACCTAAGAAGGAATTGGGAAGTTCTAATAGTTGGAGTAATAAATTAATAGTTTCAAACTCTATTAAAGCCGAATTCCCACCCTGCGATGTTACCGATTGTGTATTTTGATCATAAACCGATGCCAGCCAATCGCCAACAATAGAAGCCGGTGTTGAACCGCCAGTTACAAATCCCCAATAACGTGACCCAGGAGACGAAACTAGTAAAGGTGCCAATCGTTCTTTAAACTCTTTTAAAGCTTCTTCAGAACCTATGCCTAATTCATTCAAACTCCGTTTTGCATCAATTGTATTCTTGTTTGAAGTTGGTATATTCTCTAGATTATTCAGGAAAGCTATTCCTTCTCGTTTTGCCTTTTCTAAGATATTTTCAAAATTGTGTAGGTCGTGTTGTAATATTGAATTCATAGTATAGAGTATTTAATCTTCGAGTTGTCAGGCTGAGCGTCCCGAAACCTCGGGAGAAGCCATTCAACATGAGACAAGTTGTTTTTAGTATTTTTTAAAGAATTAAAGTTTTATAGAAAAGCTACCATTTAGTTTTTTCAGAGAATCTTGAAACCATCATAGAACAGATTACATCTCCGTTGGCATTTAATAAAGTCGCAATTGGATCAACTAACGTTCCGAGAATCATGGCAACCGGAAGTGCTTGTTCCATCGGAAAACCATAAACGGTTATGGCTAAGATTTCACCAATATAACCTCCGTTTGGAATTCCTCCCTCAACAATGGAAACTATTACAGTAATTCCGAGCGCTAAAAGAATCGTCATCGGATCTGAAAAATCTTTTCCAAACATGGCAAACAAAAAAGTTATTTTTAAGATGGATGACATACTCGAACCGTCTTTATGCAAAGGCGCTCCAAGCGGAATTACCAAATTACGAACATGTGCCGGAATTCCCATTTTTTCTGCTGCTTCTAAATTGGCTGGAATCGTGGCAATACTGCTGCAAGTTCCAACTGCAGTTAACGACGGAGTTATATTATTCCTCCAAAAAACTTTAAAAGCTCTTTTTCCACCAGCCACAAATGCATATAAACTAAAAAACACAAAGAAATAGAAAATGCAGGCACCATAATAAACCGCCATTGGTTTTGCATAAACTCCCAGTAATTGTGGCCCAAAAATTCCAACCTGATAGGCAAAATAAGCTCCTAAACCAATTGGCGCAAACTTCATGATGATGTTCAAAAGTTGTTTCATTACTTCGTTTCCTGAATCTAAGAAACTCTTAAAAGCACTTCCTTTTTCTCCTGATTGCAATGTGGCAAAACCCACTAAAAAAGAGAAAATAATCAATGCCAGCATGCTTTTTCGGGATAATAATTCGAAGAAATCATTGGCTGTAAGCAGTTTTGCTATCTGATCTCCTGCCGATTCTGAGGTTACTTCTTCAAAGGGAACTTTTGCAATCGCAATATCTTCATGAATTGGAAAAAGATAAACAGCACAAATCATCACAATTGCCGAAATCAGAATTGTACCGAGAAAAACCAACAACATGATAACAAACAATTTTCCCAGTTTTTCTGTTCTTTCCAAATTAGCAATCGAAGAACCAATTGTAAAAAAGATAAGAGGAATAATCGCTGTAAAAAGTAAATTTAGGAATATATCGCCAAGCGGTTTTATGATCAAAACATCTTCTCCAAACACCAATCCGAAAATACTTCCAATTATAATTCCGCCAAGAAGCCATAAAATACTGCTGTAATTCTGCAAAAAATTGATTTTCTTAACTTCCATAATGATACAAGGATTTAGAATTCAGCAATATTTATATTTTTTAAACACATAGAAACATAGTTCCCTTTGTCTATAAAGGCATTTCACTTATTTAAACAAACATAGCTATGTGTGAAAAATGTATTTTTCTTTTAATTCTTATCAACTAAAATTAAAAAAATCTATGTTTCTATGTGTTTAAAAATTTCTTCTATTTCTCCAGAACAATAGTCGTAAAAGCTCTGTCAACCAATTCGCCGGTTTTGCTTTTTACTTGTTCTGTCTGTGTTTCCGTATAAACAATTTTAAAAACCGATTTTTTGATTAATTCCTGCGCTTTTTCAGTACTGTACAATTCAAATTCAAATTGCGTAAAAGGCAGTTTTTTCATAAAATCTTCTTCGGCAAATGTCAAACAGAAATTTCCATTTGGTTTTAAAACCCTGTAGATTTCTGAAAGTAATTCTTCAGGTTTTTGCCAGAAATAAATCGTATTTACGGTGAAAATTTTATCAAATAATTCAGCTTCAAACGGAATAGTATTTCCATCATAAAGTGAAAAGAAAGCTTGTTTTTGAGAAACAAAATTTCGATTGATCTGTCGGGCTTCCTGAAACATCAGTTCTGACATTTCCAAACCGTAATATTTTAGCTTTTCAGCTTGTTCAAACAAAAACTCAACGTGGCCTGCGTTGCCGTGGCCTAGTTCTAAAATTCTGTTTTCGTTTGAAATATTTAGATTCAGAATCGAATGTTTGGTCATATTGATGTTCGTTTCGTTCATCATATTGCCCATTTCAATTCCTTTTTCTCCCGATGGATGTTTTAATTGAGAGGCTATGGCTTGTAGTTCTTCTTGTTTCATGGTGCGAAAATTTAAGTATCTAAATTAAACAAAATCCAAATTCGAAGAGTTTTTTTGTCATTCTGAGGAACGAAGAATTACACTCGCATGTCTACAAAGATTGGACGACATACTTTGCGGAATTTCTAGTGTGATTCTTCGTTCCTCAGAATGACAAACTGTATGCAGATTAAAAAACCTGACTCGCAATCTGACGAATATTCTCAGATTTCCCCATTGAATAATAGTGTAAAAACGGAACTCCCGCGGCTTTTAATTCTAATGACTGCTGAACCGCCCATTCGATTCCGACTTGTTTGATTTCAGCGTTATTTTTGCATTTGTCTACAGCATCGATTAAATCTTCCGGTAAATCGATTCTGAAAATTTGCGGTAAAACCTGTAAATGTCTTTGAACTGCAATTGGTTTAATTCCCGGAATAATCGGAATGGTAATGCCCATTTCTCTGGCTTTTTCTACAAAGGCAAAATATTTAGCATTGTCAAAAAACATTTGTGTTACTACATAATCAGCTCCTGCGTCTACTTTTTCTTTTAATCTTTTTAAATCAGATTGTAAAGATGGTGATTCTAAATGTTTTTCAGGATATCCCGCAACGCCAATACAGAAATCTGCTTTATTATCAGCATCGATTACTTCGTGAAGGTATTGCCCACAGTTTAAATCTTTAATTTGTTTAACCAAATCAATTGCATAATGATTTCCTCCCGCTTTTGGCACAAAAGATTGCTCGTCTTTCATCGCATCTCCGCGAAGCGCCATTACGTTGTTGATTCCTAAATAATGACAGTCAACCAGCATGTATTCGGTTTCTTCTTTAGTGAAACCACCGCAAAGCAAATGCGGCACCGTATCTACATTGTATTTGTGTTTTATAGAAGCGCAAATTCCAAGCGTTCCTGGACGCATACGAGTTAGTTTTTTATCCAAAAGTCCGTTACCTTTATCAATATAAATGTACTCTTCACGAGAAGTCGTCACATCAATAAACGGCGGATTAAACTCCATCAACGGATCAATATTATCGTATAATTCCTGAATGCTTTTCCCCTTTTGAGGCGGAATAATTTCAAATGAGAATAATGTTTTTCCTTTGGCGTTTTCTATATGTTCTGTTACTTTCATTTTTTGTTTTTTGTTTCAAGTTTCAGGTTCCAAGTTTCAAGTTCTCTACTGTAACTTGAAACTTGAAACCTGAAACAAAAATAACTTTTCGTTAATCTGCTATATTAGGGTTTAACCACTTCATTGCATAATCAGTTGGAACATTGCGTCGTTTGGCGTAATCTACAACCTGATCTTCTTTTATTTTTCCGAGTCCGAAATATCGGCTTTTTGGGTTTCCGAAATAATATCCTGAAACCGATGAAGCTGGCCACATTGCCATACTTTCTGTCAACGTAACTCCAATTTCTTCGGCTACATTTAAAAGTTTCCAGATTGTTGGCTTTTCCAAGTGATCTGGACAAGCCGGATAACCTGGCGCCGGACGAATTCCTTTATAACTTTCTTTAATCAATTCTTCATTGGTTAAAGATTCTTCTGAATCGTAACCCCAGAAATCTTTACGAACTCTTTCGTGAAGATATTCGGCGAAAGCCTCAGCAAAACGATCGGCAAGTGCTTTTACCATAATCGAATTATAATCGTCTAAGTTCTTTTCGTATTCCGCTGCCCATTCGTCAACACCAAAACCAGTTGTTACGCAGAAAGCTCCCATATAATCTTCTATTCCGCTGTCTTTTGGCAGAATAAAATCGGCTAAAGCGATGTTCGGCGCGCCTTTTGTTTTTTGTGATTGCTGACGAAGCGTTAAGAATTTCTCCAGAACTTTTCCGTTTTCATCACGCAATTCGATATCGTCGTCGTCAACCTGATTCGCAGGGAAAATTCCGTAAATACCTTTTGCTTTAAGTTTTTTCTCTTCCAGAATTACTTTCAACATCGCTTGAGCATCGTTAAAAACAGATGTCGCTTGTTCTCCCACAACCTCATCCGTTAAAATTGCTGGATATTTTCCGTACAATTCCCAAGTCTGGAAAAACGGCGTCCAGTCGATATATGGAACCAAAACATCCAATTCAACTTCGACAATTTGTTTGCCAATTACTTTAGGTTTAGTCGGTGTATATTCCGACCAATCCAATGGTAATTTATTTTTACGGGCATCTTCAATCGTCAGGAAGTTTTTATCTCTCGAACGGTTTAAAAATGTTTCTCTAAAAGAATCGTATTCTGCACGAATATCTGCCGCATATATTTTTCTATTATGATCTAACAGATTTCCTGCAACGGTAACGGCTCTAGAAGCATCGTTAACGTGAATTACAGTTTCTCTGTATTGAGGCGCAATTTTCACGGCCGTATGGGCACGGGAAGTTGTTGCCCCGCCAATCATAATCGGGATTTTAATTCCTTGTTTGTCTAATTCTTTGGCCAAATACACCATTTCGTCAAGCGAAGGTGTAATCAATCCACTTAAACCGATGATGTCAACATTGTGTTCAATCGCAGCCGAAATAATTTTTTCCGGAGGAACCATAACACCAAGATCTACAATCTCGTAATTGTTACAAGCCAAAACCACCGAAACGATGTTTTTACCAATATCGTGAACGTCGCCTTTTACGGTTGCCATCAGGATTTTTCCGTTTCCTTGTTTGTCTCCCGCTTGTTTGCTCGCTTCGATAAAAGGCAATAAATAAGCCACCGCTTTTTTCATTACACGAGCCGATTTTACCACCTGAGGCAGGAACATTTTTCCGCTTCCGAATAAATCTCCAACCACATTCATTCCCGTCATCAAATTGATTTCGATAACTTCAATTGGTTTTGTTGCTGCCAAACGTGCTTCTTCAACATCTTCTTCAATAAAAGCATCAATTCCTTTTACCAATGAATGTGTAATACGCTCCTGAACCGTTCCAAAACGCCATTCTTGAACCGCTTTTTCATCGCTTTTTGCTTCACCTTTTACACTTTCGGCAAAATCCAAAAGTCGTTCTGTCGCATCGTCGCGTCTATCTAAAATTACGTCTTCAACGTATTCTAATAAATCCTTCGGAATATCATCGTAAATCGTCAACATTTCAGGATTAACGATTCCCATCGTCATTCCGTTTTTAATGGCGTGGTATAAAAACACCGAGTGCATCGCTTCACGAACTGTATCGTTTCCTCTAAAAGAGAACGAAACGTTACTCACTCCACCGCTGATATGCGCGTGAGGTAAATTCTCACGAACCCATTTTGTTCCTCTAAAGAAGTCCAAAGCGTTCAATCTATGTTCTTCCATTCCAGTTGCAACCGGGAAAATATTTAAATCGAAAATAATATCCTGCGGAGGGAATCCTACTTTGTTCACCAAAATATCATACGAACGCTGACAAATCTCTACACGACGATCGTAATTATCAGCCTGACCAACTTCGTCAAAAGCCATAATAATTGCTGCTGCTCCATAACGTTTGATTAATCGCGCGTGATGAATAAATGCTTCTTCCCCTTCTTTTAACGAAATCGAGTTGACAACACTTTTTCCTTGTACTACTTTAAGACCGGCTTCGATGATTTCCCATTTCGAACTGTCGATCATAATCGGCACTCTCGAAATGTCTGGTTCTGCCGCAATTAAATTCAAAAATTTAGTCATTGCAGTAACACCGTCAAGCATTCCTTCATCCATATTAATATCGATAATTTGTGCTCCACCTTCTACCTGTTGTCTTGCAATATCAAGCGCCTCGTCATATTTCTCTTCCTTGATTAATCTTAGGAATTTTCTTGAACCTGTTACATTCGTACGCTCACCAACATTCACGAAAACACTTTCGGGCGTAATAATCAACGGTTCTAATCCTGATAATACAAGGTCTCTTCTTTTTTCTGTCATTTCTTTCTAAGTTACTGAGATTCTAAGATGCTTAGATTCTGAGTTTTTTTATTCTATCTTCTTTCCTGCAAAGTTTTTAAAACCTTGTAGGTATTTATGTTTATTATTTTGGGCGTGTCCCTCCGGGTCGGGCTATCCGTTACAAGTCCTCGCTCTTCCTTCGTCAGGCTGTGGGCTTTTCACTTCTATCCCTCACGCAGATTCGGTTTCATAAGAAATTGCTTTCCTACTTCTATTATCTATATTCGTAATCTGATTTTGACAATTCTTGAATTTCTTTCTTTTTATAAAGAATTTCCCAAATCATTTTATATAAATCTAAAAAAGGTTTTGCTTTCTTTTCATTCATTTCACTGGTATGACCCGTATAGTAACTTACATGTTTTTTATTTCCATTTGCGAAAACTACAATGCTCTCTTGAAAACTAGGATTTGTAATCCATTTTGTATCATTAGCATTCGGTTCAAACAAAATCGGCATTTCAAAAAATTTAACCCTTAAAACGAATTCATATATCTTTTCTTTTTCTTCTCTTGTCAATTCTACTTTAATAGTTTTTTCTCCATCATGATAATCTCTGTAAAAGCTATTATATTGAGAATTATAACTGTCAGTTGCACCATTATTAATTGTAAAATAAAAATCAGATGGAATTTCTTTTGTAAATTTTAATGAAGATTTTTCACTTCTGAAGCCAAACAAACCAAAAAGTATAAATACAACTGATATTATTTTTAATTTATTCATGGTATTAATCCTTAATTAAGAAAAAACAGGCGCAACTCTCGGCTTATAATCCTTAGCAACCTCAGCCATTAATCGAATATGGTCTGGAGTTGTTCCGCAACAACCGCCGATGATATTGATTAAATTATCTTCTAAATATTCTTTAATAAATGCTTGTGTTTGTTCTGGAGTTTCATCATATTGCCCAAAAGCATTTGGCAATCCTGCATTTGGATGCGCCGAAACATTAAAGCTTGTGTTATGCGCTAATGTTTTTAAATACGGTTTCAACAAATCGGCTCCGAGGGCGCAATTGAATCCTACGCTTAATAACGGAATATGAGAAACTGAAATCAAAAATGCTTCAACTGTTTGTCCAGAAAGTGTTCTTCCTGAAGCATCAGTAATCGTTCCTGAAACCATGATTGGAATATCCAGATTACGTTCTTCTTTTACTTCTTCGATTGCAAAAAGCGCAGCTTTTGCGTTTAAGGTATCGAAAATTGTTTCTACTAAAAGCAAATCGCATCCACCGTCCATTAAAGCTTCTGCTTGTTGTTTGTATGCAATTCGTAAATCGTCAAACGTTACCGCTCTGTAACCTGGATCGTTTACGTCTGGTGACATACTTGCTGTACGGTTTGTCGGTCCGATTGAACCGGCAACGAAACGTGGTTTTTCTGGGTTTTTCGCGGTAAACTCATCGGCTACTTGTCTTGCGATTTTTGCCGATTCATAGTTTAACTCGTAAACCAAATCTTCCATATGATAATCGGCCATACCGATTGTCGTTCCTGAGAAGGTATTGGTTTCTACAATGTCAGCACCTGCTTCATAATACGCGGCGTGTACATCGCGGATTGCTTGTGGTTGTGTTAGGGATAGTAAATCGTTGTTTCCTTTTAACGGATGCGGGAAATCTTTGAAACGCTCTCCTCTGAAATCTTCTTCTGAGAAATTATAGCGTTGCAACATTGTTCCCATTGCTCCGTCAAGGATTAGGATATTTTTTTTTATTGCTTCTTGAATTGTTATTGCCATGGCTTCTTTTTTTAGCTTCTGAGATACTAAGGTTCTAAGATGCTAAGTTTTTTTATTTAATTCTATTTCCGATTTAAACCCGACAGGTTTTAAAAACCTGTCGGGTTTAACCTTCGATATTTTTATTCATATTAATTCCAAAAGTGCACTATTGCTGGCTCTTTAGCCCCGATTGAAGTGGAAATTATTTTGATTTTTTCTTTAAAAAGCAAAATGATTGCAACGAAAAGCGGGAACTACTGACTGCAAAAATGCGCCAATGATTCGCTCCTGATACAGAATCTGTTTCAGTAAATATTATATGTTATCGAGAAAAGTTTTGAGAAATACGAGTATGTATTTGTGTTATCTATCTTTAATACTGGAAAATGTCGTATAAAGTAGAATTTAGCACCTTCTTTATGATAAAGGGTTGCTAAGGTTTCATCGGGTCTATCCCTCCGCCTTTCGTGATAACGAACAATAATTTTAAGAACAGTGCAAAGGTATGAAATAGGGTTTCGATTTGCAAATGTTTTTTTTGTAAGGTTCTGAGGGACTTAGGCGCTAAGATTCTAAGGTTAAAGTTTGGCTTTTGTTTTTCAAATATAGCCCGTGGTTTTAACCACGGGAAACGTGTTGTGATTATGTGTTGTGATTATGCGTTGTGTTTATATGTTGCAGTAATGCGATATGTCTATTCGTTGCGTTCCAGTGGTTGAAACCACTGGCTATGTTTTTACGTGTTTTCTAAAAAATAAAGCTCAAACTTGATAACAAGTTTGAGCTTTGTATATAAAAACCTTAGTCCCTTAGAACCTCAGCACCTCAGATTAAACAATCGCCTTAACAACTGCTTTTGGAGCTTCTTTACGAGTTCCGTCGAAACCGTCTACTCCTGAAACTGTTGTATATTTTAATACGTATTTTTTACCTGGATTGATGATTCCGTATGCGGCCTGGCACATTAAAGTTGCTTCGTGGAAACCGCAAAGGATTAACTTTAATTTTCCTGGGTATGTGTTTACGTCTCCAATGGCAAAGATTCCCGGAATGTTGGTTTGGTAATCTAATGCATTGTTTACTTTAATAGCATTTTTCTCAATTTCTAATCCCCAGTCTCCAATTGGACCTAATTTTGGTGTTAATCCGAAAAGTGGGATGAAATAGTCACATTCGATTTTACGGTGTGCGCCGTTTTCTTCGATGTCTAATGACTCTACGTGCTCTGCTCCATTGATTCCGATAACCTCAGCTGGCGTGATCAATTTGATTTTTCCTGCTGATTTTAATTCCTGTACTTTTTCTACAGAATCTAAAGCTCCTCTGAATTCATTTCTTCTGTGAATTAAAGTTACTTCTGAAGCTACGTTTGCTAAGAAAATTGACCAGTCTAATGCTGAATCTCCTCCTCCTGCAATTACAACTCTTTTATCTCTGAATTTCTCCGGATTTTTGATGAAATATTTTACTCCTTTATCTTCATAAAACTCGATATCTTCGATAAGCGGTTTACGAGGCTCAAAACTTCCTAAACCTCCAGCGATTGCAATAACTGGCGCGTGGAATTTTGTTCCTTTGTTTGAGGTTACGATAAAACTTCCGTCTTCTTGTTTGTCGATGGTTTCAGCACGTTCTCCTAATGTAAATCCTGGCTCAAATTGTTTGATTTGCTCCATTAATCCGTCAACTAAATCTCCGGCTAATACTTCTGGAAAACCTGGAATATCATAAATAGGCTTTTTAGGATATAATTCTGAAAGCTGTCCTCCTGGTTGAGGCAAAGCATCTAAAATGTGGCATTTTAATTTTAATAATCCTGCCTCGAAAACGGCAAATAAACCTGTTGGGCCTGCTCCAATTATAAGTATATCTGTTTTAATCATTATGTTGTTGTTTATAATCATTCTTAATAACGCAAAGAAACGAATAAATCCTTGTACTATCAATGATTTTTATCATTAATTTCTTTCCGAAACTTTTTTACTCTTTATTTTTTAATGAAGAGGTAATCTCATTCATCCTTTTAACTTTTTCTTCGAAATTGCCTTTTAGCGTTTTTCGGTATTCATTCAGGTTCTCAACCATTTGATTGATGTCTTCCGGAATTACTTCTTCGAAAAACTCACGTAATCTTTTTGCTGTTGTTGGCGATTTTCCGTTGGTTGAAATGGCAATTTTTACATTTCCTTTTGTTACGATTCCGCCTAGATAATAATCACATAAATCGGGCGTATCGGCTATATTGCAAATCAAATAACGTTTTCTAGCCAAATCATACACCTTTTTATTGACTTCCAGCTTATCTGTACAAGCGATCACCATGTGACGCTTTTTGAGCATTTTCTTTTTAAACTTTTTTTCCGTCAATTTAACTGAAGGATGTTTTTCGGCTAAAACTTTAATTTCCAAATGAAAATCAGGTGCTACAACCTCAACATTTGCATTTGGACTTGATTTTAGCAAAAAAGAAAGTTTCTCTAAACCTACATTTCCACCGCCTACAATTAGTACATTTAAATTGTGAAGCTTTAGAAATATTGGATATAATTCGTTTTGTTCCATGTTACCAATATGTTGTTCCTAACGGAACCATTAATAATGCAAACTTCGGGTTAAAACCTGACGTTGCAAAATCAGCGTCAATCATATGTTCCTAACGGAACATTATACTGTGAAAAACATTTTTTTTCTACCGATGAAATGTTCCTAACGGAACATATAAATTCTAACGAATTTCTTCTTTTGATAGAAATTCTTCGTAAAATCCTTTTAATTTATTGCTTTCGCGGACCACTTCGCCTAAAACAATAATGGCTGGTGAACCTAATTCTTTTTCTTTTACAATATTTAAAATCGAATCAACCGTTCCAACTCCCACTTTTTCTTCTGTTGTTGTTCCGTTTTGGATAATTGCAACGGGTAAATTTCCTTTGTCTTCTTTTTGAAACAAATCGATGATTTGAGGCAATTTGTGCATTCCCATTAAAATCACAACTGTTGCAGAAGATTTGGCTGATAATGCAATATCTGAAGATAATTTTCTATCTGATGTTGTTCCGGTAATCGCCCAAAAACTTTCTGAAACGCCTCTTTTTGTAATCGAAATTCCCTGACTTGCAGGAACGGCAACTACAGATGAAATACCGGGAACTACGATGGTTTCTATTCCGAAACTTTCTGCAAATTCCACTTCTTCGCTTCCTCTTCCGAAAATAAATGGATCTCCGCCTTTTAATCGAACTACGTTTCCGTAAGTCAAAGCATTATCCACAATCAATTGATTGATTTGATCCTGCGTGTAAGCATGATTTCCGATTCTTTTTCCAACAAAAATTCGAATGGCATTTTTAGGTGCGTAATCCAGAATTTCTTCGTTGGCCAAAGCGTCGTATAAAACCACATTAGCTTCAGCCAATGCTTTTACAGCTTTCAGCGTCAGTAAATCGGGATCGCCCGGACCTGCACCGACTAAAGTTATTTTGGGTTTTATATTAAGCATTTTCTAATTCCTGAGCTCTGAAAGTTTCGATTTTGTCAAAGAAAACGACTGCCTGAGCAATGTAATCTTTAGCGAAAGCTTCAGATGGTTCATTTTTATTGATTTGGTAAACCAAGTCTTTAAAAGTTAAGTTTAATTCTATTTTATTTGTGTCGATGAAAACAGTATCAAACAAATCAACGATTCCTGCGTGGTGATTTGTTTTTTGGTTTTCTGACAATAACAATGCTTTTGCTCCATTTACAAATCCTGCATAAGCATGATAAATTGCATCTGACCATTTTTTCTCGTCGAAAGATTCCTGAGCCAAAATCAATTTCTCTTTAGCTTCAAACAATAATGTTGCAACTAAATCGATTACAACTCCTGCACATTCTCCAACTCCAACTGCTTTTACATAGTTGTCTGCGTTACCCCAATCTACAAAATCGGCTTCTGTTAAATTGGTTACATCTGCATACGGTTTTAAGATTTCGTAGAAATACTTTTCTCCTTTTGTATCATAATAATCTAGGAATTTTTGTCCGCTTCCGTTAGCATCAAAATCATTTAAAATGGTACGCAACGCATCAGGACCTCTACGACTAGGCACTTTGATTACTTTATCAGCAAAACGTCCAGCGCCATTTCCTAATCTTCCTCCGCCTAATAAAACTTGTAAAGCCGGAGCAACTAGTTTTCCTGAGTTAATCGACATTCCCTGGAATCCAATTGCAGACATATTATGCTGTCCGCAGGCATTCATACAGCCCGAAATTTTAATTTCGATTTCGCGTTTGTTTAAATACTGAGGATATTCTGCCGTTAAAACTCTTTCTAATTCTTCTGCAATACCGGTACTACTTGCAATCCCCAAATTACAAGTATCAGTACCCGGACATGCCGTAATATCTCCAACTGAATTATATCCTAGCTGAACAAAATCCAACTTCGCTAATTCTTGATAAAAGAATGGTAAATTCTCTTCTTTTATGTGACGTATTACAATATTTTGACGCAATGAAAAACGCAATTCATTTGCTCCGTAATTCTTAATTAAGTTGGCTAACAATCGTGCTTTATCCGTATAAAAATCTCCTAATAAAACTTTAATTCCAATAGCATAATAACCGTCTTGTTTCTGTTTGATTACATTCGAATTTTTCCAAGCTTCATACGCTTTTGTATCTTCAATTGTAACTTGCGGAACTTCTAATAATGGTTCTGGAATTGGACCATCAAAAGCAGTTGTATCAATTTCGTATGTTTCAAAAGCGATGGCTTTTTTCTCTTGCTCAACCAAATCAAGGAAAACATCTCTTCCCATTTCTTTGATTAAGAATTTCATACGCGCTTTCATTCTTTTAGCACGTTCACCATATCTATCAAAAATACGGATGATTCCTTCTGCTGTTGGAATAATTTCGTTTACGGGAACAAACTCCGAAAGTAATTCCGCATGTGCTGGCTGAGATCCTAGACCTCCTCCAAACATGATTTTGAAACCTTTCTGTCCGTCTTTAATTTTCGGAATAAATCCTAAATCGTGCAAATAACTCAAAGCGGTATCTTCGTCTGAAGATGAGAACGAAATTTTGAATTTACGTCCCATTTCCTGACAGATCGGGTTTCTTAACAAATACTGAAAAAGTCCGTGTGCGTAAGGCGAAACATCAAATGGCTCGTTTACGTCAACTCCAGCCAATTCGCTTCCTGTAATATTTCTTACTGTGTTTCCACAAGCTTCACGAAGTGTAATATCATCTTTAGCCAAATCCGCCCAAAGTTCAGGAGTTCTGTCTAAACTCACATAGTGAATCTGAATATCCTGACGTGTTGTAATATGCAAACGTCCTGTAGAATATTCATCTGAAACTTGTGTGATACGCACTAATTGCTCACTGGTTACTTTACCATAAGGCAATTTGATACGAATCATCTGAACGCCTTCCTGACGCTGACCGTAAATTCCACGCGCTAAACGAAGACTACGAAAACGCTCATCATCAATTTTTCCTCCACGGAATAAATGAATCTTTTTTTCTAATTCGATAATCTCCTTCTGAACTACCGGATTTTCTATTTCTGTTCTAAAACTTTCCATTTCTCTTTAGTTGTTGGTTGTCAGTTGTTGGTTGTTGGTTTGCTGGCAGATAACTATCAACCAAAAACCATCAACTATCAACTAGCGAATGAATCCTACTCCTGCTGTTGTGTTTGTTGCTGTATCAATTAAGATAAAAGCTCCGTTTGATTTGTTTTCGTTGTATGAATCAAAATATAACGGTTTGCTTAATTTGATCGTTACCTCGCCAATTTCGTTGATGGCTAATTGTGAAGCTTCTGTCGTTCCAGAGTAATCTGTTGCAATAGTATTTTTAATGCTTTCTACTTTTGCTAAAACTCTGTTTGTATTGTGTTGTACCAAATATTTAGTTCCCGGAACCAGTTTTTTACTGTCCATCCAACAAACTGTTGTGGTAATATCTTTTTCAATTTTTGGAAGTTCTGATGATTTCACAATCATATCACCTCTTGTTACATTGATATCATTTTCTAATTCGATTGTGATAGATGAACCTGCAACGGCTTCATCAAATGTTTTATCGAAAAAGTGAATTTTAGTAACTGTTGATTCTGTTAAAGAAGGAAGAACTGTTACGGCATCTCCAACTTTAATTGAGTTTCCGTATAATTTTCCTGCGTAACCTCTGAAATCGTGATATTCCTCTGTTTTTGGACGAATAACGGTTTGAACTGGGAAACGTGCTTTTCCTGCTTCGTATACATCATGAGAATGTAATCCTTCTAAATGCTCTAAAACCGTTTGTCCTTCATACCAAGGCATATTTTCAGATTTGTCCACAACATTTCCACCGTTGATGGCACTTAACGGAATATAGCTTACGTTTTGCTCTTTGAAAGTACTTTTTGCATTTAATGCCTCAAAATCGGCTTTGATTTTATTGAAAACTTCTTCAGAATAGTCAACCAAATCCATTTTGTTAATCGCAACAATTACTTCTTTTACTCTCAATAAATTATTGATAAAAAAGTGACGGTAAGTCTGCTCGATAACGCCTTTTCTGGCATCAATCAAAATAATTGAAACCTGAGAAGTCGAAGCTCCCGTAACCATGTTTCTGGTATATTCTACGTGACCCGGAGTATCAGCAATAATGTAACTTTTCTTTGCAGTCGAAAAATATATATGTGCAACGTCAATCGTGATTCCTTGTTCTCTTTCGGCCACTAATCCGTCAGTTGCCAAAGAAAAATCAAGGTAATCGTAACCTTTTTGTTTACTGCTTTTTTCGATTGCTTCTATTTTATCAGTTGTCAATGATTTTGTATCGTACAATAATCTCCCGATCAAAGTACTTTTTCCGTCATCTACACTTCCTGCTGTTGCTATTTTTAAAACGTCCATTCTGTAATATTTTGTTTCAGGTTTAATTTTTGTTTCAAGTTTCAAGTTGCTTGCCTTTGAACTAAAATTTAAATCTGTATGTTTTTGTTTTCTTGATTTTTACTTTTAAAATTCCATTCCGAATTGCATTTACAATTAACAATTCATAATTAACAATTATTAAAAGTACCCTTGTTGTTTTCTCTTTTCCATCGCCGCTTCAGAACGTTTATCATCGATTCTGGCTCCTCTTTCAGAAATGGTTGATTCTCTGATTTCTCCAACAACTTCTTCGATTGTTGCTGCGTAAGATTCAACTGCTGCGGTACAACTCATATCTCCAACGGTTCTGAAGCGAACAATTCTTTCTTCGATTTGTTCGTCTTCTTCTTGGTACACAAAAGGAGAATGCGACCAGATTAAACCGTCTCTCAAAAAAACTTTTCTTTTATGTGAGAAATAGATTGATGGAATTTCGATGTGTTCTTTTTCGATATAACTCCAAACATCTAATTCTGTCCAGTTTGAAATTGGAAAAACACGAACGTTTTGTCCATTTTCAATTTTTCCATTCAAAATATCAAACAACTCAGGTCTTTGATTTTTTTCGTCCCATTGTCCGAAATCATCACGAACAGAGAAAATACGCTCTTTAGCTCTCGCCTTTTCTTCATCACGACGTGCTCCACCAATACAAGCATCAAACTTAAATTCTTCAATTGCATCTAAAAGTGTTGTTGTCTGCAAACTGTTTCTACTTGAGTATTTTCCAGTTTCTTCAACTACTTTTCCTTCATCAATGGCATCCTGAACATTACGAACGATCAACTCTAAACCTAATTCTTCTACCAATTTATCTCTGAAAGCAATTGTCTCAGGGAAATTGTGTCCCGTATCAACATGCAATAGAGGAAACGGAATCTTAGCAGGGAAAAATGCTTTTTGCGCCAAACGCACTAATGTGATAGAATCTTTTCCTCCTGAGAAAAGTAAAACCGGTTTGTCAAACTGTGAAATTACTTCTCTGAAAATGTATATCGCTTCACTCTCTAAAGCGTTTGTTTTTAATACTGAACTCATTGTTTTTTTGTTTGATATTTTTGTTGTGAAAATTTTGTTTCAGGTTTCATGTTTAAAGTTTCAAATTGCCTGATCTAAAATCTCCACTCTTTATTCTGTAATCTATTTTCTATTCTCTAAAAAAGTCTTGCCTCTTTCTTCTTGCTTCTAAAAAGTCTACTCTTTCTTAGCACTGTGAAGCCCACACTCTTTATGGCTTGATTCCCACCACCATCTTCCAGCTCTGATATCTTCGCCTGGAAAGATTGCTCTGGTACAAGGTGCGCATCCAATACTTACAAAACCTTGTTTGTGCAATGGATTTTGCGGAACATTGTTTTCAGATAAATACGTTTCCACTTCTTCTAAAGTCCATTTTAATAACGGATTGAATTTTATGATTTCGAAGTTTCCATCGTATTCAAACAGACTTAAATCATGTCTGTTTTCTGATTGTTCGGCTCGTAATCCCGTAATCCAAACTGAGTTTCCTGCCAAAGCTTTTCTTAACGGAATTACTTTTCGAATAAAACAACACTCTTTTCTGTTTTCAACTGAATCGTAAAAGCTGTTTGGTCCCTTTTCCTGCAATAGCTTTTCTACTGATGCTGCTTCCGGAAAATAAACCTCGATTGGTCTTTTATACTTTTTTAATGTTTTGTGAAAAACGTCATACGTTTCCTGAAACAATCTTCCTGTATCTAAAGTAAAAACAGCAATATCTGTGTTGCTTTTTGCAATAAAATCTGTAATTACCTGATCTTCCTGGCCAAAAGATGTCGAAAAAATTACTTTTCCTGGAAATTTTTTTGCTAAAAAAACTAAGGTTTCGTCAAGCGAAAAATCTTTTGTTTTATCTAATAATTCTTGTACTATAATCGCACTCATAATCTCTCTTCCTTTCTAAATTTATTTTTTACAATAATTTAGATAATGTTTTTAAACTCAATAATATAATTAACACTCCAACCGCAACCATCATTGGTTTTCTTTTGATTTTATTTACTAAATAAGCTGCTAATGGTGCTGAAATAACTCCTCCTAAAATCAATCCGATGATTACTTGCCAGCCATGGATTCCACCGAAAAGCATGAACGTTATTCCACTTGCAAATGAAATTGCAAACTCAGCTGCATTTACAGAACCAATAGTATATCTTGGATTTCTTCCTCTTCCTAATAATGTAGAAGTTACAATTGGCCCCCAGCCTCCTCCTCCAACAGAATCCATAAAACCTCCGAAAACAGCTAAAGCGCTTAACTTTTTAGTTTTCTTTTTTACAATATTCTTTTTTAACGCTTTTCTAATAATGATTATCGCTAAAACAATCATGTAAACTGCAATAAATGGCTTTATAATATCTCCGTCAATTACGTCTGATAGTAAGTAAGCTCCTGTAATAGAACCTAAAACTCCCGGAATCAATAGATGCTTTACCAGTTTTTTATTGATGTTTCCGAAACGATGATGCGAAAGCGCCGATGCTCCCGTTGTAAACATTTCTGAAACGTGAACTGCAGTACTGCTCACAACCGGCGGTACTCCATAAGCCAATAAAAATGACGTCGAAGTTGCTCCATATCCCATTCCTAAAGTTCCGTCAACCAACTGAGCAAAAACTCCAATCGCAAAAAACACTAAAAATTCCTGATTGAATCCTGCTACAAATCCGTCCCAGGAAAATTCAGCGTGATGATTGTATATTAAAGTGAGTAACAAACCTACTAGTAAAACAACAGGAATTCCAATCCAAAGCTTCTCTTTAAAAGAGGCCGTATTATTTATTTTCAGTTCTTTCTCCATGTTAACAGGTTTAAATTTCGTTTTGAAAACCTATTACCCTATCGGGTTAGTAGATTACTTTGCAAAAATACTACTTATTTCTAAATTACAAAGCAATATTATTATTTTTTTAAGCCCTCACCTGCCTTTTATTGCATTCTAAAAGAGAGTTTTAAGAATTATACTGTATAATTTCACAAATAATGCCCTATAACAAGATATTGCAACAATTTAAGCGTCAAAAAAATTTGGTTATTAAATACATTTTTTAATCTCTATAAAATCGATAGGATTATTATAAAATTGTTGTATTTTAGCCCCCAAACTTTTATTTATGGATTTTCAAATAGGTCTTGTAATTGCAGGATTAGTCGTTGGATTTATTGTTGGACTGACTGGAGTTGGCGGCGGTTCTTTAATGACTCCAATTTTATTATACTTCAATATTCCGCCAACAACCGCAGTAGGAACCGATTTATTATATGCCGCATTTACAAAAGCAGGAGGTGTTTTTGTACACAATAAAAAAGGCAATATCAACTGGAAAATTACCGGGTGGCTTACCCTTGGAAGTGTTCCCGCTGCTTTAGTCACTCTATGGATTTTAAACAGCATTAAAACAGATATTGAAACTATAAATCATGTAATTAAATACAGCTTAGGCTGGGCATTATTATTTACCTCAATTGCTATTATATTCAAAAATAAAATTTTGAAATTCTCTCAAAAACATGCGGGAGATAAATTTCATAGCGAAAGCACGACTCAAAACATGCTGACTATCGGAATTGGAGTTTTACTGGGTGCAACCGTAACTCTAACTTCTATTGGAGCCGGAGCTTTAGGAACTGTAACTTTATTTTTCCTTTATCCATTATTACCAACACCAAGATTAGTTGGAACTGAAATCGCACACGCCGTTCCTTTGACACTTGTTGCAGGAATTGGTCACGCTTCTATGGGAAATTTGGATATAGGTTTATTGGGGCAATTATTAATGGGATCGCTTCCCGGAATCTATATGGGAAGCATGCTAAGCGGAAAAGTTCCGGATCAATTCCTGAGAAACGCTATAGCCGTAATGCTTTTTATGGCTGGATACAAATTGATTTTTTAGACTAAAATTACTTTATAAACATAAAAAAAGACCATTTCATTAAAACAGAAATGGTCTTTTGTATTTTAAAAATATCATCTTAAAACGCAATATCTGCCAAAGAATTACTTTCTAATATTTTAAGTGTATTATCTCTAACTTCAGTCATTAAACGACGTGCCGCACAGGTAGCTTCATCATCACAATCATCACATCTTTCGTAAAAATTATGACTTGCACATGGAAGTAATGCAATCGGCCCTTCCAAAATACGATAGACTTTTGCCATACTGATGTCTTTTGGATCTTTTATTAAGTAATAGCCTCCACCTTTTCCTTTTTTGGCACCAAGAAAACCCGAGTTTCTTAAGAGCAGTAAAATACTTTCTAAAAATTTTATCGAAATGTGTTCGCTTTTCGCAATTTCGGCAATCTGTACTGGTTCGTTATTTTCGCGTCTGGCTAAATAAGTCAAAGCTTTGATTCCGTATTTTGTCTTTTTTGAAAGCATCTTTATGTTTTAGATTACAGCTTCTATAGTTAATTAAAATAGCTATTAAATTGCAGTAAATTATTAAACAACAAAAATATGCTTTTTGTTTGAACTATCACAAAAGAATAAAGTTAAATTCTACTAATCCTATCAAATTACTTCGTTAATTCATTTCCTTGATTGACAAAAGTATAGTATTTAAGAAAACTACAATCAAAAAAAATACGATTTTCAACTGTAATTAAATGTAAAGCTAAAAATCGTATTTTGATAATTTAAAATATAAAAGATTATTCTAATGCTTGTTTCAAATCTGCAATTACATCTTCTACCGTTTCTAAACCTACAGAAACACGAACTAAACCTTGTGTGATTCCAACTGCTAATTGATCTTCTTCAGATAATTTACTGTGCGTTGTAGAGGCAGGATGCGTAACAATCGTTTTTACATCACCAATATTTGCCGAAAGAGAACATAATTTAATCTTGTTCAAAAATTTTCGTCCGGCTTCAAGACCACCTTTTATTTCGATCGCAATAATGTTACCGCCTAAACGCATTTGTTTTTTAGCAATTTCATATTTTGGATGTGATTTCAAGAATGGATATTTCACACTATTCACATTCGGATGACTTTCTAAAAATTCTGCCACTTTTAAAGCATTTTCACAATGCTTATCTACACGAACAGCCAAAGTCTCTAAACTTTTTGACAAAACCCAAGCATTAAATGGCGACATTGCCGGTCCCGTATTTCTTGAAAACAAATATATTTTACGAATCAACTCTGCTTCTCCAACTGCAACTCCACCCAAAACACGGCCTTGTCCATCGATTAATTTTGTTGCAGAATGCACTACAATATGAGCTCCATATTTTATAGGCTGTTGAATATACGGTGTTGCAAAACAGTTATCGATTATTAAAATCAGATTGTGCTTTTTTGCAATTTGACCTAACAATTCCAAATCAATTACATCAACACCTGGATTTGTTGGTGTTTCTGCGTATAAAATTTTAGTATTAGGTTTAATAAAACTCTCTATTGTTTCTGGTTTATTGATATCAAAATAGGTTGTTTCAATGTTCCATTTTGGAAAATAGGTCATAAACAACGCATGTGTCGATCCAAAAACGCTTCCTGCAGACACAATGTGATCTCCAGAATCTAACAATGCTGCAAATGTAGAATATATTGCTGCCATTCCGGTTGCGAAAGCATAACCTGCTTCTGCACCTTCCATTGCGCAAACTTTATCTACAAATTCTGTTGTATTTGGATTGCTGAAACGAGAATAAATATTACGAACTTTTTCTTCTGTAAAAGAAGCCCTCATATCCTCTGCGTCTTCAAATATAAAACTTGAAGATAAATACAAAGGCGTTGAATGTTCCTGAAATTGTGTTTTTTCTAAATGTGTTCTAATGGCTTGTGTTTCAAAACCAAATTCTTCTGTATTCATTGTGTTGTTTTTTTGTTTTTTTGTTTTTTTGTTTCAAGTTTGAGGTTTCAAGTTTTACAAACTAAAATCCAAACCAAAACAAGTCAATTATTTATGCTCAATCTGAGCATTTTCTAATTCCCTAATTGACTAATTATCTAATTTTATAAAGCTTCGCTGTTCAAGACAACTTTGTAATTAATGGTTGCTGTTGGTTCCACCGTTTTAGCAACTGAACAGTATTTCTCAAAAGAAAGCTGTGCTGCTTTTTTAGCTTTTTCCGGATTGATTTCTCCTTCTAAATAAAAAACCACATCGATTTCTTTAAAAGGTTTTGCTTCTTCGATCTGCACACGCGTTCCTTCAACCTCAGCATTAAAAGATGTGATTTCCTGACGTTGTTTTTTTAAAATCGAAATCATATCAATAGCGCTGCATCCTGCAACTCCCATTAATACCAATTCCATAGGACTTGCGCCCAAATCGCTTCCGCCAAATTCGGCTCTGCTGTCAACGTCAACTACGTGTCCGCGTTCATTTTTTACTTTAAAATGAAAGGCGTCATTTACTCTGTTTAAAGTTACTTTCATGGTATTTATTCCTAAGTTATTTGTCTTTTTTATCTAATTTATTCCAATACTCTAAAACCTGTTTTTTAGATTCTACGTCCAAAGATTTAAAATTATCAGAGAATCTGTCTGTTCCAAAATTATCTGAGACACTTGATTCTATAGTGTAAAATTTATCTTTTTGGGAAAATACAAGATGAACCGATTGTTGTTTAAAATCAGCATCATATAATCCGTAAATAAAAAGAGCATCTACACTTTTATCTTTATTATAATCTCCAAATGCTTTTCGGCTTCCCCAAGATGAAATAATTCCGTTATGATTTACTTCCAAAATCGATTTTAAAATCCATTTATCATTTACTTTCGTAAACCTTTGGAAATACATTTTATCAGGAATAGCATTTTTTTCAATCTTCGAAAAAATAAAAACATTATCCTCGTTTCCAGGAGAACTTACCTCATCAACCTGAATTGCTCTTATTCCTTTATACGGAAATACATCCTGAGTATAACTGTCTTTGTTCCTAATAACATTAGAAACCTGAGCTACGATACTATTTGAAATCAACAATAAAATAAAAATCTTTTTCATATTTACATTATTAAAACTAAATAACGAATTTAAGATTTTTCTTTCTTTTGTTTCTCGTTTAATTTATCCTTTGTCAGACAATCTCAAAATATCTCCAAAAACCCCTCTTGCCGTTACTGCAGAACCTGCACCAGCTCCCTGAATAACGATTGGACGATCTCCGTAAGATTCTGTGTAAATTTCGAAGAAAGAATCAGAACCTTTTAATCCGCCTAATGCAGTGTCTTTTGGCACTGAAACTAATTTTACTTCTAGATTTCCTTTGTCATTCTGCAAATCTCCAGACAATTCACCAATATATCTCAATACGTGATTTGGCTGTTGTTCTGCTTTTATTTTAGCATAAATGGAGTCGAATTCTTTTAATTTTGTCAAGAAATCGGCTGCGCTTCCTTCACGCAAGTGCTCCGGAATTAAATTCTGAATTGAGATTTCTTCAAACTCATTTTGTAAATCTAATTCTCTAGCTAAAATTAATAATTTTCTACCAACGTCATTTCCGCATAAATCTTCACGCGGATCTGGTTCTGTATATCCGTTATCAATTGCTTCCTGCAAGATTTCGCTAAAAGGCGCCTCTTTTGCAGAGAAATTATTGAATAAATAACTCAATGTTCCCGAGAAAACTCCTTTTATTTTTGTAATATTTTCTCCTGAAAGGTGCAATAATTTGATGGTATCAATTAATGGTAATCCTGCACCAACATTTGTTTCATACAAATAATTCTTTTGATTATCTGCTAATGCTTTTCTCAATTCTTTGTAAAAGCCATAAGTCAAAGTATTAGCCACTTTGTTTGAAGAAATTAAATCGAAACTGCTTTCTACTAACGGAATATAATTCTCAACAAAAGTCGCACTTGCTGTATTATCAATTGCAATTAAGTTTTCTAAATGATGTTCGTTAGCGTAAGTGATTATGTCTTTAATCGTGTAAGGCTCGCCTTTGGTTTCTATTTCATTTTTCCAGTTATTGGCAACACCATATTTATTTAAAAGCAGTTTTCTAGAATTCGCTATAGCGAAAACATTCAGCTTAATGTCTTTACGTTTTTCAATTGCCGCTGCCGATTCTAAAATCTGGTTAATCAAAGTTCCTCCAACTAATCCATGACCAAAAATTGCAATGTTGATTTTTTTAGAAACTCCAAAAATCTCTCCGTGAATTACGTTTAATGCTTTGTTTAATTCTTCTTTTTTAACCACCAAACTCACGTTTTTGCCCGTTACAGTGTTGTTGAATAAAATAGGAACAATTTTATTTTTGATTAAAGCGGTGTATGGTTTATGGAAAGTGCTCAAATCCTGTCCAATAATCGAAATAACCGATACATTATCTGTTACCGTAATTTGGTTAACGTCTTTTGAATAAAAGTCATTTTCGAACTCTTTTTCTAATTCAACCATTGCAAGAGTCGCTTTTTCTGTTGCCACTACAAGTCCGATTCCTCTTTCTGAAGAGCCTTGCGAGATGATACTAACACTGATGTTGTGATCGCCCATTACTTTAAAAATTCTGGCATCAACTCCAGCTTTTCCAAGTAACCCGCGTCCTTCAAGATTCACAAGGGATACATTTTCTAAAACAGAAAGTGTTTTAATCCCTTCTTTAGAAGAATCCGATGTAATTAAAGTTCCTCTGTTTTCGTGATTAAAAGTATTTAAAATACGAAGCGGAATGTTTTTTTCTAATAAAGGAATAATCGTTTTAGCATGTAAAATCGTTGCTCCAAAATTAGCCAGCTCATTTGCTTCATTGAAAGATAAATATTCAATCTTCTTAGCATCGGCAACTAAATCCGGGTTTGCAGTATAGATTCCGTCTACGTGCGTGAAGTTTTGTAATTCTTCAGCATTTAAATAATTTGCGATTAACGAAGCGGTATAGTTACTGCCATTTCTACCTAAAGTAGTTGTGTCGTTGTTGTTATTGGAACCAATGAAGCCTGTAACTATATTAACCGTTTCGCCGTTATGTTCTTTAAAATAATTGACTACATTTTTCTTTGAAAGCTGTTCTAAAGGCTGTGCATCACCAAATTTAGAATCAGTTTTCAATAATTCTCTTGTATCGACAAAATTGGCAGGAATTCCTTTTTCTAATAAAATAGCCGTCAATAATTTAGCCGAAAGCAATTCTCCTTTTGACAAAATCTGATCTTTGATTTTTTTGCTGTAATCACCAATTAAACTTACTCCTTCAAAAAGTTTGTCTAAGACATTAAATTCTTCAGACAAATCAACCTGCGGATAATCTGATATTTGATATTTTTTGAAATTCTCTAATAATTCTTTGTAACTGCCATTTTTAGCAGCAATACTTAAGATAAATTCTAATTCGTCAGTAGCATTTCCGCGTGCAGAAACTACAACGGCAATCTTTTCACCTTGACTTACTTTATCAGAAATGATTGAAACAACTTTGTTAAGTCCTTCTCCGTTTGCTAACGATTTACCTCCAAATTTTAATACTTTCATTTTATTTCTTTATTGTTTCTGCCTTAAAAATGTCGGCAAGTAAATGATCTAATTGTTTGTACTCGATTAAAAAAGCGTCATGTCCGTGAACCGAAACAATTTCGCTATAGAAAACATTGTCTTTAAATTTCTTTAATTCTTCATAGGTTTCGACATTTTCTTTGGCCGTAAAAAATAAGTCTGAATTGATCCCTACAATATGAATTGAAGCTGTTGTTTTTGACAATAAGTTTTCAAAACTTTCACTATTTCTAGTAATATCAATTGTTTTAAGTAACTGATTCATTAATTTATAAGAAGACAACTGAAATCTTTGCTGTAGTTTTTTTCCGTGATGCGCCAGCCAACTTTCGATATTAAAAATCAAAAGATCCTGATTAACGGTGCGCTGAAATTTCTCTTTAAATGAGTCTGGCGAACGATAACATAACATGGCGTGAATTCTGGCATCTTCAATTGGTTTTGAAGAATTATTTAGAATCTGCTCCTGAAGAAAACAATTTGCAATAAGCCAGTCTGTAGATTTCCAGTCGCTCGCAATCGGAATAAGATTATCTGTAATATTAGGTTCTAAAGCCAAGATTTCCCATGCAATCCCGCCGCCAACTGAACCTCCGATCACGGCAAAAAGCTTTTCTATATTTAGAGCTTTAATTCCTTCAATAAATATTCTTGCAATATCTCTTGCTGTAAAATCAAGATAATTTTCGATTAGAAAAGAATTAGTTCCATTTCCAGGAACATCAAAAGCTAAAATGGTATAAACTGAAGTGTCGATAGTTTTTCCTTCTCCAATTAAATCATTCCACCAACCGTTTTCGCCGGTAACTTGCGAATTTCCTGTCAAGGCATGATTAACCAAAACAATTGGCGCATTATACAAAGGCTGGCCTGCTAATGTAAAATGTAAAGGTATAGAATGATAAGACGCACCACTTTCTGTGATGAATTCCTGAATTATAATAGGGTTGTTTGGTATATTTTCCAATTTCAAATCTGTTGTATTATCTGATTTGTATATGGAAATATTAGAAAGAAAAAACTAGAGTAAACTAGAAAAAAATTCTTGTTGTTATCTTTCCACGTTTGGCGTGGTAGAATGTAGCACCTTCTTCGTTTTACCGAAGGGTTGCTAAGGATTCATCGGGTCTAATCCCTCGTCCTTTCTTTATAACATTTCAATACGTGTTTGAACTTAACGGTGCAAATTAACTACTATTTTCTTAAACAAACAAATTTTATCTAAAAGTGTTTGTTAAATTTCTGAGACTTACTTTAGCAAAAACTATTATACGCAAAAATTTACCGAACAAAAATGCCCAGTAAAATTAAGCAGGTTTTACCCTAGTTTATGTCACTTTTTAGTTTAGATAAAAAGCGTTTCATTTTCTTTTGAATACATCAAAAACAATAAAGAGTTGGGTGCTTTTTTTTCAGCATTTTTATCCGTTTCGTTCATTCCGAATCTCGGGTGAGCCAATTCATTTGTTGGCGGTGGCGGATTATTTTTTCTTGTCCTTCTGTTTTTCAAATTTGAAATTTTTTCTGCTAAGTAGTTCAATGTGCTCATGATATTTAAGTTTAGTTAAGTTGCGTTTTATAATCTTTATTTCTCTTTTATATTTGTGTTAAGCCCCTTTCGGGAATAAAAAAACCCTTTTGGATTTTTAGATACCAAAAGGGTTTAAGTTTTTAAACTCATTTATACTTTTAGTATCAACAGACCGATGCGCGTACGCAAATAAGTGCGACAGCAAACATCTTGTTCATCTGTAAGGATTTATTCATCTGTGATTTATATTGTATATTTAAATTCTGCATTTTTTTATAATTAAAAAGCCTCCCAATGTTCTTTGGGAGGCTTTTACTACTATATTGTGTTTCTTACAATTTTAAGCAATAGGCGACCCGGCCTCGGTATTAACCGAAATGGCACAAAACATTTTGTTGACTTTTAAGTTCATTTGATTTCTAGTAGTTTTTGGGTACAACAAATATGCAACTATTTTTTTTATTACACAAATGAAATTCAGGAATTTAATTACAAAATTCGTTAAAAAAGTTGTTTTTAACGTTAAAAAACATCTTACAAAATAAAATGAAAGATAATTTTGACTAAAAAAATCATAAAACATCCGTTTTTAGGCTTATAAACTCCATTTACAAATCAGTTTATCAAAGAACATCAGTTATATTTTTAGTTTTTTTGAGAGAATTTAAGACCAAACAGCCTCTTTATTTCTAATTCTTTCCGCAACTTTTAGAATATCTGTTATTATTCCTCTCGAAATTGCCTGTTTACATGGCGGCGCACTCTGAATTACAATTGGAACAGCAGCATAAGATTGTGTGTAAATTTCAAAAATGGTATCAGAACCTTTTAATTGTCCGATTGGAGAACTTGCCAGTTCAGAAATCAATTTGACTTCTAATTTGTTTTTCTCTAAATCAAATTCACCTACATATCGCAAAACATGATTTTCTGCTTGTGTAATTTTAGCAATTTTAAAAGATTTGTCGATTGCCTCTTTATTAAGTACTCCATTTTTTTCCAAATGTTCTTCCGTAATAAAAGGTTTTATCTGAATATCCGAAAAATCGAAATCTTTTCCTATTTCCCTTGCCAATATTAGAAGCTTTCGTGCTGTATCATTTCCTGATAAATCTTCTTTAAAATTTGACTTCATCAGTCCCAAAAGACTTGCATCTTTTAAAACCGAAGAAAACGAGACCTCTTCTGATGAAAATCTATTAAAAACATAACTCAAATTATCGGAGAACACTCCTCGAATCTTTGTGATTTTTTCGCCGGAATAATACAAATCTCTCAAAGTCTGTAAAACCGGAATCCCTGTATCTACTGAGGTTTCATACAGAAATTCTTTATCATACTTTTTAAGATTGACTCTGAGCTCTTTGTACAAATCTATCGGAAGCGTATTCGCTTTTTTGTTTACAGCAACGATATTAAATCCGTTTTTGATAAGCGTGTTATAATGTTTTACCAATTCATCACTGGCTGTTGCGTCTACCGCAATCAGGTTTTCAAATTCATTTTCTTTAGCAAATTCTACTATATCTTCTACTTTAAAAGGAACTGCCAGTTGTCTAAAATTGGTTTCCCAAGCATAACCGACTCCTTCTTTCTCAAAAAAGGCTACAGTCGAATTTGTGATAATAGGAAAATGAAAATCTACGTTTTTACTTTCGAGAAAAAACTCCTGACTTTCAATAATCTGATTGATCAAAGTACTTCCGATATTACCAATTCCAAAAAGGACAATGTTTATTTTAAGCTTTGACATAATTTTTAATTTTTGAAACCATATAAGCAATATAAGTTCATTTAATTGCCGTGTTGTATATAGCAGTTCTTTGATTTAAAGTTAGACGCACTGCTGTGCGTCTCTACAGTGCATTTTTTCTAAAATGAACTTATATTACTTATATGGTTTAATTTATAAAGATGTTTTTCATAAAAAATTACCTTTAGCAAAACCACTCGCTAAAGGCAATCTTTCAAACAAAAAACAAAAAAACCTAGTTTTTATTGATACTGTATTGTGAAACCGAAACGGTTTCAAAAACAGCCTGCAGATCTGCAATTAAATCTTCAATATCTTCAATTCCCACAGACAGACGAACTAAATCTTTTGAAACTCCTGTTTCGATCTGTTCATCATCTGTTAACTGCTGGTGCGTTGTACTTGCCGGATGAATAATCAGTGATTTGGTATCGCCGATATTGGCCAGTAAAGAGAATAATTTCGTGTCGTCTACTACTTTTTTAGCCGCATCAAAACCTCCTTTTAATCCGAAAGTAATGATTCCGCTTTGTCCTTCCGGTAAATATTCTTTGGCCAAATCATAATATTTATTAGATTTTAAACCTGGATAATTTACCCACACCACCTCATCTTGTTTCTCTAACCATTCGGCCAAAGCCAAAGCATTTTCACTATGTTTCTTGATTCGGATTGGAAGTGTTTCTAAACCTTGAATAATCTGAAAAGCATTAAATGGACTCAAAGCAGCACCAAAATCACGCAGCCCTTCAATTCGTGCTTTTGCAATAAAAGCTGCATTTCCTAAAGCTTCATGATATATTAATCCATGGTAACCTGCAGATGGTTCGGTAAATTCAGGGAACTTTCCGTTTGCCCAGTCAAAATTTCCGGCATCAATGATAACGCCTCCTAAAGAAGTTCCGTTTCCAGCGATATATTTAGTTAAGGAGTGAATGACAATATCGGCACCATATTTAATTGGGTTTAATAAATAAGGTGTCGCAACTGTATTATCTACTATAAATGGCACTTTAAACGCTTTGGCTTCTGCCGAAATTCCTTTTAAATCTAAAACGTCTAATTTTGGATTTCCAAGAGATTCAACAAAAAAAGCACGTGTATTTTCTTTTGCCGCTTTGGTAAAATTTTCTGGTTTTGAAGGATCTACAAACGTTGTTGTAATTCCTAATCTCGGCAGTGTAACTTTTAGAAGATTATAAGTTCCGCCATATAAGCTGTTTGAAGCTACGATATGATCGCCAGCTTTTAATAAAGTCAATAATGTTGTAGAAATTGCCGATGCACCTGAAGCGGTAACAACAGCTCCAATACCACCTTCCAGCGCCGCCAAACGCTGCTCTAAAACATCGTTTGTGGGGTTATTTAATCTCGTGTAGATAAATCCTGCTTCGGCAAGACCAAATAAATTGGCTGCATGATCTGCATTATTAAATACGTATGATGACGTTTGATAAATTGGCACTGCTCGTGTTCCTGAATTTTTAGTAACATCGTGTCCTGCGTGTAATGCATTTGTTGCAAATTTTTGTGTACTCATGATTTCTTAGTTTTTTGATATTGTTAATACGGTATATATTGTAATTGTAATTGATTTAAGCTAAAACACCTTCAGCTTCTTCTTCAAGATCGTACAGATGAAACAGTAATGATTTTTGAGTTTTTATCTGCTGTGCAGGATCATATTTTAGCGTTTCAGCTGCTGATTCTTCCAAATTATTATTTCTTAATAAGTATTGAAATGCGATTGTATTTATATCTAGTGTATTCATGATTTTAAAATTTAAATTGTTGAAAATAAAAAAGCCCTTTCGGATGGCGACCAAAAGGGCTTATAGCTTAACTATAACAAAGATTCTACTCTTTCACTTTTGGCAACAGCAATGAGGGATGCACATTTGCATCATTCCACAACACATCATATTTTTTCTTGCTATTGCTTTCATTTGTTTTTATATTTAAAATTAATCTTGCTTTTTTAAACTCGACTATTTCTATAGAGTAAAAGTAGTAAATATTTTTAAACCACCAAATTAAAATCGAAATTTTATCACTTATTTTTTTTAAATCTCTTTCAAGCCTTTTAGATTAAGACTTGAAAGAGATTTTATTTTTTTAGAATTTAAAGCTTAAACGAGCAAATCCAAATCTTCCGTTTAATCCAAATTGAGAAACCGCTCTTGAATAAGCAAACTGATTGGCATTTGTCAAATCGGTACTTGGTGCTGGAGATAAAGTTGGTGTTGTATTCGTAAATGCAGGTGTTGCAGGATTATTTCTATCCGGATAAACGTCTCCTATATTATTGAATCCAACTGTTGCTCTAAAATGTTCATTGATTTGATATCCGAAAGATAAATCGGTAACCAGTTTCGCACTATATTCCGGGTGTTCGTATACAGAAGCCGATCCGTCTAAGTTAACATCTGTTGCTCCTGGATCTGTAACTTGTCCAAAATAGCTGTTTCTTAAATAAATATCCAGTTTTTTGATACTGAAAGTGGTCATTAAGTTTGCTTTTAATTTCGGAATTGCCTCTTCTAAATAAACTCGGCTTGACTCTGGAAAAAAGGAATAAATGTATGGATCTCCACCAGCATCAACAATAGATTTCGGTATATGCAAATCTCCCACTCTTTTGGTTTCATTAAAACTTAACGCAAAATCATTTCTAATTACAAAATCCTGAATGACATCGTATTTTTGAGAAATTACCAAATCAACTCCTTTGGTTTCCGAATCGATTCCGTTTGTCCAGAAAGAAGCTCTTTCTACACCTTTTAAATCAAATGCTTCTTGAAATAATGTCAAAGCTTGGGCCTGCGTTGGAGAAGTTGCTGCTCCAATTTGCGCATCTGTTGGTCTTGCATATTGCCCAGACAATACAACACGGTCATTGATTCTTGTATAATAAGCATCTGTAGAAATGGTAATATTGGCTTCTGGAATTTTAAATGTAAATCCTGTGCTGATGCTTTTTGATTTCTCTGGCCTTAGATTTTCTACACCAATACTTTTGGCCGCCTGAGAATCGTTTGTAAAATAACCTACCTGATATGGCGAACCATTAATAAACTGCGTTGAACTTGCTTCAAAATACTTTTGCTGTAAAGATGGCGCTCTAAAACCGGTTTGTCCGGAAATTCTCCAATTTATATTGTCTGTCAATTTTAAAAGTGAGGCTAATTTAAACGTAACTGTACTTCCAAAATCGGAATAGTTTTCATAACGCGCTGCTCCATTTATCAACCATTTTTCTGTAGCATTTAATTCTAAATCAACATAAGCGGCACCACTTTTTCTGTCTCTTTCTTTAGCATCTGAAGGCTGGAAACCTGAAAATCCCTGCGCTCCTGCTCCACGTTTGTTTCCAAAGAAATCGGTAACAATTAACGGCGATGTAGTTGGTAAAACTCCTGTTACCAAATTTCCATTTACATCGTATAATCCGTATGAAGCTTCTTCTCCTGCTTTAATTTGGTAGTTTTCATATCTGAATTCCCCTCCAAAAGCAACGTTCAATCCTGAAAGAACATCTAGTTTTTTACTAAAATCTAAATTGGTTGTGCTTTGTAAAAACGAAACTTTACCCGCATCAAAACTAAAAGGAGAATTGGTTCCTAAAGTGGCATTGATCGTATTGTTTACATTATATTTAAAAGAGTTTGTTCCTAAGTTTGTACTTAAATCGGTATCAAAACCAAACAATTCTGTATTTAATCCAACTGCCGCGGAAGCGTCTAATATATTGGATTCTATTTCTGGCAAAAATCCGTTTTCATACACTTGCGTGAAAGTTCCGGAACCATTTGGCAATCTGTTAAAAGCATAGGACTGACCATTTCTATATGACAATCCACCAAAAGAATATACCGAAGTTGTTTCTGTCAAAGGATATTTTGCATTATAATACGCCTGTCCTGATGCCAGTTCTGACTGCCCCACGCTCATATTATAATCTGCTCTTTGCTGTCCTCTGTATGCCAATTCATTATTCGTAACATCAAAATTAAGTGCCGTCTGCATTTGTGTAATTGTCGTTGCCGATGCAATGGCATTTTGCTGTGCGGTTGTAAAATAACTTACCTGCGGTGCATATTGTTTTAATGAAGATAAAATTTGAGCAGAGTTTGAAGTATTATTAATATTACTGAAAAGTGAATTGATTTCAACCCCATTCTGTGCAGCTCTGTTTTCAACTGCATTGTAAGCATTAAAAATACCATTGTTTCTAATTCCTGCTCGACTTGTTGCTTGTCTGGTTACAGCCGTACCTGTTACATTTAAAAAACTTCCTGGTTTTCCTAATGAAGTTCCGTAGTTTAAATCGACTTGTACGGTTTGTCCATCGGCACCTCCTTTGAAATTATTAGAACCCGATGATAAATTAGTTCCATACTGAATTCCACCTGTCAAATAATTAGCATTCTTTTTCAATACTATATTGATTACTCCTGCAATAGCATCAGAACCATATTGCGCCGCCGCACCATCTCTTAAAACTTCTATTCTTTCGATTGCAAAAGACGGAATCGCATTTAAATCGGTTCCTACAGATCCTCTTCCTGGCGATCCGTTTATGTTGACCAAAGCACTGGTGTGTCTTCTTTTTCCGTTTACTAAAATCAGAACCTGATCCGGCCCTAACCCTCTCAATTGTGCAGGATCAACGTGATCCGTTGCATCTGCTGTTGATGTTGCGTTACTCGTAAATGATGGCGCAACATAATTTAAAATCTGAGTTACGCTGGTTTGAGGCGCTCCTTTTGTTATTTCTGTCACATTAAAAACATCGACCGGAACTGGCACATCGGTCTTTACTCTGTTTTTACTTCTAGATCCAATAACGGTTACTTCTGTCAATTCATTATTTTTTAAAGTATCCTGCGCTCTTTTATCTTGAGCATAAAGTCCTGAAAATGTCGCAAGACCTAAAATTATAAGTACATTTTTCTTCATTTCTTTTACTGATTTATTAGTTGTTTTTGGTTTGAAAAAGATTTTATATTTCACATTTTTGAACAAAAAAAAACCTCTGCGATTGGCAGAGGTTCTATATATGTTGTTGAAAATAAACTACAATAGAGTCTCTGCGGATAACTCCGGCATCTTACAAGACATCATATTGCAAACTGTAAATTTCATTTCTTTCTGTTATTTTAACGAGGCAAATGTGCGAACTATTTTTTAATCAGCCAAACAAAAACCAAAATATTTTCCATTACCCTATCAAAATACTATACTTTTGTTAAATTTCTGCCATAAAAAAGAAAAAAAGTTGAACTTTAATTTGCAAATCAAAATGGTTTTATACCTTTGCACCCGAATACAGAGGAAAAATTTGAACTGATTGCAACCTCTTCATAATGAAATGGTTCGTTATGAGTGCTGAAAGATTATCTTCAGCAGTAAAAAATGCTAAAGCAGACACTCTCCTTTAGCCCTTTTTAGCAATTATTTTCCTCGCTTAATTTTAAATTTAATACATTATTATGGCTTATTTATTTACGTCAGAATCTGTTAGTGAAGGGCATCCAGACAAAGTTGCAGATCAAATTTCGGATGCATTAATTGACAACTTTTTGGCATTTGACGCTGACTCAAAAGTAGCTTGCGAAACATTAGTTACAACTGGTCAGGTTATTTTAGCGGGTGAAGTTAAATCAAATACTTATCTTGATGTTCAGCAAATTGCACGTGAGGTAATCCGTAAAATTGGATATACTAAAAGTGAATATATGTTTGAAGCGAATTCTTGTGGAATTCTTTCCGCTATTCACGAGCAATCTGCAGATATTAACCAAGGTGTTGACAGAGCTAAGCCAGAAGAACAAGGTGCTGGTGACCAGGGAATGATGTTTGGTTACGCAACTAATGAAACTGAAAACTACATGCCATTGGCATTAGATTTATCTCATAAATTATTACAAGAGTTAGCTATTTTAAGACGTGAAAACAAAGAAATCACTTATTTACGTCCAGATGCTAAATCTCAGGTAACTTTAGAATACAGCGACGATAACAAACCAACTCGTATCGACGCTATTGTAATCTCTACACAACACGATGATTTTGATGAAGAAGCTGCAATGTTGGCTAAAATCAAAAAAGATATTATAGAAATCCTTATTCCAAGAATTATCGCTAAAAATCCTGAGCACGCTCATTTATTTAATGATAAAATCAACTACCATATTAACCCAACAGGAAAATTCGTTATTGGAGGACCTCACGGAGATACTGGTTTAACAGGAAGAAAAATCATAGTGGATACTTACGGTGGAAAAGGTGCTCACGGTGGTGGTGCATTCTCTGGAAAAGATCCAAGTAAAGTAGACAGAAGTGCTGCTTATGCTACACGTCATATCGCTAAAAACTTAGTTGCTGCAGGTGTTGCTGACGAAATCTTAGTTCAGGTTTCTTACGCAATTGGAGTTGCTGAACCAATGGGAATTTTCATTGAAACTTACGGAACTTCTAAAGTAAACTTAACTAACGGTGAAATCGCTAAAAAAGTAGAAGCTATTTTTGATATGCGTCCTTACTTTATTGAGCAAAGATTAAAATTAAGAAATCCAATTTACAGCGAAACTGCTGCTTACGGACACATGGGACGTAAACCAGAAACGGTTACTAAAACTTTCTCTGCTCCAGGTGGACAAGAAAAAACAGTTACTGTTGAATTGTTTACATGGGAAAAACTTGATTTTGTTGACCAGGTAAAAGCTGCATTTGGATTGTAATTCAATCTGAATTCAAAATATAAAAAAGGCTGTCTAGAATTTTTAGACAGCCTTTTTTATATTTTGAATTATGTTTTTAGTACGTTCCGTTTTGCATTTTTGTTAAGGTATCTTTTATATCAGTTGCCGTAACTCCATCCATATTTACATCTAAATATTTTACGGCTAAAGTCTGTGTTGCAATTGCTTTTTCTTTTTGACCATCTTTATAATATAATTGTGCCAAAGTATCTAAATAATAAGGATTGTTTTTAGTTACTTGTAAACTGTATTCTGACCATTTTATGGCATCTTTCAAGAAGTTCGAATTTTGAGCTTTTAAAACTACAGTCCATGCTGCAGTATTACACAAATTAGAATGATATTCTTTAAAAGCATTCCAACCGTCATACAAATAACTTGATGTTGCGTCTAATGTAGAGTAAATAGCATCTAATTTTTCAATTGGATTTCCGCCCGCTAGATTGGCTTCAAAATAGGTATTGAATTCTCTTAAATAGGTTGTATTCGAAGTGTCCTTATCTTCTACCATCGACAAATAATCAAAGTAATTTTTGTAGGCATCAAAATTTCCTTTTCCGTCCGCAATTATTTTTTTATAAATCGAATTGACTTTTTCTTTATTGATTTCTCCTGTAACTCCATCTTGAGAGGTATATACATTTTGCTGTAAGGCATTCGAAATTTCAGAAACAACATTTCCAAGAGTATGCAATTCTCCTTCTTTGCTATTGAAAGTTTCACGATTGCGCTCTATTTCATCGAAATGTTTTAATAAATAATCAATCGCCAGGAAATCAGTATCGTTTAGAATTTTGTCTTCATTAAAAAGCTGTTTTGTAAACCCTTGATTTTTGATTTCTTTTACAATTATTTCTGCTAAATATAAATTAGCCGTTTTATCTTTTTGATGCGATTCAATCAGTTTTTTCCAAGCTGATACAACTTCTTTTTTGTCTAAAGTCGTTTTTGTAATTACAAATTCAGTTGAATTAGGATCAACAACAGCTGCCGTCTCATAATCGTATGAAGTTTCCAATAACACTGTTTTGTTAAACGCTTTAATCAATTCTGCATCTGTTGCTTTTTTATTTTTTAAAGCATTATTTATAGATATTAAAGCATCCGCTCTCAAAAGTTGTCTATAGAATTCACTGTAATATCCAAATTGATATTGCTGTGCAGTCAAATCAGATTTTGCAATGGCTAACAAACTTCCATCTCCATTTAAAACAAGTACGCTCGGATCATTTACAATTTTATTAGTTTTAAGCCATTTTTTATCATCGGCTCCAGCCAAATAAAAATTGTACACATCATAAATCGCATTGTATTTATCATACATATTGTATCCTGTCTGTGTTTCCTGATCTTTTATAATAAAATCAAAACTCTCTTTTGCTGTTTTAGTTTTACTATCAGCATAAACAACCAGGAATTTATTGGCTGAGCCCTTTGTAGCGTCAATTGCTTTTTTTAAAGTATTTTCAACTTTTAGCTTAAAATCATATCTGGTATATGCTGGAGGTGGAATAGCATAGTCAGCCGCTGTGGCTACACTATCTGTCGCAACAAGCCCGGTTCCGAAATCTTCACTAATTAAAGTGTTTTCTTTCCCAGGATATGTCCAATTGGAAACAGAAAGACTTTCAAGAGGAAGAACCTTTGCTGTTTTCTTTGCCGGCTGCGGATCTTTTTCATTAATAAAAACTAACGGATTTAATCCTGATTTTTCAGAGATTTTCAATTCATTTGTACTTCTGTCAAAAAATCCGGCTATTTGCAAATCTCCTAAAACTGCTAATTCATAATTTATCGTAATTTCAGAAACATCTTTTGGCAGTGCATATTTATTTACTGAAGTCGGATTATAGTTGTCTTCAAATACCAAATACAAAAAGTCTGCTTTTTCAATTTCAAAATCCAAAATAGTTTTAGTCCAATCAGGATCAGTTTTCGTTTTAATATCTGAAAGCTTTTGATATTTAACCTCTTCATTACCTTTTTGAGTTCCTACATAAAATGAATAATAGGAAGGATCTAAAAATCTTACTTTTATATTTTTGGCTTTTTTATCAACTTTAAAAGAAAGATCAAAACTAGTCTGAGCTTCTGTATTTTTAATAAACACTAACGAATCTCCTTTAACTGCATAATCTCCTGAATAGAATACCAATTCGTATTTGTTATCTTCTAATAGATTTAATTTGATTTTTTGCCCTTTGTTTGTAGACAAATAAGTTCCTTTTTCGCTACCTTTTGTTTGAGAAAAAGACGTAAAAATTGCCGAAGTAAATAGCAATAAACTCCAAATAAAATTGCGCATAATATAAAAATTTGGCTGTTAATATTAACGTAAAGATATTCCATTCTTATTTAAATTAAATGTCTTAATCCCTAAAATTCAGCCAAATCTTCTTATAAATTGTATTTCATCGAAAAGATAATGTAACGAGGCTGTACAGTATATTGAGAAACCCTTGTCGAGAACTGCGTAAAGTTATCGTCGTTCAAATATCTTGTATTCAACAAGTTGGTCGCTGAAACTTTATATTCCCATTTGCTGTTTTTCTTTTGATAAATTAAACTGGCGCTTAAGAAATCGTATTCATTATCAACCGATTTATCACCGTTGTAATAATGGTAAAATTCATATTCCGAAACAAAAGAAAAACTATCCAAGAAATAGTAATCTAATTTGGCAAAAGGTTTATCTGTGTAAAAAGTAGAACCACTGTATTTATTTACCAAAAGATTGTATCCAAATTCGATATTCGGAAGCTTTTTATAATTTGTGGAAGCTCTAACTGTATAACTTTGCACAAAACTTTCGGTAGTTCTTAAATCTCCATCTTGTCTATTATTAAATTTTGACCAGTTTAAACTTGCATTTACCGAAGCTTTATAATTTTTCAAAAAGGAACGTCCGTATGCTCCCATTCCTGAAAAAGTTTCATCGGCTAAATTAGAGTTATATGGAACTGAAGACTGATTAATTCCATCAAATTTAGCTTCTGTTTTAATAGCATCGACTTTTCTTGTATAGGTTGCGTTGGCAAAAATATTTTCGAAATTAAACATATTATACTTGAAATAACGAAGCGAATGCACTTGCGAAGTAGCATTTTCTAAAGTACGATTACCGCGAAATAAATTACTGTAATTAGATAAAACATACCCTTCTGCTAATTGATTAATATCTGTAAAATCATTGGTCAAAGAGAAATTATACGTCAGTGTTTCTGATTTTTTGATTTGGTATAAAGCGAAGAAATCTGGTAGTATTTTAGTAAAACTTTGAGAATAGTCTGTTCCTTCCTGTCCGTTTGTCATTTGGTATGTATGTAGACTTACACCAGGAGTCAACGTAAATTTCCCCGTCAAAATTTTATAGTGAAATCCCACAAATGCATCATTAAATCTGTAATCTACGTCATTATTATTTTCAGGATTATTCAAATCATTTCTGTCTCCATTATCTAACATTTGAAAGATATGAGAATTAAAGTTTTGATACGAATAGGTATTTCCTAAAGTAATATTGAAGTTACTTTTTGACGTTACCATATAATAGTAATCTAGTTTGGCATCCAATTTATTTGTTTTCACAAAACGATTCTGATTGTAATCATTTCTAGCTTGTTCCGGATCTATAATATATCCTGACAATTTAAAAGGAACGGTTTGCAGATTGGCATTATAGAACGGATTTTCATCCTGATACAAATGCTGCATTTCAAAAGCAAAAATATTTTTAGCGTTTTGCGTATAATACAAATTCAAATTCTGATTAATAGAGGTCGGATCTTGTTTTTTTGTTGTAAAAATAGTTTCCGGCGTAGCAACATTCTGCACAATTTGCTCTCTAAACAAATCTGAATATTCTTCTTGTTTGGTCAATTTGGTTAAGATATCATAATCAAACTGAAATTTGTCACTTGGTTTGTATGTTGAACTTAATTTAAAAAGTCCCAAATTATTTTTCTGACTTGTATTTTCATCTCGTTTCTCCTGATTTCCAGAATTTAAAATTGTAGACTGTGATTTGGTTTCTAATTGCGTTTTTGAGGTCGAAAGAATCCCAAAACCGCTTAAATTCCATGCTTTATTAATGGAATAGGCAAAGTTTGTTGCGCCAAATTTCGTTTCAATTTCTTTCGCTCTGTTGTTTCTCAAAAGTGAAATCCCTAAATCATTAGAAGAAACATTAAAACTGCTCCCTCCTTTTTTCATAAGGTTTTTGAATCCGCCGGTAAACTTAAAATAATCTTGAGCCGTTAAAGGCAATTCGCCAATGTTATTGAAATTGGTAATTAAATTGATGCTGTATTTTGGACTGTAGTAAAATAGCTTCGGATTAATAATATAACGACTATCCAATTCTGCAACTCCAGTTCCTGCAGTTACATCTCCAAACCAAAAGTTCTTTTTACCTTCTTTCAGTTTAATGTTCATTGCCACATTATCCTGATCGTTTTCAAGGCCTTTTAGCTGGCCTACTTCATTGTAGTTTCTTAAAACCTGAACTTTATCAATAGCATCTGCTGGAATATTTTTAACGCCTAATTTGGTATCTCCGTCAAAAAAATCCTTTCCTTCTACCATTAATTTACTAACTTTTTTTCCTTCCACTTCAATCTCTCCGTCAGCATTTACCTCAACTCCAGGAAGTTTTTTAAGTACATCTTCAAGCTTCTTTTCTGTTCCAGATTTGAATGAATCTGCATTGTAAACAATTGTATCTCCTTTTATAGAAACAGGCATTTCGCGAACGATTTCAACGCCTTCCAGTTCAATTCCGGCACCATCTAAAACCACATTCTGAGTTATATTTTCTGTTTTAGTAACTAATGCGATATCTTTAGATTTCATTCCCAGATAACTCACTTTTATGATATAAGAAGTATTCGGTTTTAAAGTCAGCTGAAATTTTCCTTTATCATTGGTAATCCCATAAGAATCCATTGCTTTTGTGCCACTATTAATTGCCATAATATTGGCCATTTCTAATGGATTTTTCTGCTCATCCTGAATTAAACCGTCAAAACGGACACTTTGTGAAAAGCATATAGAAGTAAAAAGTAAGGCAAAAATAAAAAGTGTTTTATTCATTATTCAGAATATTGGAATTTGGCATTTAAAACTTTGGAATTTTACAAATTTATCTTCCCATTGGAGGTGCTCCGCCTGCACGTCCGCGGTTCATTTCTCGAAATTCTTCCATTTTTTTAATTACTGTTTCGTCATATTCTTTCTGAGAAATTACTTTTCCTTTTTTGGAAGGTTTTATTTCTACTTTGTCTTTTGCGTTCAAAACTACTTTGGAACATAAAATAGTCGTCGTTCCATCATTAATTTCTAATATTAAACCCGGAAGTCCCCAATAATTCTCAGGCCCTTGATTCACCGGAATCTCCGGTGTGTACCAAGCTGTTACTACAATTTCTTTTGGGATTTCAAAATTGTCTGTAAAATTGGTTTTAGTATCTCCTGAAGTCTTTTTCGCTTCATCCTTTTTGTCCTCGTTATTTTTAGGCCTGAAATTTCTGAAATCGGTTTTACTGGCTTGTTTTACTGCAGTCGCTTTGTAGCAGTTATAGCCTCCAATTTGTTTGGTTTCCTGTTCTAATTTCCAGTCTAATTTTGGAAGAGAATCAACAACAAGAAATTCTTTTCCCATAAACTCTTTGTCAACTGTGTATGATTTTGCTTTTACATCTTTATAGAAAGTGCCACCGCCTCCGGTAAGCGAACCAAACATGACACGAAAACCGCCTTGCTGCTGTCCCGGAGCTTCCAGTTTTTCTTCTTCTTTATAAATAGATGCTGATTTGTCGAAATTTAAAATGAATGTTTTTTCGAGCATTTTTTTCATACGTTCTTCCATGCTCTTCTGCATTTCCGGCGTAATATCTCTATTTCCGCGCATTCCTTCAAACTTAGGCGCTTGTGTTTTTGACTCATAAACAGCCATTCCCTGAAAATCTTTTTGAGCCTGAATTTGCGTACAAACAAGCATCAATGACATATAAAAAAATATCTTTCTCATTTTATTTACTTTAAAAGTGTTTAAGTTCAAAAAAAACTTACATTCAAATGTATTATTTATTTTAAGATTCAAAAAATTAAATATATTAATGCGTTCTGTCTATAGATAGAATCGTCTATTTTTTAGACTATTAGATTAATAAAAGGTTTAAACGCTAAAAATGAGTTTCTAATGTAAGTTTTTTGTAATTTGGTATTCTTGTAAATCAATTTCTAATGCCAAAAACAGTGCAAAATTTTTTATTCTATTTATTTGTTGTATGCACTTCGAATGCACTGTTTGCACAGGATTCACGCATTAATCCCCAATTGTTATCACAATATAAAAATACTGCCGATATATTTTTAGGCTACGACTCTTTTGGTTATTCTTACCAGATAAAGAATAATGTTTTCAGTAAAACTAAAGGAACGGAACTTTTTGAATATAAAAATGTTTCTCTCGGAAAAATCACAAAAGTTGATCTGCAAAATCCGTTAAAAATAGTGTTGTTCTATGAAGATTTCAATAGTGTTATTTTATTGGATAATCAATTGAATAAAATGACAGAGATTAATTTTTCTCAGAGTACAACTCCAATTGTTGCTGATGCGATTGGAATGTCAACTCAAAATCAGTTATGGATTTACAACACTTTAAACCAGCAAATTAGCCTTTTTGATTATTTAAAAAATGAATACAAAACAGTTTCGATTCCGTTAACAGAAACTATCAAATATTACCAAACCGATTTTAATACTTTTAATTGGATTGACAAAAATAATAACTGGTTTTCCTGTGACATTTTCGGAAAAATCACTTCAAATGGAAAAGCAGCTGATTTTGATAAAATTGAAATCATAAATCCTTCCCAATATATTTTCAGCAAAGACAATATTTTATATTTTAAAGGGTTTAGTAAATCAAATTTAGATGTAATTTCTGAGATTAAAATTTTAGAAAAAACCTTTGACAATTTTTATTACAAAGACCAAATTTTATCTATTTTTACAGCTACAGATATTTCCAATTATAAAATCGTAACACCGTAATGCACATAGCAATAGCAGGAAACATAGGCGCAGGAAAAACCACTCTGACCAAATTATTAGCCAAACACTTTAAATGGGAACCTCATTATGAAGATGTAGTTGATAATCCGTATCTGGATGATTTTTACCATCAAATGGAACGTTGGTCATTTAATCTTCAGATTTATTTCCTAAATAGTCGTTTCCGTCAAGTGCAGCAAATTCGCGAAAGCGGAAAAAAAATCATTCAGGACAGAACGATTTATGAGGATGCCTATATTTTCGCTCCCAACTTATATTCGATGGGACTAATGACTAGTCGTGATTTCGAAAATTATACTTCTTTGTTTGAATTAATGGAATCTTTGGTAAAACCACCGGATTTATTAATCTATTTAAGAAGTTCTATTCCAAATCTAGTTGGTCAAATCCACAAACGCGGACGTGAATATGAAAACTCCATTTCTATTGATTATTTAAGCCGTTTGAACGAAAGATACGAAGCCTGGATTCAGACTTACACAAAAGGAAGGTTATTAATTATTGATGTTGATAACATTAATTTTGTTGATAATCCTGAAGATTTAGGAGATATTATCAATAGAATTGATGCTGAATTGAATGGATTATTTTAAAGACGATTTTCACAGATTTACTCAAAATAAAAAAGCCTCTAAATATTTTAGAGGCTTTTTTTATAAATATGTCTCGTCCTGAAATAAGTTGACATAAAATTGACTTATTTATGAATAATCCAGAATTTAAAAAAGAGCGACGTAGTCAGCGAGATTACAACTTAGGCTTTAAATTAGCCGTTATTTCGCAGGTAGA
>NZ_JBHUOT010000013.1:0-187987 GCF_042686225.1 Flavobacterium notoginsengisoli
TACCTGCGAAATAACGGCTAATTTAAAGCCTAAGTTGTAATCTCGCTGACTACGTCGCTCTTTTTTAAATTCTGGATTATTCATAAATAAGTCAATTTTATGTCAACTTATTTCAGGACGAGACAAACTATATAAAAAAGCCCAGTGTAAATACCTGAGGCTTTTTTTATTTGTTCTTAACGAACCTTTGCGTACAATTTAATATTCTTTGCAGTTAAACTCAAATCATTTAATTGATATTCTTTTTTCTTTAAAACATAAGATGCTGATTGATAATAAGCAATAGTTTCGTCTGCTAAATTTTTATTTTCCGTTTTTAAAGGAATCTGATCATAATAGATTTGAAATTCTGGCAAAACACCTTCTTTTTTATTCAGTTTTAACTGAAATTGTTTAATCTGTTGTTTTGGAGAAAGAATGGTTAATACATTGTCTTTAATTAGTCCCAAATCCTGATAGGTTGCAATTAAAGCTCTTGGCTGATAATTGGATTTCAATACATCTTGTCCAAAAAACTTACTTTCATAATCAAAATTCAATAATCCGAATAAGGTTGGCATAATATCAATTTGCGACATTAATTGAGTATATTTTTCAGGTTTCATATCTGAAGAATAAATTAAGGCCGGAATACGGTATTTATCTAAAGGAAGTTCTGTTTTTCCGGCACTCGAAGCGCAGTGATCGGCAATAATTACAAAAACAGTATTTTTAAACCAAGGTTGTTTTTGGGCTTTATTAAAAAACTGTTTTAGTGCATAATCTGTATATTTTACACCGCCGTCACGAGATTTAATATTTCCCGGAATATCAATTTTATTATTTGGATAAGTAAAGGGTCTGTGATTGCTAACCGTCATTATATGATTGAAGAAAGGCTTATTTTGTTTCGCTTCAGAATTCATGATTTTAATTGCCTTATTATACATGTCTTCGTCACAAACGCCCCATACATTTGAGAAAGTAATTTCTTTGGGTTCAAAGCTCGATTTGTCAATAATCTGATATCCGTTTCCGGAATAAAAATCCTGCATATTGTCAAAGAAAGCATCTCCACCGTACATGAATTTTACATTGTAGCCTTTTTTTAGAAAAACAGATCCTGTAGAAAATTTGTTTTTATTGTCTTCTCTTTTTACAACACTTTCTCCCGCAGTTGGTGGTAGACATAAAGTTACAGCTTCAAGACCACGAACAGTTCTGTTTCCTGCTGCGTAAGTATTAGTAAATAAAAGGCTTTTTTGCGCTAAGCTGTCTAAAAACGGTGTTATATTTTGTTTGTTTCCATACGCTTTCATAAAATCAGCACTAAGACTTTCTACTGTAATTAAAACAACGTTTTTACGTTTTTCTACTGAATCATTAGTGACTTTTTGTATCGTGTTTTGTCCGGAAATTGCTGGTATCTGTTGTTTCAAAAGTGCGAAAGCTTTCTGATCAGGGATAGTTTTATAGAATTTAAAATAATCCAGTTTATTATTCTGAAAAGCCAGGTAGAATTTGTATATTCCGTTAGACTGCAATTCGTTAACAAAAATATTTTTTGAGTTTTCTGTTTTAGCCAGACCCGGCACAGCAAACAAAGAGAAAACAAACAACGTACAGTAAATAGCTGTTATTTTTAATTTTTCGGAAATGTTTGGTATTTCATCAATATAATTTCGTGAATATTTGATGATGAAGTACGTAATAGTTCCGGTAATAATAAATAATGCAGAAAATATCGGAACAACAGGATAAGACTGCATAATGTTTCCTATAACTTCATTAGTGTATATTAGATAATTAACAGCAATGAAATTGTATTTTACTCCAAATTCATTCCAAAAAAAGAATTCACTAATTGAATTTTGGAGGATCAATAAAACATATAAAAAGATCACAAAAGCAAAAAGCCAGAATCTAATTTTGTTACGATGTTTAGGAAGGAAAAGTAATAAGGAAAATAAAATTGTTTTAATAGAAACGAAGATTAAAATAATTTTAGGTAAAGCACCGCCGTATTCGTCAAAAATACTTTTTCCGGATACTATATAAATTAAAAGGGTAATAAAACTTCCAAGAATTACGTAACCATATGGCTTATTATATTTGGTATTAGAAACAAAAATAAGGTAAAGCCACAAGAAAGATGAAGCCAAAACAAATACAAAAAAATCTGAAATTAAACCTAAACTAAAGATCTTCAGACTTTCTGTGAATGTAAATGAACTTTGAGTAATAGGGTGAAAAAGAAGCACTATTCTCAATACGAAACTCACAATAAAGTACAATAGGGCAAGATTGTAAAAAGGCGAAAGTTTTTTGTAAAAAGTCATTATAAATATTTTTTTACAAAATTAGTTGCGATTCATTAACGTGAGATTAAGTTCGACTTTAACCTTACTTAGCAATAACTTAAAGTTTGCTTAAGATATTGGTTTTCTTTATATCTTTAAGCTAAGCATTTAGTTGTGACTTTTAAATACTATATCTTTGATACAGAAAATTAATGCGAATCTTAATAAATTACGATAAATGCATATTTTAATAGTTGAAGACGAATTAGGAATTGTACAATTCTTAAAACAAGGTTTACATGAAGAAGGTTATCAGGTAACCACAGCAAATGACGGTTCTAAAGGTTTTGAACTCCTTCAGGAACAAAAGTTTGATTTAATTCTTTTGGATTGGATGCTTCCTAAAATTAACGGACTTGATCTCTGTAAAGCCATCCGGGTTAAAGATCAAATAACCCCAATCATTTTTTTAACTGCTAAAGATACTGTTCAGGAAACTATTGAAGGTCTTAAAGCAGGAGCCAATGACTATATCAAAAAACCTTTTAGTTTTGAGGAATTAGTAGAACGTATAAAAGTTCATTTCAGAAATAAAAAACAAACCGAAATCTTAACACTCGGAACGATTACTATTGATTTATCGAAACACATCGTCTTAAAAGACGAAGAAGAAATTTCACTTACACAAAGAGAATTTGAATTGCTAACGTATTTGATTCAACATAAAGGGAAAGTCTGTACGAGAAATCAGATTTTAAGAGATGTTTGGGAGATAAACTTTGAATATGATACTGGTGTAATTGATGTTTTTATGAATGCTATTCGTAAAAAATTGAACCTTAAAATTGAAGAAGATTATATTAAAACCATCCGTGGCATTGGATATATTGCCAATGATTAAAAACAATGACATCATTATCTTTTAAAAACAGAATTGCTCTAAATTATATTCTAACAACCGGACTTTTGGTTTTGGTAGCTTTTTCGGCTATTTATTTTATTGTAAAACTTACGGTTTACAACCATATTGATGAAAACTTAAATATCGAGATTCAGGATCATTTAAAGGAAATCAGGATGGAAAACAAAAAAGTAATCTTTATGGATGTTGAAGAATGGGAGGAACGGGAACATAATTCGGTTGATGTGAATCCTGTTTTTGTCCAGTTTTTGGATTTAAACAAAAAGATTATCGAAAAATCACCTAATTTAAAGAATGAAAAATTGATTTTTCATGAAAATAAAGAACATTTTCAGCTTTTTGATACCAAATTATTAGGAAGTAAAATTCGTCAGATTCAGGTTCCCTTGCATGTCAAGTCAAAAAAAGTTGGTTATCTGATTATTGCAATGTCATTATCAGATTCTTCAAAAGTTTTAGAGAATTTGCTGGATACTTTAATGATTGCGTTTCCAATTATTTTATTGTTACTGTTTTTTCTAGCTCGTTTTTTTGCCGGAAGAAGTATAAAACCAATAAATGAGATCATAAATACCTCAAAAATTATCACAAAAGATAACTTAAAAACGAGGATTCCGCTTCCAAAAACAAGAGACGAATTGTTTACACTTTCTAAAACAATCAATAATTTATTAAACCGAATTGAAGATGCCATAGAGCGTGAGAAACAATTTACTTCAGACGCTTCTCATGAATTACGAACACCTTTAACGGTTATTAAAGGAACACTTGAAGTGCTGATACGTAAGCCTAGAGATAGCAAGGAGTATGAAGAAAAAATAAATTACTGTATTAATGAAGTGGATCACCTAAATTCTTTGGTTGATCAACTATTAATGATGGCTCGTTTTGAGAATCAAAAACAGAATATCCGTCAGGAAAATGTTTATTTAAATGCAATTGTTTTAGATGTACTGACTTTAAATTCAGAGAAAATAAGAACTAAAAAGCTTAATGTTATTTTAGATGCCAAAGAAGAATTTAATGTTTATTCTGATAATTATTTGATCGTTACTATTCTTCGAAATATTATATCGAATGCAATAAAATATTCAAAAGACAATACAGAAGTTAAGATTTCATTGTCGAGAGAGGACAATAAAATTAATTGTGTCGTTTTAGATCAGGGAATTGGGATTGCAAAGGAGGATTTGGAATCTATTTTGAATCCGTTTTTCAGATCAGATTCCTTAAATCATTCTGAAATAAAAGGAACAGGACTTGGTTTGTTCATTGTAAAGCGAATGACCGATTTACTTGAAATTAAATTTAAAATTGAAAGTGAAATTGGAAAAGGAACCAAAGTTTCATTGTTTTTTGATGAATTTGATAATTCATTAAAGTAATTTAAATATTAGTGCATATAAAGCAGTCTGAAATGTTTTTTAACAATAAACTATCGTTAAGTTAAAATAAAAATTGCTTTTTAATTAATTTATCTATTATATTTGCAACCGAATCAAAGAAGTAAAAAACAAAACAAATCATGATTTCAATTCAATTACATCATCATCATTTACATTATTGCTCTCAAGCGATGTGTTAATGGTATGCATGTAAATCATCATATTTTAAAACCCGTTTGAGTACATCAAACGGGTTTTTTAATTCTAACTCTTTGTACTCAAACTCTAAACCAACAAACAACTAAAAAAAATGAGTACTTTAAAAATTGCAATTCAAAAATCTGGACGTTTAAACGAAGACAGCATTCAAATCTTAAAAGACTGCGGAATCTCAATCAACAACGGAATTGACCAGTTAAAAGCAGAAGCTTCAAATTTCCCTCTTGAAGTTTTGTATTTAAGAAATTCAGATATTCCACAATATTTGATTGACGGAGTAGTAGATTTAGCTATTGTTGGCGACAATCTTTTAGTAGAAAAAGGAAAAGGAATTGAAGTAGTTCAAAAACTGGGCTTTTCTAAATGTAAGGTTTCGGTAGCAGTTCCTAAAACATTCGAATACAGTTCTGTACAGGATTTAGCAGGTTTAAGAATTGCAACATCTTATCCGAATACAGTTAACGAATATTTTAGTAAATTCGGTTTAACTGTAGACATTCACCAAATTTCAGGTTCTGTAGAAATTGCACCAAATATTGGTCTTGCAGACGCGATTGTAGATATTGTTTCAAGTGGCAGTACTTTGTTTAAAAACAATTTAAAAGAAGTTGAAGTTATCTTAAAAAGTGAAGCGGTTTTAGCTGTTTCTCCAAAAGTTTCTCCGGAAATCCAAAAACACATTGATACTTTGAAATTCAGAATTCAGGCAGTTTTAAGAGCAAGAAATTCTAAATATATTTTGATGAACGTTCCTAATGATAAAATCGATGCAGTTGGAAAAATTCTTCCGGTTTTAAGAAGTTTAACGGTTCTTCCTTTGGCACAAGAAGGCTGGAGCAGTGTTCACTCTGTAATCGATAAAGATACTTTTTGGGATGTAATTGATCAATTGAAAGAAGTAGGAGCAGAAGGAATTTTAGTTTGTCCAATTGAGAAAATGGTGCTTTAAAAAAGGAAAAGATACAATTTCAAAAAGCCAAATTTCAATACTTAATTTTAGAGAACAGCTTTGCGAACTTTTTTAGACAAAGAAAATAAAAAACCTTGCGCACTTTGCGGTAAAAAAGTTGCGAGGGTAAAAACACAAAAGCATGAATAAGATAAACAATCCAAAACCAGAAACCTGGTCAGATATATTAAAAAGACCAACTCAAACCATTGACGATATTGAAGTTACGGTAAAAGAAATTTTCAGGGAAGTTCAGAAAAAAGGCGATGAAGCTGTTGCGAAATACACTTCGATTTTTGACGGAATCTCATTAGAGAATTATGAAGTAACTTCAGAAGAAATTGCCGAAGCGGTTAGTTTAATTCCTAGTGAATTAAAAGAAGCCATTGAATTAGCTAAAAACAATATCTATAAATTTCACAAAGCTCAGAAAACCGATAGAGTTGAAGTTGAAACTATCGAAGGCGTAAATTGCTGGCAGGAAAAAAGACCAATTCAAAAAATAGGATTATACATTCCAGGCGGAACAGCTCCTTTGTTTTCAACGGTTTTGATGCTCGCAGTTCCTGCAGAAATTGCAGGCTGTAAAGAAATCGTATTGTGTTCTCCTCCTGATAAAAAAGGAAAAATAAATCCAGCTATTTTATACGCCGCAAATTTATGCGGCGTTACTAAAATCCTGAAAGTTGGAGGAATCCAAGCAATTGCTGGAATGACATTTGGGACACAATCAATTCCTAAAGTATATAAAATCTTCGGTCCAGGTAATCAATTTGTGACTGTTGCAAAACAATTAGCGACTCAGTTTGGTGTTGCAATCGATATGCCGGCTGGACCATCAGAGTTATTAATTGTTGCTGATGATACTGCAGTTCCTGCATTTGTAGCTTCGGATTTATTATCTCAGGCAGAACATGGAACAGATAGTCAGGTGATTTTAGTTTCAACTTCAAAAAAACTGATTGACGAAGTAGAAAAAGAAGTTCAATCACAATTAGAAGTATTGCCTAGAAAAGCTATTGCTGAAAAAGCGATCGAAAACTCAAAATTAATTTATGTTGAAAATGATCAAATCGCTTTAGATTTAATCAATGAATATGGGCCAGAACACTTTATTATCTGCTCTGAATATGATGATTTCTATTGCAACGGAATCGTAAATGCAGGCTCTGTATTTATCGGAAATTACACTCCTGAAAGTGCGGGAGATTATGCTTCAGGAACCAATCATACACTTCCAACAAACGGTTACGCTAAAAATTACAGCGGTGTAAACCTGGATAGTTTTATGAAATCGATGACATTTCAGAAAATATCTGAAAAAGGAATTCAGAATATTGGTAAAGCAATAGAATTAATGGCTGAAGCCGAAGGTTTACAGGCGCATAAAAACGCTGTTACCTTAAGATTGAAGAGTTTAGAGTAAAATTAAGATAAAAGAATATAGAGATTTAACAGATCAGATGAGAAGTCTATTCTCTATATTCTATTTTCTAAAAATTAAGACAATGAAATTCGATATAAATACAATTACACGTGAAAACGTAAAATCCTTAAAACCCTATTCTTCTGCGAGAGATGAGTTTGAAGATTTTGATACAGCCGAAATGATTTTTCTGGATGCCAATGAAAATCCATATCAAAATGGCGTAAATAGATATCCCGACCCACAACAAAATTCAGTTAAAGCGATTTTAGCAAAAAATAATTTAACAAAACAAAGTCAGATTTTATTAGGAAACGGAAGCGATGAAGTGCTTGATTTGCTTTTCAGGGCTTTCTGCGAACCTAATAAGGACAATATTATTTCACTGCCTCCAACTTATGGTATGTATGGCGTTTTGGCTAACATTAATGCAGTTGAAAACAGGGAAATTTTGCTTACAATAGATTTTCAGCCACAAGTTGAAAAAATTTTAGAAGCAGTGGATGAGAATACAAAGATTATCTTTTTGTGCTCTCCAAATAATCCAACAGGAAATTCATTTTCAGATGAAAGCGTGGTTAAATTGCTTCAAAACTTTAAAGGTTTGGTGGTTATAGATGAAGCTTACATCGACTTTTCGGAAAAAGAAAGCTGGTTGGTAGAAATTGATGCTTACCCGAATTTAGTAATAACACAAACGCTATCAAAAGCGTATGGTTTGGCTGGAATTCGTTTGGGAATTTGTTATGCTTCTGAAGCTGTTATTTCAATTTTAAATAAAATCAAACCGCCTTATAACGTAAATGAATTAACGCAGCAAAGAGCAATTGAGCGTTTAAAAGATTCAGAAAAGATAAAACAAGAAATAGCTTCAATCATTGAACAAAGAGAAGAATTACTTAAAGTTTTGCTTGAAGTTGATTTTGTAGAAAAAGTGTATCCGACAGAAGCCAATTTTATTCTGGCAAAAGTCGATGACGCCAATAAAAGATACAATCAGTTAATTGAAAAAGGAATCGTAATTCGTAACAGAACCACACAACCTTTATGCGAAAATTGTCTTCGTTTTACAATTGGCACAAAAGAAGAAAATGCGGTTGTTATTAAAGAATTAAAGTTGTTAAAATAGAAGAAAGAATATAGAGCAAAGAAGAAAGAAAAAATGAAAGAGCTTTTTGGATAGAATGAAAAGTCTATTTTCTTTACTCTTTTTTCTTTATTCTCAAAAATAAAATTATGAAAAAAGTACTTTTTATCGATCGTGACGGAACGATTGTTTTAGAACCTGAAAATTATCAATTAGACAGCTTGGATAAACTGGAGTTTTATCCAAAAGCTTTTCAATATCTGGCTAAAATTGCCAACGAATTAGATTACGAACTGGCAATGGTAACCAATCAGGACGGATTAGGAACAGATAGTTTTCCTGAAAATACCTTTTGGCCAACGCAGAATTTCATTTTAAAAGCTTTTGAAAATGAAGGAGTTGTTTTTGATGAAATCTTTGTGGACAGAACTTTTCCAGAAGAAAATGCACCTACACGCAAACCAAGAACCGGAATGTTGACTAAATATTTAAACAATTCAGATTATGATTTAGCTAATTCTTTTGTTTTAGGAGATCGTTTAACTGATGTAGAATTGGCTAAAAACCTTGGTGCAAAAGCCATTTTTATGAATGATACTGACGGAGCAGGAAGTAACGAAATTTCGGCAAAACGTGAAGAATTGAACGAAACAATCGTTTTGCAAACAATGGATTGGAAGAAAATCTATGAGTTTTTAAAATTAGAAGTGCGTTCAGCATCGATTACCCGTAAAACTAACGAAACAGATATTTATATCAACTTAAATCTTGACGGAACCGGAAAAAGCAAAATCGATACCGGAATTGCCTTTTTTGACCACATGTTGGATCAAATCTCACGTCACGGACAAATGGACTTGGAAATCCTTGTAAAAGGCGATTTAGAAGTCGATGAGCACCATACAATCGAAGATACTGCAATTGCTTTAGGAGAAGTTTTCGCGAAAGCGTTAGGAAACAAATTAGGAATCGAGCGCTACGGATTCTGCCTTCCAATGGATGATTGTTTAGCGCAGGCAGCAATTGACTTCGGAGGAAGAAACTGGTTGATTTGGGAAACGGAATTTAAACGTGAAATGGTAGGTAAAATGCCAACAGAAATGTTTTATCATTTCTTTAAATCATTTACAGATGGAGCAAAAGCCAATTTAAATATCAAAGCAGAAGGAATCAACGAACATCACAAAATCGAAGCCATTTTTAAAGCTTTTGCAAAAGCCATAAAAGTAGCTGTAAAAAGAGATACAGAAAAAATGATTCTGCCTTCAACGAAGGGAATGCTTTAAAGTTTATGGTTGTTGGTTGATAGTTGTTAGCCATCAACCAATAACCATCAACCAACAACTAAAAAGAATGAAAATAGTAATTATAAATTACGGAGCAGGAAATATTCAGAGCATTATGTTTGCCATTGAAAGATTGGGTTTTAAAGCTATTTTGAGTAATGACCGTGAAGAAATTGAATCGGCTGATAAAGTGATTTTTCCTGGTGTAGGCGAAGCAAGTTCTGCAATGAGTAAACTTCGTGAAAGCGGTTTGGATAGTTTAATTCCGGAATTGAAACAACCCGTTTTAGGAATCTGTCTCGGAATGCAGCTAATGTGTAATAAAACCGAAGAAGGAAATACAGAAGGTTTGGGAATTTTTGATATTGATGTTTTAAAATTCTCCAACAAAGTAAAAGTTCCGCAAATGGGCTGGAATCAGATTTATGGTTTAAAAACCGATTTGTTTAAAGATATTTCTGAAAATGAATTTATGTATTTGGTTCACAGTTTTTATGCGCCAAATTGTGAAGAATCTATTGCTACAACAAATTACGATGTTGAATATGCATCGGCTCTGCAAAAAGATAATTTTTACGGAACTCAATTTCATCCAGAAAAAAGCGGGGGTGTTGGAGAAAAGATTTTAGGAAATTTTCTAAAAATGTAAATATTTCAATATCAATCAAAATATCAAAAATCAATTTCAATTTTTAGAGTATCTAAAATCTGAACTCTAAAATCTAAAATATTAAAAAATGAGAATAATACCAGCCATAGATATCATTGAAGGAAAATGCGTTCGTTTGTCCAAAGGTGATTATGATACCAAAATAATTTACAATGAAAATCCGCTTGAAGTGGCAAAATCATTTGAAGCTCATGGAATTGAATATCTTCATTTAGTAGATTTAGATGGTGCGAAATCAAGTAAAATCGTTAATTATAAAATCTTAGAGCAAATTGCCACACAAACCAGTTTAAAAATTGATTTTGGAGGTGGATTAAAATCAGATGATGATTTGAGAATTGCTTTTGAAAGTGGTGCAAACCAAATTACTGGCGGAAGTATTGCAGTAAAAAACAGAGAAATCTTCGAAAAATGGATTTCAGAATACGGTACAGAAAAAATCATTTTAGGCGCTGATGCTAAAGATGAAAAAATTGCGGTTTCTGGTTGGTTAGAAGAATCAAACGAAGATTTAGTGCCGTTTATTCAAGACTATCAGTCAAAAGGAATTCAGTACGTTATATGTACCGATATCGCTAAAGACGGAATGCTTCAAGGCCCAAGTTTTGATTTATACAGTAAAATTTTAGCAGAAGCTAAGGGAGTAAAATTAATCGCTTCAGGAGGAATTTCAACTTTTGATGAATTGCCAAAATTAGCTGAATTAGGTTGTGAAGGAACGATAATCGGAAAAGCGATTTACGAAGGAAGAATCAGCTTAAAACAATTAGAGAACTATATAATTGGCTTATAATTTATTGTTTCTGGTTTATAGTTACGATACGAACCAAAAATAATAAACAACCAACAATAAACATTAAACATGTTAGCAAAAAGAATTATACCTTGCTTAGATATAAAAAACGGAAGAACTGTAAAAGGCGTTAATTTCGTTGACTTGCGTGATGCCGGAGATCCGGTAGAACTGGCCGAGATTTACTCAGCTGAAGGCGCAGATGAATTGGTTTTTCTGGATATTTCAGCAACTGAAGAACGACGCAAAACATTGGTAAATATGGTGCGAAGCGTTGCAGAGAAAATCAATATTCCGTTTACGGTTGGAGGTGGAATTTCATCTGTTGAAGACGTCGATATTCTGCTGAATAACGGAGCTGATAAAGTTTCTATTAATTCATCGGCAGTAAAAAATCCGCAGTTGATAAACGATTTAGCACAGAAATTCGGAAGTCAATGCGTTGTTGTTGCTATTGATGCTAAACAAATTGACGGACAATGGATTGTGCATTTAGTTGGAGGAAAAGTGCCAACAGAACTGAATTTATTCGATTGGGCTGTTGAAGTAGCAGAACGTGGTGCGGGGGAAATCTTATTTACATCAATGGATAACGACGGAACCAAAAATGGTTTTGCAAACGAAGCTTTGGCTAAACTTTCAGAATTGGTAAATATTCCGATTATCGCTTCCGGAGGAGCTGGAAATATGCAGCATTTCGTAGATTCGTTTAAAGAAGGAAAAGCAGACGCAGCTTTAGCAGCAAGTGTTTTTCACTTCAAAGAAATCGAAATCAAAGCTTTGAAACAAGAATTAAAAAATAACAATATAGAAGTTAGAATTTGAGAAGAAATTCCAATTTTTAAATTCCAAGAATCTAAGTTTAGAAATTAATCTAAAATCTGAACTCTAAAATCTAAAATCAACTATGGAAATCGATATTAAAAGCGCACATGGCTTAATTCCAGCAATAATTCAGGATTCAGAAACAAAAAATGTTTTGATGTTGGGTTATATGAACGAAGAATCGCTTCAAAAAACAATAGAAACGCAAAAAGTAACTTTCTTCAGTCGTTCAAAACAAAGACTTTGGACAAAAGGCGAGGAAAGTGGTAACTTTTTAAATTTAGTAAGTATCAAAAATGACTGCGACGGCGACACACTTTTGATTCAGGCAAAACCTGTTGGACCAACATGTCACACAGGAGCAGATACTTGCTGGCAGGAACCAAATGAGGCAAATTATGGTTTTATTTCTCATTTAGAAAATACAATTAAAACAAGAAGAGAGAATGCTGATTCAGAAAAGAGTTATGTAGCTTCTTTATTCGAAAAAGGAATCAATAAAATAGCTCAGAAAGTAGGAGAAGAAGCTGTAGAAGTTGTTATTGAAGCAAAAGATGATAATGATGATTTGTTCCTTAGCGAAAGCGCCGATTTACTGTTTCATTACTTGATTTTATTACAGGCAAAAGGATATCAATTGAATGATGTTATTGAAGTTTTGAAGAAACGTCAAAAGTAATGTTTTGTTTCAGGTTTCAAGTTTCAAGTTTCACGTTGCTAAGCAGAACCTGAAACTTGAAACTTGAAACAATTTTATTCGACAAACTCAAAAAGAGCAAACTCTTCTGGCTGATGAAAACCAAATTTTAAACTCTTATAAGGTTGTAAAGCTTGATATTCAATCGTTTTTCCATAATCAATTCTAAAGGCATTTGCTTTCCATTTTGTGCCAATTTTAGGTTTTGTAAAGTTCGCATTTCTAATCTTTTCAAGATTTGCGAAGGGGATTTTAATTTCCACAGTATAACCCTCTGAATTGATATTACTGACGGTTTCCATTCCTTTAATATTAAAGTTAGTTTCAGTTTTCCATCCTCCGCATTCAGGCGAAATGCATTTTAAAAGTAGATCATAATTGGTTGAAAAAGCATTTACTCCAATCTCGACATAATTTTGCCCGTCTCCATCTGGATCTATAAAAATTTCCACTAAATCATCTGTATAAAAGATTTGTGCATCTTTGGTTTGTGGTTTTCCAATAATATTCGAATCGGTGCAATTGTATGCGATATACAGGTTTTCATCATTCCATAAAAAAGAAACATAAGTATTTTGCAAAGCCTTTTCTCCAGAATTGTGAATGACAAAAGGCCCTAAAAAAGGCTTGTCCCAGTCCGATAAATTTCCATCAATTCTAATTTGATTATTGGTTTTATATATGGCAATTTTTTGTGAATTGGCAACTATTGAAAACATTATTATTAAAAAGAAAATTAGTGTCTTTAATCTCATACTTATGAAATCTAAAATTTTTAAAAGCACTAAAATAAAGAAGAATAATGAATTTGAACGTTGTTAGTTACTATTGAAAGTATAATTTTCTAAAAAACTTGATTCGAATGTTTACATTTGTTGAAGATTAAGCTGGTTTAATTGCCTTATTATTTCAAATTTATAAATAATGAAAAAATACTTCGGTGGCGTAGTTTTCGCCTTTTTGATTGGTTTCAATGCCAATGCTCAGGGACTTTTGAATAAGTCAGAAACGGTTTTTACACATCAGGACACTTTGCGCGGAAGCATTACAAAAGAAAGAGCTTGGTGGGATTTAAAATATTATCATTTGAATGTAAAAGTAAATCCTTCTGAAAAATCAATTTCCGGTTCTAATACAGTTCGTTATACTGTTTTAACAGAAAATAACAGAATGCAAATTGATTTGCAACAACCAATGAACATTACAAAAGTAACTCAAAACGGAAAAGAGCTAAAGTTTGAAAGAGACGGTAATGCTTTCTTCATTACTTTGAATGAAAAACAGAAAGTGGGCGACACTAAAGAAATTATAATTTCATATAGTGGAAAACCAAAAGAAGCTGTAAAAGCACCATGGGATGGGGGATTTTCTTGGAAAAAAGATAAAAATGGAAAAGATTTTATAGCAACATCTTGTCAGGGTTTAGGCGCGAGTGTTTGGTGGCCTTGTAAAGATCATATGTATGATGAAGTTGAAAATATGTTAATCAGTGTGAATGTTCCCGGAGATTTGACAGAAGTTTCAAATGGAAGATTGCAAAGTGTCAAAAAGGAAAAAGACGGAACTAAAACCTTCAATTGGTATGTTTCAAACCCAATTAATAATTACGGCGTAAATATCAACATTGGAGATTATGTGAATTTCTCTGAAGTATTTAAGGGAGAAAAAGGCAATTTGGATTGTAATTATTATGTGTTGAGAGATAATTTAGCTTTAGCTAAAGAACATTTTAAAGATGCTCCAAAGATGCTGAAAGCTTTTGAAAATTGGTTTGGACCATATCCGTTTTATGAAGACAGCTATAAATTGGTTGAAGTGCCGTATTTAGGAATGGAACACCAAAGTTCTGTAACTTATGGAAATCAGTATAAACAAGGTTATTTAGGAAAAGATTTAAGCGGAACCGGTTGGGGATTGAAATTTGATTTTATAATTATTCATGAGTCTGGTCACGAATGGTTCGCTAACAATATCACGTATAAAGATATTGCTGATATGTGGATTCATGAAAGTTTCACTAATTATTCTGAAAGTCTTTTTCTGGAATATTATTATGGAAAAGAAGCTGGAGCTGAATATGTTATTGGATGCAGACAAAATATCGAAAATGATAAACCCATTATTGGTCATTATGACGTAAATAATGAAGGATCTGGAGATATGTATCCAAAAGGAGCAAACATGCTTCATACGATTCGTCAGATTATTAATGATGATGCAAAATGGAAATCGATCTTAAGAGGTTTAAATAAAACTTTTTACCATCAAACCGTTACTTCAAAACAGATTCAGGATTATATCAATGAACAATCAGGAGTTAACTTCAACAGAGTTTATGCACAATATTTGACAACAACCAAAATTCCTGTTTTTGAATATATGTTTAAAAACGGAACTTTAGGTTACCACTGGACAAACTGCGTTTCTAAGTTTGATATGCCTGTAAAAGTTAAAATTAACGGAGTTGAAACTGTACTGAAACCAACTACAGAATGGCAGTCTGTCAAAACAGATAATGAAGACAGAAAATTGGAAGTAGATAAAAACTTCTATGTAACAACTTCTAATATCATAGAATAGATTTTAATTCTTTAAAAAGTTCTGACGAATGATTCGTAAATTATTTTTAGTACTAATAAGCATAATTTTAATTTCTTGTATATTTAAAAGAAAAGAGAAAAGTAATGTTTTATTAGAGAAAAAAGATTCAATTGTTGTTCGTCAGGATTTTAAAAAATATTTTGACTCTTGTGGAGTTACAGGTTCAATTGTTATTTATGATAATGTAAAGCATAAATGGATTTTGTCTGATACCGTTGATACGAATGTTCAGACATTGCCAGCTTCTACTTTTAAAATTGCGAATCTTCTCATTGCGCTTGAAACAAAAACAATCAGCAGTGAAAATGATGTCGTAAAATGGGTAGGAACAACAGATACTGTAAAATACGGTTACAGGCCTGAAATTTATCATGATATGACAGTAAAAGAAGCTTTTGAAGTTTCCGCTGGCTGGGTATTTATAGAATTGGCGAAGAAAATTGGGAGAAAAAATTACGAAAAGTACCTAAAGTTATGTCGATACGGAAATGTCAATCTTTCTCAAAAAGATAGCGACTTTTGGAACTTTGGTGATTTTGCCATTTCGCCTGTTAATCAGATTGAATTTGTAAAAAAGTTATATGAAGAAGAGTTACCTTTTTCAAAGAGAAATATGCAGATTGCAAAAAATGTAATCCTAAGTGAAACAGGTTCTGATTATAAAATTTATTCAAAAACCGGATGGACTCGCGAAAAAGGTTTCAATATCGGCTGGTGGGTAGGTTATATTGTAAAAGAAAATGGAACTTATTTTTTTGCTACCAGACTTTTACAAAATCGAAACAGTAATCGAGCTGATTTCGGAAGTTGTCGAAAGGATATTACCAAAAAAGTGTTTAAGGAATTGAAAATTAAGAGTTTTTAAGAAATTGTTTTTTAAGATATTAAACCCAACAGGTTTTAAAACTTGTCAGGTTTATTTTTTTTTTACATAGTTTGTCATTTCGACTGAAAGGAGAAATCACACTCGAAACTCTACAAAGATTGGCGATTATCTTTGCAGAAATGTTAGTTTGATTTCTCCTTTCAGTCGAAATAAAAAAAAGGTTTTAAAAACAATAGTTTTTAAAACCTTTTTTATTGGAATTTTAAAAAATTGGAATTTAAACCTATCGATTGTTCAACTTCGCTTTTTCCTTTATAATATCGGCAATTTTTCTGTTTTCGATTTTGCTTTCCAGCCACGAAATGATATCTAAATATAAGAAAGCTCTTTTTTCGTAAGTATTCTTTTCAAGCTCAACAAAACGAGCGTGCATTTTTTTGAATTCTTTCTTAATGTCGGCAGGATAAAAGTTGTTTAAATTTCTAAGGAATTTGATGATTTCTTTCTGGACTTCATGTAAATCATTCATTTTCAGTAAGAATTTGTAGGTGCTTTTCAGATGATTCTCTAAGTAATAATCTTTTCCAAGTTCATAATGTGCAATTAAAGATAACAATCTCGCAAAACACATTAAATCTTCACGCATTGTTAAGTTCTTGTTATTAATAATTTTATCTAAATAATTGATGCATTCGTTGTATTTTTCGATACCAAAATAAATAGAAGCAATTTTATAGAAGAACACCATTTCGTGATGCTCATCAAGATGTTCACTATGAATCTTAAGCTTACTTAAAATCTCAGGAATTAAATATTCGCTTTCTGCGAAAGTACCTGCTAAAATATGCAGATTTAATTTGTTGTTGTAGACATATAGGAAAGATAGTGATGCAAGATTGTCATTTGTTGGAAATTTAGGATCTGCAATGGTTTCTTCCAGAAGATTAAGGTATTTCTTGAAATTAGATTTATATTTTAGCATATAAAGGGATTCTAAGAAATAATGATTTCCTTTTAAAAAGAATACAGGATTCAAATAAATCATGTTCGGATTATCATAGAATAATTGTACCCATTTATAAGCATATTTATAACTGGCCAAAAAGTCTTGAACCAAAAAGCTTCGCCAAAGATTAGCATTGTAAAACCAGTATTTTTCGCGAAAGCCAAATTTACTTTCATCTAGTTTTGCAATATGTCTATTGAAATAATCGTCTATATATTTATATTCTTCATCACTTTTTACGTAGCCGGTTTTTAGCATTATTCCGTATAATTGAAGCGATAAATTCGATAATTTACTTGAAATGGTATTTCGGTAGTTTAATTCTTTAGCTTGAACAACCAATTCGTCAGCACGGCCTTGAATACTTCGGGTAATATATTGCGATTCGATCAGTTTTTCAAACTCAACAATTTCATACGCCATATATTTTTCATCATTTTCAAGCGCCTGTTGTTTGGTTTTGTCTAAAATTTTTAAACTCTGTTTGTATAATCCTTTATTATAAAGAATAACAGCAAAATCCATTTGTTCACGAAGCTGATAACGAATATTCTGGCTCGGAATATTCAATCGGATACTAACTAAAATTTGTTTGTATAAGTATGATTTTAAGTTAGATAGCTGTACCTTTTGAATTACACCACTCTTGAGAATGAGTTTTTCATCATACACTTCAGATTTATCCAAAATGTTGAATAATTCGATAAATTTTGTATTTGAACTCGTCTCTAATCGGCTTGCAAAAATTTTAAACTGCCTTTTTTCTGATTTCGAAAGTGATTTGATTAAAACAAATAAGAAATCTTTTTGATGGTTAGCCATTGTAAAAAATAATAATGTAACTTATTGATAATAAAGAATTTAATAAGGTATAAATCGTTTTATGAACAGTATAATTTCATTAAAATGAATTTCGTACTGCGATAGTACAATATATATTTGTTATCAAGATGTGAAATTACATTAAATTAATGAATATGAATAGAGAGAAAGTTCAAATTTTTGACACCACTTTGCGAGATGGTGAACAAGTTCCAGGATGTAAGTTAGATACTAAGCAAAAATTAGTTATCGCAGAACGACTAGACAAAATGGGAGTTGACATTATCGAAGCAGGTTTTCCTGTGTCAAGTCCGGGCGATTTTTTATCGGTCTCTGAGATTTGTAAAATTGTAGAAAATGCAACCGTCTGCGGATTAACAAGAGCCGTAAAAAACGACATTGATGTTGCTGCAGCTGCTTTAAAGCATGCTAAGAAACCTAGAATCCATACTGGAATCGGAACTTCAGAATCTCATATACTCCACAAATTACAAACTACGCCTGAAGATATTATTGCCAGAGCAAAATATGCTGTATCTCACGCAAAATCTTATGTAGAAGATGTAGAATTCTACGCAGAAGATGCTGGTAGAACAGATAATGCGTTCTTAGCAAAAGTTTGTGAAGAGGTTATTAAATCCGGAGCTACAGTATTGAATATTCCTGATACTACAGGATATTGCCTTCCGGAAGAGTATGGTGCAAAAATTAAATACTTAAAAGAAAACGTAAAAGGAATCGAAAACGTAATCCTTTCATGTCACTGTCATAATGATTTAGGAATGGCAACTGCAAATTCTATAGCAGGAGCTATCAATGGAGCGAGACAAATTGAATGTACTATTAATGGTATTGGTGAAAGAGCTGGAAACACAGCACTTGAAGAAGTGGTAATGATTTTCAAACAACACCCTTATTTAAATTTAGACACAAACATCAATACGAGAGAATTAAACGAAATGAGCCGTTTAGTTTCTGAAAGTATGGGAATGATTGTACAGCCAAACAAAGCAATCGTAGGAGCTAATGCTTTTGCGCACAGTTCTGGAATTCACCAGGATGGTGTAATCAAAAACAGAGCAACTTACGAAATCATGGATCCGCTTGAAGTTGGTGTAAACGAATCCTCAATTATTTTAACTGCAAGAAGCGGAAGAGCTGCTTTGGCTTATAGAGCTAAAAAAGTAGGTTACGAGCTTACAAAAACACAATTAGACATTGTATATATTGAGTTTTTAAAATTCGCAGATATAAAAAAAGAAGTAGTAGACGCAGATATTCATCAAATTATCGAAGCTTCTAAAATTGAAGGAGAATTAATTAGAAGCTAATTAAAACAAGGATTAGGAACAATATTAGGATTTAAATACATAAAGAACGAGACGTTATGAATTTGAAAATTGCAGTTTTGCCGGGAGACGGAATTGGACCTGAGGTTATTTTACAAGCAAAGAAAGCTTTATATGCTATTGCTGAAGTTTACAATCATGAATTTGTTTTTGAAGATGCGCTCATGGGAGCAGTTGCGATTGATAAAACAGGAAATCCATTGCCGGAACAGACACTAAATCTGTGTTTAAATACAGATGCAGTTTTGCTTGGTGCCATTGGTGACCCAAAATATGATAACAATCCAAATGCAAAGGTTCGTCCGGAGCAGGGATTGTTAAAGCTTCGTAAAGAATTAGGTTTATTTGCTAATATTCGTCCAATTAAACCTTACAAGGCTTTAATCGAAGCTTCTCCTTTAAAAAGAGAAATTATAGAAGGAGCTGATTTTACAATTTTCAGAGAATTAACAGGTGGTGCTTACTTTGGTGAAAAGACACTGAATGAAGAAGGAACATGCGCCTCAGATTTATGTGAATATTCAGAAGAAGAAATTACTAGAATTACGCATTTAGCATTTAAATCGGCACAAAAACGTCGTAAGAAGCTAACAATGGTTGATAAAGCAAATGTTTTGGAAACTTCAAGATTATGGAGAAAAGTAGTTCAGAAAGTGAGCGAAGAGTACTCGGATGTTAAACTTGATTTCCTATTTGTTGACAATGCAGCAATGCAGTTAATTCTGAATCCGAAACAGTTTGATGTGATTTTGACTGAAAACCTGTTCGGAGATATTTTATCTGATGAAGCTAGTGTAATTACAGGATCTATTGGTTTACTGCCATCAGTATCTTTAGGAGAAAAAAATGCTTTGTTTGAGCCAATTCATGGATCATATCCACAGGCAAAAGGAAAGAACATAGCCAATCCGATTGCTTCAATTTTAGCAGCAGCACTTTTGTTAGAGCATTTTGGATTAACTAAAGAAGCTCATGTAGTCTTTAAGGCGGTAGAAAAAGCAATTGAATACAAGGTAGTTACTGTTGATTTGAAACCAGATTCAAAATTTGGAACAAACGAAGTAGGAGAGTTCGTTTCTAATTTTATTTTCAGTAAAGATGATTTGCTGTATTTTAATAATGACAATGTAAGTATTGGGCAATCTACAATTGTTTAATATTTTCTGTTAAAAAGTGAAGATAATCACAAGAAGTATTTGAAATGTTGAGATTTTATTTTTTTAGTTCCATAAGTTTGTTTACTTTTGTAACACTAAAAAATTAAAGGATGCAAATCTCAATTATTATTATTTCTGTCGTTGTTGTCAATGTGATTCACACATCTGCATCGGGAATGTTATAAATATAATTGAAAAACTATATTATAAACCTTCCAAATACTGGAAGGTTTTTTTTTGAATAAAAAATTAAAAAAAAAATAAAACTATAATGGAATTAAATAAGTACAGCAAGACCATCACCCAAGATCAAACACAGCCTGCGGCGCAAGCAATGTTGTACGGAATTGGTTTAACTGAAGAAGATTTGAAAAAAGCACAAGTAGGTATTGTGAGCATGGGTTACGATGGTAACACTTGTAATATGCACTTGAACGATTTAGCAAAAGATGTTAAAAAAGGTGTTTGGGACGCAGATCTTGTCGGGCTTATTTTTAATACCATTGGTGTTAGTGACGGAATTTCTAACGGAACAGAAGGAATGCGTTATTCCTTAGTTTCTCGTGATGTAATTGCAGATTCTATTGAAACAGTTGCAGGAGCACAATGGTACGATGGTATTATTGCAATTCCTGGTTGTGATAAAAATATGCCTGGAGCATTGATTGCAATGGGTAGATTAAACCGTCCGGCGATGATGGTTTATGGAGGATCAATTCACTCAGGAAAATGGAAAGGTGAATCTTTGAATATTGTTTCTGCTTTTGAAGCTTTAGGAAAAAAAGTAAAAGGCGAAATTACTCCGGAAGACTTTAAAGGAGTGATTCAAAATGCTTGCCCGGGAGCGGGAGCATGCGGTGGTATGTATACTGCAAATACGATGTCTTCTGCTATTGAAGCCTTAGGTATGAGTATGCCTTACAGTTCTTCTAATCCTGCTTTAAGTCAGGAAAAAAGAGATGAATGCGTTGCTGCCGGAGCTGCAATGAGAGTTTTATTAGAAAAAGATATTAAGCCAAGAGATATCATGACTCGCAAAGCTTTCGAAAATGCTATTACAATTGTAGCAGTATTAGGAGGTTCTACAAATGCAGTTATGCACTTAATCGCAATGGCTCACTCGGTTGGTATCACAATAACTTTGGACGATTTTCAGGCAATTAATGACAGAACTCCTGTTCTTGCTGATATGAAACCAAGTGGTAAATATATGATGGAAGATATTCATGAAGTCGGAGGTATTCCTTCGGTTATGAAATATTTATTAAAAGTGGGACTTATTCATGGTGATTGTTTAACTGTAACAGGAAAAACAGTGGCAGAGAATTTAGCTTCGACTCCGGATTTACAAGATGGACAAGAAGTAATCCATGAAATTCAAAAAGCTTTAAAACCAACTGGAAATATTCAGGTGTTATACGGTAACCTTGCTTCTGAAGGAGCTGTTGCTAAAATCAGCGGAAAAGAAGGAGAGTATTTTGAAGGTCCTGCTGTAGTATTTGAAGGTGAATTTGAAGTAATTCCAGGTCTTCAGGCCGGAAAAATTAAACCAGGTAATGTAGTCGTCATCAGGTATTGCGGACCAAAAGGTGGTCCAGGGATGCCTGAAATGCTGAAGCCTACATCTGCTATTATTGGTGCCGGATTAGGAAGCAGCTGTGCTCTTATTACAGACGGTAGGTTCTCTGGAGGTTCGCATGGCTTTGTCGTAGGACACGTTACACCGGAGGCTTATGATGGTGGTGGTATTGCACTAGTAAAAGATGGAGATATAATCGCTATCGATGCTGTGAAAAATACAATCGACCTGAAAATATCTGAAGAAGAATTTGCAGCTAGAAAGGCAAGCTGGGTTCAGCCGCCATTGAAAGTGCAAAGAGGAGTTTTACTTAAATATGCAAGATCGGTTTCTAGTGCTTCAACTGGCTGTGTAACCGACAATTAATTTTAAAATAACAATATCAAAAAGCAAATTTCAACATCAATTAAAATTTTAAATTGATTTTTGACATTGAAATTGAAGTTTGATTTTTGAAAAAATATATACTATGAGAATATCAGGGGCTGAAGCCGTTATAAGATGTTTGTTAGAAGAAGGTGTAGACTTAATTTATGGTTATCCAGGTGGAGCTATAATGCCGGTTTATGATGAATTATATAAATTTCAAGATCAATTGCACCATGTATTGGTTCGTCACGAACAAGGTGCAACACATGCAGCTCAGGGTTATGCAAGAGCTACAGGAAAAGTAGGGGTAGCGATTGCGACTTCCGGACCAGGAGCAACTAATTTAGTTACTGGTATTGCAGATGCTCAAATCGATTCAACTCCAATGGTTTGTATTACAGGACAGGTTGGAAGACATTTATTAGGCTCTGATGCTTTTCAGGAAACTGATATTATTGGAATCTCAACTCCGGTTACAAAATGGAATTTTCAGGTAACTGAGGCTTCTCAAATTCCCGAAATTATTGCAAAAGCATTTTATATTGCTCGTTCTGGTCGTCCAGGACCAGTATTGATTGATATTACTAAAAATGCTCAGTTCGATGAGTTTGATTTTAGCTATGAAAAATGTACTGGTATCAGAAGTTATACTCCGGTTCCTAAATTAAATTTAAATAAAGTTGCTGAAGCAGCAGCTTTAATCAATAGTGCTAAAAAACCGTTAATTGTTTTTGGTCAGGGAATTATTTTGGGACAAGCTGAAGCTGAGTTTAAAGCTTTGGTAGAAAAATCTGGAATTCCGGCAGCGTGGACAATTTTAGGTTTGTCGGCTTTGCCAACAGATCATCCTTTAAATGTTGGAATGTTAGGAATGCATGGAAATTATGCGCCAAACTTAATGACAAATGAGTGCGATGTATTAATTGCTTTCGGAATGCGTTTTGATGACCGCGTTACAGGGAATTTAAATACTTATGCTAAACAAGCCAAAGTAATTCACTTCGAAATTGATCCTGCTGAAATTGATAAAAACGTTAAAACAGAAATTGCTGTTTTAGGTGATGTAAAAGAATCTTTAGCTGCTTTGCTTCCATTAATCGATGCTAAATCACATGATTTATGGCATAATGAATTTAAAGCATTAAAAGAAGTTGAATTTAATTCTGTTATTAAAGAAGAATTAAACCCAACAAATGGTAAGGGAATTTCGATGGGAGAAACTATTGAAATGATTAACAAACATTCAAAAGGTGATGCAATTATCGTTACCGATGTTGGTCAGCACCAAATGTTTGCTTGCCGTTATGCAAAATTTAATTCAACAAAGAGTAATATTACTTCCGGCGGATTAGGAACAATGGGATTTGCATTACCTGCTGCAATCGGAGCAAAAATGGGGAAACCAGAGCGCGAAGTTGTAGCAATTATTGGTGATGGTGGTTTTCAGATGACAATTCAGGAATTGGGTACAATTTTTCAGACTCAGGTTCCGGTTAAGATTGTGATTTTAAATAATGAATTTTTAGGAATGGTACGTCAATGGCAGGAATTGTTCTTTGACAACCGATATGCATCAACAAAAATGATTAATCCAAATTTTGTTGCTATCGCAGAAGGATACCATATAAAATCTAAAAAAGTAACACAACGTGAAGATTTAGACGAAGCAGTTGCAGAAATGCTGGCTTCAAAAGATTGTTTCTTCTTAGAAGTCATGGTGGAAAAGGAAAACAATGTTTTCCCAATGATTCCAACAGGAGCATGTGTTTCAGAAATTAGATTAAGCTAAAGAGAAAAGTTTCAGGTTTTAAGTTTCAAGTTTCAAGTTCTGCAGAGAACGTGAAACTTGAAACATGAAACAAAAAAAACTAAAAAACAATGGAAGATAAAACATTTACCATATCGGTATACTCAGAAAATAACGTGGGATTGTTGAATAGAATATCAGGAATATTCTTAAAGCGTCACATTAATATATTAAGTCTAAATGTTTCAGAATCAGAAATAGAGAATGTTTCTAGATTTATTATTGTAGTAAATACTACAGAGAAATGGGTTCAGAATATTGTAGGGCAAATTGAAAAACAAATTGAAGTGATAAAGGCATTTTATCATACAGATGAAGAAACTATTTATCTTGAAAATGCACTATTTAAAATAGCTTCAAGTTTGTTGTTTGATGAGAAACAAATTCAGAACATCATTAAAGAAAGCCAGGCTACAATTGTGACTGTTTCCCGCGATTTCTTTGTGATTTCAAAATCAGGGAGACGTTCTGAGATTGAAGAACTATATGCAAAATTTAAACCATACGGAATTATGCAGTTTGTACGTTCAGGAAGAATTTCGGTTTCAAAAGAGAAGATGGAAATTTCCTCTTTGTTAGAATCATTTACAGTTTAGCTATAAATTAATCAATTATAAAATTTCATTTCATTAAATATTAAAACAAAAATGGCAAATTATTTCAATACATTACCACTTAGATTACAATTAGAACAATTAGGAGTTTGCGAATTTATGGAGCAATCAGAATTTGCAGACGGAATTGCAGCATTAGCTGGAAAAAAAGTTGTAATTGTGGGTTGTGGAGCACAAGGTTTGAATCAAGGTTTAAACATGAGAGATTCTGGTTTAGACATTTCTTATGCATTGCGTGCAGATGCAATTGCAGAAAAAAGAGCTTCTTATAAAAATGCAACTGAAAATGGTTTCACTGTAGGAACTTATGAAGAATTGATTCCAACTGCAGACTTAGTTTGTAACCTTACACCAGACAAACAACATACAGCTGTGGTAACTGCTATTATGCCATTAATGAAAAAAGATTCTACTTTGGCTTATTCTCACGGATTCAACATTGTAGAAGAAGGAATGCAAATTCGTAAAGACATCACTGTAATTATGTGTGCTCCTAAATGTCCGGGTTCTGAGGTGCGTGAAGAGTACAAAAGAGGTTTCGGTGTACCAACTCTTATTGCAGTTCACCCGGAAAATGATCCAAACGGATTAGGTTTAGATCAGGCAAAAGCATACGCTGTAGCAACTGGAGGTCACAGAGCAGGAGTTTTAAGATCTTCTTTCGTTGCTGAAGTAAAATCAGATTTAATGGGAGAGCAGACAATTCTTTGCGGGTTATTGCAAACGGGTTCTATTTTATGTTTCGATAAAATGGTTGAAAAAGGTATCGATGCAGCTTATGCTTCAAAATTAATTCAATTTGGATGGGAAACTATCACTGAGGCTTTAAAACATGGAGGTATTACAAACATGATGGATCGTTTGTCAAATCCTGCAAAAATTGAAGCTTATGAATTGGCAGAAGAATTAAAAGATATCATGCGTCCATTATTCCAAAAGCACCAGGATGATATCATTTCTGGAGAATTCTCTAGTACAATGATGGCAGACTGGGCTAATGATGATGTGAATTTATTGAAATGGAGAGCTGCAACAGGAGAAACTAACTTCGAAAAAACAGCTCCGCAAGAAGCTCCAATTTCAGAACAAGAATATTTTGATAATGGAGTATTGATGATTGCAATGGTAAAAGCTGGTGTTGAATTAGCTTTCGAAACAATGACAGAGGCTGGAATCATTGAAGAGTCTGCTTATTACGAGTCATTACACGAATTGCCATTAATTGCAAATACAATTGCAAGAAAGAAATTATTCGAAATGAACCGTGTAATTTCTGATACTGCAGAATACGGATGTTACTTATTTGATCATGCATGTAAGCCTTTATTGACTGAATTCATGAAAAAAGTAGAAACAAATATCATTGGAAAACCATTTTCAACTTCAAATGGAGTGGATAATGCTGTTTTAATTGCTGTAAACAGAGAAATTCGCCAGCATCCTATTGAAGAGGTTGGAGCATGGTTGAGAGAGTCTATGACGGCTATGAAAAAAATTGGATAATTAAGAAATTGGGAATTCCCGCAGAATTGGATTCTGTGGGATTTGCACTGTATCAATGATTTGTAATATTTTGAATTAGTAAGCACTTATTAAGATAATAGATATAGATGCATATTGCATTCACTTAACTTCTGTAAGAGTAAGTTAAGTGAAGCTGATCCCTTATAATGGGGTATATTTTCAAAAAAAATATACTTGTTGAAATTTCTGTTTTAATTAATAATGATGCTGCTATTTTCAAAATAGAGAAAAGTATTGTAAAGCAGTTTACAAGATTAATTGTTATTGAAATTTGTTAAATTTAAAAAGGCATAATATCTGTATATTATGCCTTTTTTTGCCTTTCAATTTTGGTTTAAAAAGTAAAATTTTAAATCAAATGCAAATAATTATCATATTTTATTAAAGAAATGTTTTTATTTGGTAAAATTTATGAATTAAATTATTTTAAGAATACATCCAGATTTAATACATTTATAAAAAATTCCAAGAAACAGATGAGCTATTACAAAATTGAAAATTTAGAACAATATTTCAAGCATTACAATAAGTCAATAAGAGAGCCAAGAAAATTTTGGGGAAAAATAGCCGAAGAAAATTTCACATGGTACCAACAATGGGAAAAAGTAGTTGATTTTAATATGGCAGAAGCTGAAGTAAAATGGTTTACTGAGGCTAAAGTTAACATTACAAAAAACTGTATCGACAGACATTTAAGCAAAAGAGGAGATAAAACGGCCATTATTTTTGAGCCAAATGACCCTTCTGAAGAAGCTTTACATATAACGTATAACGAATTATACGAAAGAGTATCTAAAATGGCAAATGTTCTCCGTGAGCAAGGTGTTCGCAAAGGAGACAGGGTTTGTATTTATTTGCCAATGATTCCGGAACTAGCTGTTTCAGTACTAGCTTGCGCCAGAATTGGAGCGATACATTCTGTCGTTTTTGCTGGATTTTCTGCTTCTGCAGTTTCTGCCAGAATTAATGACTGTGAGTGTAAAATGGTCATCACTTCAGATGGTGGTTATAGAGGAAATAAAACAATTGACTTAAAAGGAATTGTTGACGAAGCTTTAGAAACTTGTCCATCTGTAACAAAAGTTTTAGTGGCTAAAAGAACTAATACTGATGTCAAAATGAAAGAAGGCCGTGATATTTGGTTACAGCCATTATTAGAGACTGCTCTGGATAATAGTGTTGCTGAAATTATGGATGCAGAAGATCCATTATTCATTTTATATACTTCAGGCTCTACTGGCAAACCAAAAGGAATGGTTCATACTACAGCTGGTTATATGGTCTATACGGCTTACACATTCAAGAATGTTTTTAGCTATGAAGAAAATGATATTTTCTGGTGTACTGCAGATATTGGATGGATTACAGGGCATTCGTATATATTATACGGACCATTATTGAATGGAGCTACAACAGTAATATTTGAAGGAGTTCCATCTTATCCTGATTTCAGCCGTTTTTGGGAAATTATCGAAAAACATAAAATTACTCAATTTTATACAGCACCAACAGCTATTCGTTCGTTAGCGAAAGAAAGTTTGGATTATATTCAGAAATATCCTCTTAAATCACTTAAAGTGATTGGATCTGTTGGAGAGCCAATCAATGAAGAAGCCTGGCACTGGTTTAATGACCACGTAGGTGATAAGAGATGTCCGGTTGTGGATACCTGGTGGCAGACAGAGACAGGTGGAATCATGATTTCTCCTATTTCTTTTGTTACTCCTACAAAACCAACTTATGCTACTTTACCGTTACCAGGAATTCAGCCTGTTTTAATGGATGAAAAGCGTAATGAAATCGAAGGTAATCAAGTTGTTGGAAGTTTATGTATAAAATTCCCTTGGCCAGGAATCGCAAGAACAATCTGGAATGATCACGATCGTTATAAAGAAACGTATTTCTCTGCTTTCCCTGGGAAATATTTTACCGGAGACGGGGCATTAAGAGATGAAGTTGGGTATTACAGAATTACCGGTAGAGTAGATGATGTTGTAATTGTTTCTGGTCACAACTTAGGAACAGCACCAATTGAAGATGCAATCAATGAGCATCCTGCAGTTGCAGAATCTGCTATTGTTGGTTTCCCGCACGATATTAAAGGAAACGCTTTGTACGGTTATGTTATTTTGAAAGAAACCGGAGAAGTTAGAAACAAAGAAAATTTATCTAAAGAAATCAATCAGTATATTGCAGATCACATTGGACCAATTGCTAAATTGGATAAAATTCAATTCGTATCTGGTTTACCGAAAACACGTTCTGGAAAAATTATGCGTAGAATTTTACGTAAAATAGCCGAAGGAGATTTCTCTAATTTCGGAGATACTTCGACGTTATTAAATCCGGAAGTTGTAGAACAAATTATGAAAGAAAGAATTTCTTAAGTAATAAAAAAAATGCCTCTTAATTTTAAGAGGCATTTTTTTTTATTTATTTAATTCCCAATCTTGATTTTAGTTTCAAAAATAAGAGTCCAATCCTGTAAGCATCTTCAGAAGAAGAGTTACGATCACTTTTTGGGATTTTATAAATTTCACATAAATCGTCTAAAGAAAACTGTTTATCATTTATGTCTGTAAGTTTTCTGTACATTACATCAACATCTAAAGCCTCATTTTTTAATCGGCCACAATCTAGACGCTCTAAAGCAGCATTAAGCATTTCGACATCAAAATTAATATGATGTCCTACCAAAATTGAATTTCCGATAAAATTCACGAAAGCTTCCAAGGCGTCAGGCTCCGGCATTTTCATCATTTTACTTTCAATAATAAATTCATTAGAAAGTCCGTTATCCTGAAGGTATTTATATTGTAGCAGAACAGTTTCGAAGCTTTCTTTTATAACAATACTGTCGTCGATAACAGAAAAAGCTCCAAGAGATAATATAACATCTTTATCGGGATTCAGCCCTGAGGTTTCTGTTGATAAAACAACAAACCTGTTAGGTCTAGTTTCGAATTTTGTTAAATAATCTTTCCAGAATTCCGGATAGTCTTTATTAATATTTTTAAGCCAGTCTAGCATATTTTATGAGAATTGTGTCAATTGAAATTTACTCTTAATTAGTTCCTCGAGGTCTTTCATTGGGGCTAAAGCATTTTTTAGTTTCTCCTTATCTGTTTTCGACATTTCTCTTAAATTAATGTATTGACCAGAGTCGTCATTTTTTAATCCCTCAACAGTTCTGAATTTTGAAAGTGTTAGAAAAGCTTCAGCACAGCTTAAATAAATTTCTGCATTTTTAGAATCTGTTATTGCTAACTGCTTGAATCTTAGGTAGGTGTTTTGGATGCCTTTGATATTAGCATTCAAAATTAATAAACGTGCACCATCTATCAAAGGCATTAAGGCACGAGTTTTAATATCAAATTTTCCTTTATGTGGTCCTTCTTCTTCAACGATGAATTTTTTAAAGAAACTTAATGGAGAATTTCTTTTTAAAGCATCATTTCCTAAGAAATCAAAAAATAAAGTATTATTTACAGCATTCTTAAAAATAACATTTTCAATTGCTTCTTCAATTTTTGGCTCTCCAAAAACAATTTCATAATCAAAGAAAATACTACTCAAATCATTACTGTTTTCACCTGGAGTATTCATCCAGCTATTGTATTGTTTAGTCCAGTCACTCAGTGATTTACACCAAAGCATGTTACTGCCCATATGACCATTTGGACAATATTCATAGCCCACTTTTTCTAATATAGAAGTTGTTCTTTTTGCTAATCTTAAGAAATAATCTTTTACTTCTCGGTATTTTTCAGGAGTAACATCTTCGAAAATCAAAATACTATCCTGATCTGTTAATAAAAGTTGTTCTTTACGTCCTTGACTACCAATGCTTAACCATGCAAAACGTGCAGGAGGGGAGCCTAAATCTAAAATAGAAAGTTCTACAGCACGTTTAATAATAGCCAGATTGATTTCGCTTGCAATGTTGCTGACATGAGAAATCGGAATATTTTTCTGAATTGAATTCTGAATTAAGTCAGATAAGCGATCACGAATCTGTTTTAAGTCTTTTGGAAGCTGAGAACGCTTAATTTCTTTAATTAAAACACCAGGATTACTGGCTTGTGCGACAATAAGATCGTGTTCAGAAATTATTCCTTTTACGACAGATTTACTTGTACCATCTTTTGTAACACAAAGATGAGTAACATTATGTTTCAACATCAACAATTGCGCTTCTGCTAACGAAACATTTTCTAATACAGTAACAACCGGAGAAGACATGATTTTATCAATAGTTTCAGTAATAGGATAGCGGCCTGTTGCAATTTTTGAAGACAAATCAGCATTGGTAACAATGCCAATTGGATGATTTTTTTCGCAAATAATAATGTTATCCACCATAGACTCAGTCATTAAAATCGCAACATCTTTCACAATATGACTGGCCTGAGTTGTTAACGGCGAATTATTATAGTTAAGTGACTGAATATATTGCATTTCTGACTGCTGATCGATATAATCCGCATCAGAAACAAGCTTACCATTTGAACTAACACTGTCTTTTGTATGACGTGAATTTACCGCAAAACTCTCTAATAAAAAGTTTAAAACATCTGAATTATTAGCAACAAAAGGTCTAAAAACCGCGATTGGAATAGCATAAATGATACTTTCTTCACGTGCTTTAGCCGTCATCATGTAGTTGTTTTTAGCAAAAAACGGACGTAAACCAAAAATATCACCTTCATGGCATTTATTTATAATAGTTTCCTCAGCGTCAGCAATTGTTGTAAGATTAATTACACCAGAAGCAACTACATAAAAACTATCATGTAGCGGGTCGTTATTTTGAAATAAGACTGCATGTTTTTCTAAATTAATGACACGAATATTAGTAGCAATATCTGATAATTCCTGAAAAGTTAAATTATCAAAAGGTTTGTATTCTTTCAAAAAATCAGCAATATGCTCAGCAACTGTATTCATACGTTTTTGATAAATTTTTTAATGTATTCAATGTAAAAATAATAAAATAAACTCTTACAATGAAAGCAACTTGATGAGAATCTGGCATATTTTAAAGAAATGTTAAGAATTACTGATAATAAGGCGTTAAAAGGTTTTTTTGGAATTAAAAAAGAATCAAATCATTTGCATGGATATTACAATAAATACGATTTATGAGAATCGTATAAAACGGAATTTATTTTATTTTTTTTCAAATATGAGATTTTAAGGAAGTTTTTTAAAAACTTTAATTTTAAAACAGTATACTATAAATCATTAAAACCATACAAAATTAAATTTATTGTTTTTTTTAATTATTAGATTCTCATAAATATTTCAATATTTGATTAAATCAAATTATCGGGATAATCAGATTATTTTGCAAAAGAAACTGATCGCTGAGAATCGCATAGAATTATTTTTCCTGATATTATTTCTGAATATTGAATTCTCACAAAGTTTTATTTCTATGTTTAACAAGATGAAGGGGGATTGTAAGTCTAATTTTTTTTATGAAATTAAAAAACCTATAAAAGAAAGTATAAATTTTCTATTTTACATAATATAAATTATAGTTCATTTGTGATGTAACTAATTAACATTAACCAATGGCTTTAAAACGTTCCTCTTTAGAGAATTACACGCTATTACTTGTAGAACTAAACAAGATGCGTCACACAAATTTCAATGCGAAAACATTTTTAAAAAAAATGCGCCCATTTTGCAAAACCTCTCATTTAAAGTTCAAAACATTATTCCTAAGAATCCGTGGATCAAATATAGGAATTACAATTAAAGTTTGTACGGATTGCTTTATAGTAACTCAATCTTTTTGTGTTCACGAATTTATTTTTTACTGCAATTCTCAAAAAACTCTGATTTCAAAACTTCTTAAACATAATCTGTTAATACCTTAATATATGTCAGCAATTACAGAATTAATACAAAAACGTGAGAATTTAATATTTGAATTAGCGAGTTTAAATTTTGATTTAAACGAATATTCTAAGCATCCAGTTGAAACTGTAGATTTAATTCAGCTAAAATTTCAGCATGATTTTCTAATTAGAGAAATTCAGCAACTTGCTCAAAAAATAAATGTTTTATTCAATTCTCAGGTAACCAATTATAAAACTAAATTTTTTGAAGCTGAAAAGAAAATCACAGAAGCAATTTCGAAAAAGGAATTTACTGTAAATGATTTACCTAAAAATCATTATTCACTGTGGCAAAATGCCTAAAAATTTCATTTAGCTACTCCCCTTTCGATTTTTTCAATTGTTGCCGTAGGGTATAACGGCAACTAACTCACTCAAAACCTACTAAAAAAAATGATTTCATATAGAGAAAGGCATCAAGCCCAAACCAAATTTAAAAACAATAATCTAAAACCTACTCTTATAAATATAGACTACTTAATTATCAATTTAGAGGGTCAACCGTTTGGAGAATTTCCTGAACATTCAAAGTTTCGTTTAAAACCTTACGAATACGGAACTAAGATTTTTGAGCTAAGAGCAGACCTATATTATGAAGATCTAAAAATCGGTATTTATACAGCAAAACCACGTTCTGCAATTATGAGCGAACAATTTGCACAGCTTCAATTTGAAAACAATCTATTTTATACATTATCTAACGACGCTTTAAAAGGTGTCATAAATGCTTTTTGCGATGAAACGAACTACTTATTTAAGTCTGTTAATAGACTGGATATATGCCTTGACAAGTCTGATATCAACAATTCTTACCGTAATTTATATAGTAATGTGGTTGCAGGTAACTACCTTATTTCAGGTCGTCCGAAAAATTTACAAAGCTATTTTGAAACGTACAAAGGAAAATCAATACTTAACGGTTTCCAAATAGGAAAAAGAACATCTGACAAAATAATACGATGCTATAATAAAACGCTGTCTTTGCAATTAACTGAAAAGCCATACATAAACGAATATTACGCAAATAATGGTTTGAAAAATGACAATGTTTGGCGTTTTGAATATCAGTTAAATTCAGCGTTTTTCAGAGGATTAAACGAACATTCGAAAGGAGATGTAAATATCAGTCAGGCAATGACTTGGGGTGTTTTTGATAAAGCAAATCTTTATGAGTTGTTGAAAATTGCAAATAAAGGTTTTTTTGAACTTCGTGAGAATACTGGTAAAAGTCAAATCAATAAAGAAAAGCAAATAGTTTTGTTTGATTTTGATTTTTTACAATCCCAAATTACCAAGTTCAATCCTATAATTAAACGCTTGAAAAGGGTTGTTCTTTCTTCTACAACCATTAAAAAACGTCTTGCAAAATCTCTATTTAGAGAATATTACGCAAACAATCAGGATATATCTTATATCGTTGCTCTAAATCTTTTACTTGAAGATTTAGACATGATTACCGAAAAACCACTTATTAATTGGTTCAAAAACAAATTGCATTTCTATATGCATGAGTTTAGAACAAAGGAAAAATTAGTAAATGATTTTGACTTTGAATTATTCCACGAACATCAACTTTTATTTTTATAAGCCATGAAAACACAGAATACAAGCCAAAAAGTGACTAAAACCCAGTTAATGCATATTCTTGAATTAAGCTATAAAACTGCTTGTAAAGAATATCAAGTTATACTCGATTCCTTGGAATTAAAAAGGAGTTATTTAACTGTCCAAGACCTTATTAAGTACGGCATATTATAGGGAAAATTAGGGAAAATTGTGGAATTATAGGGAATTTTAGGGAACGTCAAATAATAGTTGCAATAACCTTTGTGAAAGAAATTTAAACAAATAAAATTTATAACAAATGAAAATTGCAACTATTACAGGCGTTACAAAATCGCCAGAACTACAAGTAACAAAAGCAATCGGTGCTTTGATTCTTTCAAGTGATGTGGCTTTATCAGCCTTAACTACTGAAAAAATCAGTATTTACATTGAACGTGGAAACGGCTCGAATGTCATTTTAGCAAACAAAGTGTTGCTTAAAGATTTCATTTTAGCAAGTACCTACGGAACTGAAAACACTCAATCCGATGCTGATAATGCAATGATTGCATTATGTGAATTGGCAGACGAAGGTTCAATTTATCTTGCAGATAAAGAGAGTATTAAAATTACTCTTGAAGATTTGATTGCAGATAAACGTTACGATTTGCACGGTATTGAAGAACCACAACAAACAAACAATTTATTTTTCTTCGAGCAAAAATCTGTTGCATCAGAAGAGTTCAACAAAAAAATTGATGTTCAGGGATTTGATTTGGCTGTCATGACTGTTGACGATTCAGTAAGTGATTTGTCTTATCAGTACTCAAATGGTCAGGTTGTAAAATATCTGCCATTCGAATTGCAAACCTTAAGCCGTGATATTGACCCGATTCAAGCTGTTCTTGCAGATGGGAAAGTTTTACAAGGCTTAACGGATAGATTAACCTTGCCTTTAGTCGCTGTGGTTGGTATTGAAATCAATAAGTCACAAGGCTCAATTATTAATTTCGTCGTAAGATGTTTAAAAACTGTGTAAACTATGGGATTTTTCAAAAAAATTGGAACGGCGATTAAGAAAAACGTTTCGTTTAAAAATTTGGTAAAGGTTGCTACTCCTATTATGGGTGCTATTCCTTTCGTCGGTGGAACTGTTCAAAATATCTCGCAGAATTTGCAAGATGCTCACGAAGCAAAAAAGGCAAATAAACAAGCCGAGGAAGAATACAACAAACAGATGGCTTTAAATACAGCAAGTCAAGCGGTTGGTGCTGTAGCAAATGCAGGTTCTCAGATTTTCGCAAAAGCTGTAACAACTGGGATTAATGACGGTTTAAGTACTGGATTTGTTCAGGGAAGCGGTCAGGTTGGTGCTACTGTTGTAAGTTCAACTATTAAAGTTTGGTTTCAAAGAAACTGGAAAATTGTTTTAGGTGCTGTCGCTGGTCTTATTGCATTGATTTGGTTTTTAAGACGTGACCGCAATAATTCAGGCAGAAGAGTTGCTCGAAAAAGATAGCAAGCCGAAAAATTACTATCGAATCTATCTTATTGTATTTCTGATAGATTCGGCAGTAATCATAGTAAAAAAACTGGCTGAAATCATATTATTAATTAAACACATTATAAAGTAATGGCACAAAATAGAAAAAATTCTAATAATCAGAATTACAATAACAATAACCAACAAAAAGTAAAGCATTCAGGCGCAAAGTATACTACTTACATGCCTGTTACAGGCCCGAATAAAGGTGTTGAACAACATTTAACAACTGGTTGGAGATTGTCTAAAGGGGAATTGATTGCAATTAAGTGTGTAACTACTAATAAATCAAATCTATCTGAAAAAGGTTGGTTTGGTTCGGTAGCATGCACTTTTACAAACACTAAAACTGGTGTTCAATCATTTCACTGGGGTACAATGCAGAAAAACGGCGGTAAAGTCGTAATTGACAGTATGGCATTTGTAATTAATCCACGTGCGAAAAACGGTGGTTACGCAGGTACGTTTATCCGTTCGAACTAATGTTTAGGTTCATACTAAAATTCCTCCCTCTTATACTTCATGAGGGGGTTGATTTACTCAAAGAGCATTTAGAAAAAAGAAAACAATTAAAACAAAATAAGTCATGAAAAATTTGAAAGGAATTGTTTCGATAATTGGTATTATCGTGAAATATGGTGCGGTTGTTACTGCAATTTTAAAAGGTATTCAGGTTGTTTCTGATGAATTAAGCAAGCTTGATTTCGGAAAAGATGAACCTGAAACCTCTGCCAAACCTTTAATTACAGAAGAAAATGAGTAATTTTTTAGGCAGAAAGGACTTAACAAGAGGTATTCGAAATAATAATCCGGGTAACTTGGTTTTGACAAATATTGCTTGGCAGGGAAAAATACCAAATGCACAAAATACAGATAAACATTTTGAGCAGTTTACAGAAGTAAAATACGGTATTCGTGCCATGCTGAGAGATTTGACAAACGATATTGACAAAGGGAAAAATACGGTAAGAAAGCTTATAACTGAATATGCACCGCCATTTGAAAATGATACGCAAAAATATATTGAAGTTATTTCAAAAGCTGTCGGTTTAGACCCTGACCAAACAATCAAAATTGTAGATGCAAAATTCTACTTAGTAATTGCACGTGCAATTATTAAACATGAATGTTCGCCCGATCATAATTTAATTTACGATTCAGACATTCAGGACGCTATTGACATTATGGGAGATTACAACCTTGCAAGCGTTACTGTAACAGCTAAAAAGAAATTCAAATTCAATTATTTGATTATTCCCGTACTACTTTTTTTTTATACTGTTTACAGCGTTACAGTCTAAACAAACGCCCAAAACGATAGAAATTATTAATTCAAAATTTAAACAAGATGTTAGATAAAATCAAACTTTTTTACGCAAACAATAAAACCGTTGCAAATGTTGTACTAGTTGCTTTAGCGGGATTCTTAGCTTATAAATTATTTAAGAAAAAATAATTATGGCTCAAAGAGAGATAGTTAATAGAACAAAGAGCCAAGCCAATACTGTTTGGCTCTTTGATTTTCTGCAAAAATACTGGCTTTTGTGCGTTGGTATCATTGTGTGTTATCCACTAATTAAAAAATGGTATTCTAAATTCACACAAGATGCTGAAGAAAAGGCTTTGGAAGATGCAGAAAAGGATTTAAAAATTGCGGTTTCTAATCCGATGACAAAAGAGATTGAATTGAACAAGATTACACCTCGTAAAGAAGTTCATGACATTGCAGAATCTTTGGCGGTTTGGTTAGGAACAAATAAGCAAACAAAAGATGCTCCTTGGTACACTTGGATAACTGAACCGATGTCTAATTTCGAAAATGAGAGAGAGACAATAAATGAGTTATTGAGAGTAAAGCAAGTTACAACTGTTCCTTTGGTAATCGGCTGTTATTATGTTATTACACGACGTGATTTAAAAGCTGATTTGAAAAAATATTTATCAACTTCGGACTTGAAAAAAGTTCCGTTATTTAATTAATTAAGTATGAATTTTATTCAATATATAGACGATACTTACGCAGTAAAAGTAAAAGAGATTAATTCATCAGAAGGTTTTTATATAAATGGTATTCAAACACCGTTTTTCATTTTATCTGTATTTATAGATAATAAACGTGTTCAAGGTGTTGATTTTTTGAATTACGATAGTTTGCCTATGCTTTCAGTTATTAATGATTTGGGCAATGTTGATTTAAATGTGATTCCAGAAAATTATTTTGCAACTGCTTTTACAGAGATTTATTTTAAAATTCCTTTTGGTGGCGATTCTGCAAGTGTGGAGATTTCAAATTTTAGCGATTTTCAAAAAAAGCCGTTAAGATATCTAAAAGAATATAAATTACCTCAATTTAGATTAGATGGTAGATTTTCTCAGGGTTCAGGTTATCAATTTGATACTAGAGTATATTCGATGCTTAATATTGGTACTATTCAGGCGGATAATAAATTTTATTTAAATAGTTATGATACTTATTTAAATCATACTCATTTAGATACAGTTTATTATCAAGGGGAAACGGTTAATTATCTTCAAAATGGATATAATTTGGTTAATAGTTTTCCAGTTCAAAATAACGGTAGTATCATTCAATTTGGTGACTTTTATGTAAAAATGACCACAAACAAAACTGGCTATCCTTATGGATTGAGAATTTACATTTTTACAGATATTCGAACTAATGAATTTTGGATTATAGCTAATTATGTGGAACAAGGCACAAGTTTAATCAAAAAAGCAGAATTTGATATTTCAACATTTGTTTGTGTAAACGGCGGTTTCAAAATTAAGAATCTTCTTCATGATGTAGAGATTCAAATCAGCAACGTTTATGGCTAATACTACTCCAACGCCATACAGTTGTACGGTCTTTAATAAGGATAAATCCATAAGACCTATAAAAATTGAGTTTTGTAAATCAATATTTTACTTGCATAATTGGTGTAAACATGTTGGATTTGATTATCACTACATTAATATTTATAATCGAAAAACAGGTAAATATATTTCTCGACAATATTTCAATGAGTATATAATAGATAAGCCTTTGTATTAAATTACAAAGGCTTTTTTATTAACTTAAATCTATTGCAGTAATACACTCTAAATTACTTGAAAATTTGGTTTGTTCTTTTTCTCCTACTGTAAAATCTTCATATCCGTCTAGATAAATTCTTATCTTATCAATAGGTTCTTTTTTTAATAAATCAATATAATCATCTAATAAAACGCTTAACATTGTTGTCCCGCAGTCAATTTCGGTGTAGGCATTAGGAATTTTAATCTTTTCCCCATTTTTAAATTGAATGTGTACATAGGAATCCTTTGATCTACAGCCTTTAATTCTTCCCCATAACATCAATGATATTTGTTGTTTTTTGTTCTTTTTTTCTACTGTCTTATTAATGATGTATGATAAACCGTCTTTTGAAAGTGAGTTGTCACTAAATGATGTATTGTAATTCCAAACTTCGTCAAAATCATCATACTTATATTCGGTGTTGCATTTATGATTTACTTTACATTGACCTTTAGATAATTTTTTGTATCCTTCTAATTGTGAATAGCAATTAATGCCTATAAACAACGTAATAATTAGTAGTTTTGTTTTCATTGATTTGATGGTTTGTTAAATTTATATTTTGGGTTTTCGTAAGAATTTTTAAATATAATTATTTATTCTTTTATAGCAATTGACAAAGTGAAATTAAAATTATTGGCATTATATTTGAAAATCTTTAGTAATTATAAACTCACAAATAAACCATTATGAAAAAAATTACTTTATTATTTTTTGTTTTTCTTGCTTTGCCGGTTATGGCGCAGGATTCGGATATGAAAGTATATCTTGAAAAAACAGAAACTGCGAGTATTGAACAATATGAGCTAATAAAAAAAGTTAATCAGTATTATCCCGATATTATGATTAGCAAAGAAGTTAAAAATAAATTCAAAAACAATTTTAAAACAAATGAATTTTTGTCGGCAGATGTTGTTTATGAAAATACATCGAAGTTTAAATTATATAACGTAACTATTTTGGATAATCGTTGTTTATCCTATACATTTTTAACTCCTGACGATGTTTTGACATTTGGAGAGGTTCGAACGTTTGATGGTAACACAGTCAGGACATTGTATAAGCTTGATAAAGGTAAATCTTTAATGCAATATTTTATTAATGGTAAATTAATCAACGAAGTAAAAGGATAAATTTACATCTTAATATCAATAAATAAGCCCCAATAAAACGGGGCTTTTTTTTATGTTCCAAATTTTTATATATTAGATTTCTTCAAAAATAGGGTTTAAAAATGCTGTTAATAAAGTTGTTAACATCTTCTTGGACATACTGTAAATCATACTATAAATTATAGGTCAAAAGTGTATATATTGTAAAAGAATCGATTCTCATACAAATTCACTTCAATTCGCTGATTTAAAATAATTTATATTCCCATTAGATTTTTTATTTCTTCTAAAAAAAAGAAATATTCTATCCTTATTTGAGAAAGTAAAATTATTTTTTTGAAATTTTAAATTCTCAGTGATTTGCAAAACAATAAATTATAATGATAAATTTTATTGAATGCATGAATTCCAGATTGTAATTCTAGACATTTATTCTAAAAGTAAAATTAAAATGTTTAAATTTTAAATTCTCAGTCATTCTATAAATAACATTTATCAATTAGCACATCATTATTCTAAAGTAAAAATCCTATATTTGAAGTTTAGGACAAATATCGACATGACAGAGAAAAAAAATACATCAAGGTAGAAATATTAAGCGTTTCCGCGAAATGCTAAGCATAAAACAAGAAGCCCTTGCTTTTGAATTGGGAGAAGATTGGAGTCAAAAGAAAATTTCCCTTTTGGAGCAAAAAGAAATGATCGAAAAAAATATTTTAGATCAGGTTGCTAAAATTCTTAAAGTACCTGTTGAAGCAATTGAGAACTTTGATGAAGATGCTGCAATTAATTTTATAGCAAATACTTTCCACGACAGCGCTGTTGCTTTTACAGATAATGCACAGGCAAACTTCAATTGTTCATTCAATCCTCTTGATAAAATGGTGGAACTTTACGAGCGTATGCTTCAGCAACAAAAAGAAATGATTGAAAAACTAGAAAAGCTAATAAAATAAAACGTTATTAGTACAATTTCTTCAAAATTACTTCTTTAGGAACTATATCAGCTCCACCACGCTTTGTAAACTGTATAACTCCCTCATCTGTTAATAAAACGGCGCTGGACGAAATTCCGTCTTTATCTTTAAGTTTGATTTGCGCTTTATCACCATGCGGATATACATATCCTGAAACTTCCAAAACTCCTGAATTTAATTCTTTATGTTCACTAGTAATTTCAGCGGTTCCAACAATCGCATAATTGGATTGTGCAATGGTTATTGTGAAAACATATTCTTTTTTACAGTCTTTACAATTCTCATTACTCCAGGTTCCTGAAAAACCGTTATGCTGCGAGAATGATTTTAAGGATATTAAAAATGCGATAAAAAGAATTTTTTTCATTGTAAATGATTTTATCAAAAATTGGAATCAAATATAAACCAAAAAAGCATCACAATATTGCGATGCTTTTTTATTAACTGAACAAAAATTATAATTTTTTCAAATAAACTGATTTTCCATTTAGTGAAACATCAATTTGGTTTGTTTTTTCGTTAAAAGTTGTTCTCAATGCATTTCCATTAAATATAGTAACGTTACCATATACATGTCCGGTTTCATTTGAAACGTAATCAAATTTAACTTTTTTGTTGTCTGGTTCAATGCCTAATTTATAACTGGAAAATTTTGTTCCTCTTAAATCAAAGTCTTGTTGTGAATCAATAATGTTTCCGTCGGCGTAAAAATTAGTAACAGATTTACTCAAAGTAATATCAGGATAATATTGATTTACTTTTTTTAAGAGCTCATATTGTGCTGTACTTGCATCTTCTTGTTTAGATGTAATAGTTTGGGCAAATGAAATAGATGTAAATAGAACTGCTACTAATAAAAGGTACTTTTTCATAATTTTTAATTTAAAGATTAATAAATAGTTATACCAAATAATGCTGGCTTTGACTTTAATTTATTGTTATAAACTCCGGGAAGTTATATAACAAGGTACGAAATCTTTACCTTTGCAAAAAATTAAAAGCCCATTTTTAATAAAATGACAACAAAAAAATACATCAAACTGATCCTTATTTTAGGTTCTTTAACTGCCCTTGGTCCTTTTTCAATTGATATGTATCTGCCTGGTTTCTCTGGTATCGCCAAAGATTTAAATACAACTGTAGCAAAAGTTTCTATGAGTTTGTCCAGTTATTTCATCGGAATTTCTGCCGGACAACTACTTTATGGTCCTTTGTTAGATCGTTTTGGGCGCAAAAAACCTTTATTTATTGGCTTACTGGTTTATATTCTGGCTTCTTTAGGATGTATTTATGTTGCTGATATTGATTCTTTTATATTACTCCGTTTTGTTCAGGCTATTGGAAGTTGTGCTGCAACTGTGGCATCTGTCGCAATGGTTCGTGATTTGTTTCCCGTAAAAGATATACCAAAAGTATTTTCACTTTTAATGCTGGTCGTTGGGCTTTCGCCTATGCTGGCGCCAACAATTGGCGGTTATGTGACAGAGGATTTAGGCTGGCATGCTGTATTCTTCATTTTAATGTGTATGGGAATTGTAATTTTAGCAGCTTCGCAAATTGGACTTCCCAACACTTATAAGCCGGATGTATCAATTTCATTAAAACCAAAACCAATTATTGCTAATTTTATTTCAGTTCTAAAAGAACCACAATTTTATACATATGCTTTTACTGGTGCAATCGCGTTTTCAGGATTGTTTTCTTATGTAGCTGCTTCTCCAATCATTTTTATGGATATTTACAAGGTTGATGCGAAGACTTACGGATGGATTTTTGCCTTAATGTCTGTTAGTTTTATTGGTTCCAGTCAATTGAATTCTATGTTATTAAAAAGATTTTCGAGTGAACAAATGATTTTTGGAGCTTTAATATCACAATCTGTTATTAGTATCATCTTTTTGATTTTAGCTCTAAATGACTTTTTAGGATTGTATCAAACTATCGGAATGTTATTTCTGTTTTTAGCTTGTTTAGGAATTTCAAATCCGAATACCGCAGGATTAACGCTTGCTCCTTTTGCTAAAAATACAGGAAGTGCATCTGCATTAATGGGGGCTATTCAATTAGGTTTAGGAGCTTTAGCTTCATTTGCCATCGGAGTTTTTGTAAAAGATTCTGTAGCACCAATGGTTGCCATTATGACCACTACAACTATTACAGCCTTTATTATTCTAAATATTGGAAAACGATTTATAAAAAATAAAGTTACACTTTCTGAAAGTGATGATGTTATGATAGCTCATTAGAAAATTGAAATTCCAATTCAAAAACTTGGCAAAATATACTTAGATGTACAATTAGCATAAAAGCCGAAATCTCACGATTTCGGCTTTATTTTTATTATAATTTCTTAAAATTTTAATTCTAGTTCTGTAGTTTTTTATCCGGTCTAATAATCATTCTAAGCGATTGATCTTTTGCAAAATAAGCCACCATCCAGTTCCAGAATGTGTTCAATCTGTTTCTGTACGTAATTAAAGAAATTAAGTGGATAAACAGCCAGATAATCCACGCAAAAAAACCTTTAAAATGCCATTTTGGACTTGGTAAATCTACCACGGCTTTTGCTTTTCCAATAATTGCCATCGAGCCTTTGTCTTTGTAAGCGAATGGTTTAAGAGGTTTATTCGTAACCATTGCTTTAAAGTTTTTAGCCAGATTTAATCCTTGCTGAATAGCAACTTGTGCAACTTGCGGATGTCCGTCAGGAAAATTTTTATCTCCGGCTGTAATAGCAGTATCACCAATAGCATAAATATGATCTACGCCATTTACTTTATTGAACTCATCTGTTGCCATTCTTCGTCCGCGGCCATAACTTTCTTTTGGAATTCCTTCGAAAATTTTAGCAGAAACTCCTGCAGCCCAGATTAAATTTTTGGTTTTAATAGTCTCTCCATTTTCGAACATTACGGTGTCATCAACATAGTCAACAACTTTCGTATTTAATTTGACTACAACTCCTAGTTTAGTTAAAGCTTCATAAGTATCTTTTTGAGATTCTTTACTCATTGGTGCCAAAAGCGCATCGCCTCCATCAACCAGATAAACATTACTTGCAGAAGTATCTAATTCAGGGTATTCTTTTAAAAGGATATTTTTACGCATTTCAGCAAACATACCGGAAACCTCCACTCCTGTCGGGCCCCCTCCTGCTACAACAATTGTAAGTAATTTACGTCTTTTACGCATATCCTTGCAAATGGCAGCTTTTTCAAGATTTTTAAGCAATGTGTTACGCATTACGATGGCGTCATTTAAGGTTTTCATCGGAATGGCATTTTTCATCACGTTTTCCATGCCAAAATAACTCGTTTCTGCTCCAGTTGCAAAAACGAGATAATCATATTCTAAATCGCCGTTACTTAAAGTGATTTTCTTTTCAGCGGGAGAAACAGATAATAATTCGCCTAAACGAAAACTTAGATTCTTTTTTCCTGCAAAAAATTTTCTAAATGGATAACTAATGCTCGAAGGCTCTAAAAATGCCGTAGCAACTTGATATATAAGTGGTGGGAAAAAGTTATAATTATTTTTATCTACAAGGGTTACTTGTATTTGAGGCTGATTTACAAGCTCTTTTGCCAGATTGATTCCTGCAAATCCGCCTCCAATAATGACTATTTTCATATAGGTTGTAATTAATAGGATTATAGAATAATTCCTTATAAAAGTACAACTTTAATATACAATGACAAAAGTCATATTATTTACTTTTTGAATTTTTTAACTGTTTTATCAACTATATCGATTTTGTTCTGTAAGACATAACTCGCCATTAATTTCTCGATTAGTTCGTCTTTCGTTAAATGATGAAAAACAGTTTTGACTTTTGTTTTTAATTCAGTTGAAAGTTCATGATTGGGTTTTGTTTTGAAGATTTGTTTGGCCCATAAAAGCATATTATTCTCTTCTAAACTTGCTGCCGTAGGTTTTTTAAACTCAGAAAATTTAATTCCCAATTCTCTTTCAAAATCAGCAATTTCGAATACTTCTTCTTGTTGCAACACAGTTAACGAAAGACCTTTTGCTCCTGCCCTTGCGGTTCTTCCGCTTCGGTGAACATAATTTTCGTAAGTATCAGGTAAATGGTAATTGATTACATATGAAATTTCTTTTACGTCTATTCCTCTCGCTGCTAAATCGGTTGCAACCAAAATATTGATATGCCCTTCACGAAATTGCTCCATAATTCTGTCACGAATTCCTTGTGTCAAACTTCCATGAAGTGCTCCGGAAGAAAATTTATTAATCGCCAGATTTTTAGCTAATTTATTGACAGCAGCTTTTGTTTTGCAAAAAATAATTCCTCTTTCTCCATCTCTTGAATTTAAAAAATGCATTAAAACTTCCAGTTTCTCTATCGGATCAACCACAATATATTCATGATCGATTCCTTCATTGCCGACAGTTTCCATGTTGGCACTTATTTGAACTACATTTTTATTCAAATAATTCTGGATCAATTGTTTAATAGCTCCGGGAAGTGTTGCTGAAAATAACAGCGTGCGACGTTTTTTAGGAAGTTCAGCTACAATTTCGTCTAAACCTTCTTTAAGGATGGCAATCATTTCGTCTGCTTCATCCAAAACTAAATATTCGGTAGTTTTTAGATTGATTGCTTTTCGCTGAATTAAATCGATTAAACGTCCCGGAGTTGCTACAACAATCTGTGCACCTTCTTTTAGTCTTTCGATTTGTGGTTTTATTGGAGTCCCTCCACAAATGGAAGCAATAGATATACTAGGAATATATTTTGCGAAATCTTCTAAGTTTCTAACAATCTGCTGTCCTAGTTCTCTTGTTGGTACTAAAATTACAGCTTGAACTGCAGTTGATTCTATATTAACTAATTGTAATAATGGAAGTCCAAAAGCGGCTGTTTTTCCTGTTCCGGTTTTTGCTAAACCTACAATATCATGATTTTCAGATAGTAAAAGCGGAATTGTTTTTTGTTGAATTTCAGTGGGTTCAACGATATTTAATTCGCCTAAAGCTTTTAGAATTGGCGCTGAAAGTCCTAATATTGAGAATTGTTTAGACATGTTCTTTAATTTGTTTAAAGTTTCAGGTTTCAAGTTACACCAAAAACTTAATAAGTTGAAAGGAGAAATCACATTTGCTTTGAAATGCTATTTCTCCTTTTATAATTATAATACTATTTTAGATTCCAATAACTTGAAACATGAAACCTGAAACAATTAAACTTTTAAATGATCAATCTGGCTCATTCATGATTTTCTCACGATATTTTTTACCAATTAATAAAGTCAATCTTTGTTTGTAATCGTCAACCAGCCATTCACGGTAGTTTTTACTGCATTGACTTAAACATTTTGAATAACGTTTGATACGGTCTTCAATATCATCATCCAGTTCTTTTGCAAGCATTTTAGCTTCCTGAAGTGTTTCAGTATTATCTACACACATTCCTGCATGCTGATCTAGAGATTTATCCAAAACAACTTTAGAACGTAAATTCTGTTTGATGATTAATTTGTGTTCTTCATCAACATCAAAACTAACATCTGCAGTTTTACTGAATTTAGCACGTAATTCCGGTGGCATGCTGTATTTGAAAAACATTTCAATTTCATGATCATCACGAAGGTTTTCCAAATAAAACTCTGGCGATTTAAAAATATGCTGCCAGTTTACAGGATCGCTCCACAAACCAAAACGTGCAGCGTTGTTCCCTAAATCAATAACTGTAAATTCATCTTTTCCAGGAAGTTTACGAGAACCACGACCAATCATCTGGAAATACAATGTCAATGATTTTGTTGCTCTGTTTAAGATAATCGTTTCAACCGTTGGTTCGTCAAAACCGGTAGTCAAAATTCCGACAGAAGTCAAAATGGCGTCTGGAGTCTTTTTAAACCATTGTAAAATGTCTTTACGTTCTTCAGAGCTGCTTGTGTTGTCAAGGTGTCGAATATCGTAACCTGCTTCTCTAAAAGTTTCATAAACATATAATGAAGTATGAATACCGTTATTGAAAATTAAGGTTTTCTTACCTAAAGAACGTTCTGTATAAGCATGAAGCAGTTTTTCCTGCATTAAAGTATTGGTATACAAATCATCCGATGATTTTACAGTATAATCACCATTGATACCTACTTTTAATGACGTTAACCCAACATCGTAGCTGTAAGTTGTTGCTTTTGCCAAAAATCCTTTATCAATCAACGAACCAATTGTATCACCCACAATAAGCTCGTGATAACTTTGGTGCATTGGCAATTTTATATTTGAACTCAAAGGTGTTGCTGTCACTCCAAGAATAAAAGCATTTTTGAATGAGTTTAACAATTTTCTAAAGGAGTTGTAATGTGCCTCATCAATAATAACCAAACCGATATTATCCAAATGAAGTTTTTCATCATTAATACGGTTTTTTAAAGTTTCTACCATTGCGACAAAACAAGAAAAATCGTTTTGGTCCGGCAGTTCTTTTACTTTACTATTGATTATTTTGTTTGTCACACCAAAACCAGTCAACATTTTTGAGGTTTGTTTACATAATTCGATACGGTGCGTTAAAACCACCACTTTTTTATCATTATGTGACAAATAGCGGCGAACGATTTCAGAAAATATTACTGTTTTTCCTCCTCCTGTTGGAAGTTGATACAGTAAATGATGTTTCGGAGGAGCATTATCTAAACGGTCAAAAATGGCATCAATATCGCCTTTTTGGTATGCATACAGCTCTTTTTTCTCTTCTCTTTGTATTTCTAAAGTGTTTTGAGACATTGTTTATTTTTGGATTTTTGCAAAAATACACCGAAAAAACAGTTATTCATCTTTTTTTAACCTAAAATAAATGTTTTTTTTAAACTAAGATTTTTTATGAGAAGGGGTTTTAATAGTCGATTTTCTCCAAAATGGCCTCAAAATCGTACTTATTTTTCCATTTTTGGTTTACAGTTTCTTCCAAAATACCATTAATTCGCAATTTAAATTCGTTAAAAATTCCATTTGAGACAATAAAATTAACAGCTTGTTCAAAAGAATTAAAGATACTTTTGTAGAATAATTCCTGCTTGATTAAATTTTGAGAAGAATACGTTTGGGCAATTTCGATATTGTACAACATAATATCAGCCAAAACAAAAGAATCAACTCCAAGCGTCATAAAATGTTTAATTAATTTCTGAGCGACAGATCTACGCATTTTAGCTTTTGGACGCCATCTTGCTCCCGGTTTTTTGATTGGAAAGTATTCGTGCGAGATTTTGACTTTTGCTTCCTGAAGAAGCTTATCTTCCTTCGGGTTAAAAACAAAGTCGTAATAGGTTTTTACAGGAGCAAATTTTTCATATAATTCAATTAGTTGTTCTTCTAATTGTTCCTTAGTCAATTCTCCTAAATATTTTTTTAAATCTCTTTTACTCATTATCAAAACTTAAGATTACAAAAGTAAATTACTTTCTCAACAAATGCCTCAAAAACCATCGATATTACTTAATTTTGCCGGCATAAACTTAAAAAATATATACATGCTCAAGATTTTCAAAGTTACCGCAATTTTAGAAGGAATCTCTTATTTAGTGTTATTTGCTAATATGTTGATTATCAAAAATAATAATCCTGAACTTTATCATACATTATTACGTCCGTTAGGAATGACACACGGCGTGTTGTTTATTGGTTATATTATTTTGGCTTTTTTATTGAAAAAATCAATGAATTGGGATTTAAAAACTTTTGCAATCATTTTAGTTGCTTCACTTATTCCGTTTGGAACTTTTTATATCGAGAAAAAGTATTTAGAAACTAAAGCAAATGCATAAGCTTTTGGATAAAATATTTAATTTTTTATACCCTGTTTTCAGAGATTGGGGAATGAGCCGTAATGTTGCGTCTTATACCAGTTTAATCTTTAATATTGCTATTTTAATAGCTCTGGCATATGTAATTTATTATGCCGCCAAATTTATATTAGTCACTTTGACGGCTGTTTTTGCACAGCGCACCAAAACAAAGTTTGACGATTATTTAATTCAAAACAAAACCACCAGATATACAGCTTATCTAATTCCGTTTTTCTTTATTTACAAAGCCGTTCCCGTAATTTTAGATAAATACGAATATTGGGAACTAATTTTCGGAAAAATAGTTGGTGTATATATCGTTCTGCTTGGATTATGGATTGTTCGAACTGTTTTTAATTCGCTGCGAGATTATTTAAAACAAAAACCGGAATACAGCGACAAACCAATTGATAGTTTCGTTCAGGTTATTATGATCGTGCTCTGGATTTTTGGAGTTGCGATGATTATTTCTACTTTGTTCGGAATCAAAAAAGGCGAACTGTTAACCATTCTTGGAACGCTTTCGGCAATTATTATTTTGATTTTTAGGGATACCATTCTTGGTTTTGTTTCGAGTGTGCAGGTTGCGATAAACGACATGGTTCGTATTGGCGACTGGATAACAATGGACAAATTTGGAGCCGATGGAGATGTTATCGAAATCAATTTAACGACAGTAAAAGTTCGAAATTTTGACAATACGATTACCACTATTCCAACTTACGCTTTAAGTTCCGATTCGTTTCAGAACTGGCGCGGGATGCAGAAATCTGAGGGAAGACGTATTAAAAGACACGTTTTAATAAAAAGCAGTACAATTCGTTTTTTAAATGATGAAGATCTACAACAATTACGAAAAGTACAACTGATAACCTCTTATATCGACAGCAGACAATCAGAAATTGACCGCTACAATGATTTGAGAGGTGTTGATAAAACGCTTTCGCTAAATGGCCGTAATATGACTAACTTAGGTTTGTTTAGAAAATATATCATGCAGTATTTAGTCAATCATCCAGGACTGAACAAAGATATGCATATCATGTGCAGACAATTACAGTCAACAGCGCATGGAGTTCCATTAGAAATTTATGTTTTTTCGAGCGATAAACGCTGGGCAAATTACGAATATATCATGGCTGATATTTTCGATCATGTTATGGCTTCTGTAAAATATTTTGATTTGGAAATATTTGAACTTCCTTCTAGGATAGGGAAATTTGAATAAAGTTATTTTGTTTCAGGTTTCAGGTTGCCTAAACCGCAAAGAACGCCAAGATTTACGCAAAGTTCGCAAAGTTTTTTAGACAAAGCTTTGCGAACTTTATGTTTTATAAGTCTTGTATATTAAAAGTCTTGTTCACAATAACTATCAGAGTTGCGGTCAAAAAATTAACTCATTCTAAGTAAAAACTTGAAACTTGAAACCTGAAACCTCAAACAAAAAACAAACTATTTAGTCACTTCTTCAAAAATAAATTCTGAATTATTGTACTCAATTGGGACTTCCGGAACAAAGCACGGAAGGTTGAAATAAGTACCAATTACTCCATTTCCTAAAAATAATTTATGATCTTTCTGTAAAAGTGCGATAGGAATTCTTTTCCAGTTTCCACCAAAAGAAATATAATAATAATCCCCTCTCAGCGTATCCCCTCTTAAATCGCCTTTTACATCTCCGGAGTCTTTTCCATATCCATATCGCGAGATTTCGTATCGACCGTAAAAACGTTTATTGTTAATATGAATATCTAAAACCGCTGTATCTTTATTATTTACAGCGCGATACAATTTATGATTGTATTTTTCTTTGTTTTCTTTCGAGTTGCAAGAAACTATTAATAAACAGAGGAATAGAAAAAATCGCATATTTTATTTTTATAAAAAACAAAAATAGGTTTTTAGCGTGGGATTATTTCGTTAACTTTAAAGAAAACTAAAAACAAAAAAACATGGAAGATAGAGACACCTTTTTAAAAGAATTCAGAGGCGAAACTTTAGGAACTGTAAGTGCTCAATCTTCTTCAGATGAGATCTTTCAAAATCAGACGATCAGGCCTATTTTAAAATTACAAAATGATTTATTTATAGCCGTTTTCATTAATTACGTAAACAAAAACAAACCTGATTTTTATTCGTATTCGGTCGAAAAGAAACTGCAGACCATCGAAAATTCCATTCAAAAAGATATTAAGTTCAGAAATTCTTTAAAAGGAATTGTAATGGCGCTTTTTACAGTTGACGAATACAATACTTATATTCAGAATTCTTCTGACTTAAATAAACGAATGATGAATTTATTAATTGACCGATTGAAAAATCAGGTACAGTTGTTTGAAGTGGAATCGGATTCTAAGTGATTTTAATGGAAATAGAAATTCTTCAAGATAAAAAACGAAGTTTATACGTTTATAAAAATAATAAACTTTTATTCTATTCTAAAGTAAAATCCAACTGGACAAACAGGATTACAGAAATTTACAATCACGATGATGTTTTGCTTTTAGAGGTGAAATATAAAATGACTCTTATAAAATCTTATTATAAGATTTTATTTCAAAATGAACTAGTTAAAGAGGATATAGTAGAAATAACAGATACGAGAATAATTTTTGATAGTAACAAAAGATTATATACAAAACAAGATTATTTTATCGCTATTTATGGTAATTATTCCTACTATTTTGAAGAAAAAAGAGTTTCTCAGTTAAAACAAAAAAATTGGCTTTCAAATCCAAAGATATTTTTAAGTATAAATGATGAAAATCTGGAATTTTTAAATCTAGTAATCTTTCATATTTTAGCAATTGAAGCAGGATATAGTTATGATTAAAATAATGTAAAATTTTATAATAGATCAATGTTTAACCAATTCCGAAGCAAATTTCCTTTAACTGATGAAAAATGGAACGAATATCTCGGTTATTTCAATCGTCTTGAAGTTCCGGCAAAAACAACACTTTTAGAAGAAAACGAAGTTTCAAAAAAACTCTACATTATAGAAAAAGGCTGTATTCGAGTTTGGTTTAACAATAACGGAAAAGATCTTACTACACAATTCTTTTTTGAAAATGAGAGTGTTGCTTCTATCGAAAGTTTTATGAAGAAACTCCCGAGTCCGACAAATATAGAAACGATTGAGTCTTCAGTTTTGTGGTGGATTCATAAAAATGATCTGGATAAAATTCTAGAAGAAATCAAAGAAATTCCAGAATTGAGGGATAGTCTAATAAATAAGCTTTTTGAGCGTACTTTTGATTATATGAAATATTTTGTTTCGTTTATAAAAGATTCGCCTGTAGAGCGTTACACTAATTTAATTAAAGAAAGACCTCAAATTATATTGCGTGTTCCGCAACATTATATCGCTTCTTATTTAGGCATAACAACTGTGCATTTAAGCAGATTAAAAAGTAAATTAGTAAATAAAAATAGTTGACAAGCCAAACTTAAATTAGCTTATATAACTTATATAGTTTGAGAAAAATTTGATAACAAATGTTATTGTCTAACCATAACCTGCTGTCTAATTTTGCTTCATAAAATTTAATAATTATGAAAGCAGCAGTAGTTTACAAAAAAGGCGAATTGCCAAAATATGCAGAATTTGCAGAACCAATCCCATCAAATGAAAATGAAGTTTTAGTTTCGGTAAAAGCGGTAGCAATCACCAATCTGGATAAAGGAATTGCAAGTGGTGAACATTATTCTTCAGAAAAAGAAAATCAGAACGGATTTGTAGTTGGAAGTGACGCAATTGGTATTTTAGAAAACGGAATACGAGTTTATGCTCGCGGGATCTCTGGGACAATTGCTGAAAAAGCTCTGGTAGAGAAAATAAGAATGATTGCATTGCCGGACGGAATTGATGATGCAACGGCCGCAGCGATGCCAAATGCGGTCGCAGGTTCGGCAATGGCACTTCGCTTTAGAGCAGGAATAAAATCTGGTGAAACTGTTTTAATAAACGGAGCAACCGGGTTTACCGGACAAATGGCAATTCAGATTGCAAAACATTATGGAGCAAAGAAAATAATTGTTACAGGAAGAAACGAAAAATCGCTTAAAAGCCTTTTAGAATTAGGTGCGGATGAAATTGTTTCACTAAAACAAAATGAGGAATCATTTGTTTCACAGTTAAGAGAAATCCATAAAAACACTCCAATAGATATTGTAATAGATTATTTGTGGGGACATTCTGCAGAGCTGATCCTTTCCATTCTAAAAGGAAACGGAAACTTTAGCCATAAAACCCGATATGTTTCTGTCGGTTCTATGTCTAGTGATACGATTCAATTGTCTGCTCAGATTTTACGAAGTGTAGATCTTCAGTTATCCGGTTCTGGATTAGGAAGCTGGACAAAAGAAGAAGTAAAATTATTATTTTCTGAAATACTTCCTGAAATGTTTCTTTTGGCTTCAAAAAAATTATTAAAAGTAAATATTGAAACAGCAAATCTAATCGATATCGAAGAAAAGTGGAATGCTGAAATCCCTGATGGAAAACGATTGGTAGTTGTTATTTAAAGCTTCTAAGTTGCTGAGTTGCTATCTCGACAGCTATTTTTCTTAGCGTTCTGGCAACTCAGCATATTAAAAATTTAGTATTTTAGTAACTCAAGCAAAACTTCTTCAAAACGATTTCTTGGTAAAAACTGATCTTCTAATGCTTTTGTAAATGGAATTGGCGAATCTAAACTCGCTACTCTTTTTACCGGAGCGTCTAGATATTCAAAACAATTTTCAATAATTAAAGCTGAGATATCACTTGCGATTCCGCCGAAAAGGGTGTCTTCCTGATAAATTATAGCTTTTCCTGTCTTTTTAACCGATGCAAAAATAGTTTCGGTATCCAAAGGTTGTAATGTTCTTAAATCAATTAGATCGGCATCGATTTCCGGATATTTGGCTAAAGTATCTAAAGCCCAGTGAACCGGAGCTCCAAAGGCAATAATTGTAACTGCATTTCCTTCTTTTATCAAAGCAGCTTTTCCAAAAGGAATGGTGTAATAGTCTTTTGGAACTTCCTGATAAATACTACGATACAGTAATTTATGTTCAAAAAACAATACCGGATTCGGATCGTTAATTGCTGTATTTAGAAGTCCTTTTGCATCGTATGGAAATGCCGGATAAACTACTTTTAAACCGGGCGTCTTAGTAAACCAGGCTTCATTGGTCTGCGAATGAAAAGGTCCCGCCTGTGTTCCGCCGCCGCAAGGCATACGAACAACGACATCTGCTTTTTCACCCCAGCGATAATGAGATTTTGCCAATAAATTCACAATTGGATTAAATCCTGTTGAAACGAAATCAGCAAATTGCATTTCTACAATGGCTTTATAGCCGTTTATAGACAATCCCATTCCGGTTGAAACAACGGCACTTTCGCAAATTGGTGTATTTCGAATTCTGTCTTTTCCAAAAACATCAACAAAGTTATCTGTAATTTTAAAAGCGCCTCCATATTCAGCAATATCCTGTCCCATAATAACAAGGTTTTTGTGACGCCATAGAGATTGCTCTAAACTATTTCGGATGGCATCTATAAAGCGAATATTTTCAGATTCAGAACTATGGCTATATTCTTCATATTGAAACTCTTCGTAAACATCATCTAATTCTCCGCTGTAAGTTGGTTCAATTTCAGGTTCGGCATTTGCTTTTGCCCAGTTTTCATCAATTTCCTGTTTGATTTCGGAATGAAACTGCTCGTCCAGTTCAGCTGTCAGAACTCCTATTTCTGTCAAATATTTTCTGTAATTGGTAACCGGATCTCTTAATTCCCATTGATCCATTAATTCCTTTGGAACGTATTTTGTACCACTCGCCTCTTCATGACCACGCATTCTGAAGGTTTTAAATTCTAATAAAACCGGATGAGGATTCTCCTGCATTTCTTCTTTAAGTTTTGACAATTTGTTGTAAACTTCCAGAATATTATTTCCATCAATAATCCAGCTTTCAATTCCATAACCAAAACCTTTATCTGCAAGGTTTTCGCAGGCATATTGTTCGTTTGTTGGTGTTGAAAGTCCGTAACCATTATTTTCAATAATAAACATTACAGGAAGTTTCCAGACTGCAGCAATATTCAAAGCTTCATGAAAATCACCTTCACTTGTTGCGCCTTCTCCTGTAAAAACAGCTGTAACTTTTTTGTTATTCTGAAGTTTATCAGCTAATGCAATTCCGTCAGCAATTCCTAACTGCGGACCTAAATGCGATATCATTCCGATAATATTGTATTCCTGAGTTCCAAAATGAAAACTTCTGTCTCGGCCTTTAGTAAAACCATTTGCTTTTCCTTGCCATTGTGAAAAAAGTCTGTGAAGCGGAATTTCCCTGGTCGTAAAAACTCCCAAATTCCGATGCATTGGAAGTATATATTCAGATTGATCTAAAACAGCAGTAACACCAACAGCAATTGCTTCCTGTCCGATTCCGGAAAACCATTTAGAAACTTTTCCTTGTCGAATTAAGATCAACATCTTTTCTTCGATTAATCGTGGTTTTAATATTTTTTTGTATAAATCTAATAATTGCTCGTTGGTTAGGTTTTGTCGGTAAAAAATCATGAGGTTTTTCTGTTTTTTAGTGTTTCAAATATAACAATTTGCGTCAATTTTATTGGATTCTGAAATATTTTTTTAGTCAGAAACGAGCTTTTAATGACTTGGTTTAAGATTATTTCCTAAAATATTCTATACCTTTGTTAACGAAAGGTGCTTATGACACCTTTTTTCTTTTAAATAAAAAATGTAAAGTATGCAAAACATTCCTAGTGTAGACTTACGTGATTTCCTTTCGGACGACCCGAAACGTAAACAAAAATTTGTAAATGAAATCGGCAGTGCATTTGAAAACATTGGCTTCGTAGCCTTAAAAGGTCATTTTCTTGATGATCAGTTGGTAGACGAACTTTATGGCGAAATTAGAAACTTCTTCGCCTTGCCAATAGAAACTAAGCATAAATATGAAATTCCTGGAATTGGCGGACAAAGAGGTTATGTTTCTTTTGGAAAAGAACATGCTAAAGGACGCAAAGAAGGAGATTTGAAAGAATTCTGGCATTTTGGTCAATATGTTGATGCAGATTCCAGATGGGCTTCAGAATACCCGGATAATGTTGAAGTGACTGAATTACCAAGATTTAATGTAGTTGGTAAAGAGGCTTATCAAAAATTAGAGAAAACCGGAGTTTATGTTTTAAGAGCTTTGGCTTTACATTTAGGTTTAGATGAGTTTTATTTTGACGAATATGCAAAAGAAGGAAACTCTATTTTAAGACCTATTCATTACCCACCCATTACTTCTGAACCGGAAAATGCAATTCGTGCAGCAGCTCATGGCGATATCAATTTGATTACGCTTTTAATGGGAGCTCAGGGTAAAGGATTACAAGTTCAAAATCATGATGGTGAATGGATTGATGCCATTGCAGAAGATGACGAATTGGTAATCAATGTTGGGGATATGTTGTCCAGACATACTAATAACAAATTAAAATCTACAATTCACCAGGTAGTTAATCCGCCTAGAGAATTATGGGGAACTTCACGTTATTCTATTCCGTTTTTTATGCATCCGGTAAGCGATATGCGTTTGGATTGTTTGGAAAACTGTATTGATGAAGAAAATCCAAAGAAATATGAGGATATATCTGCTGGCGAATTTTTACACGAACGTTTAGTAGAATTAGGTTTAATTAAAAAATAAACTGAAATAAATTCCATTTTATTAAAAATTCCAAATTCCAACTTTCTGTTGGAGTTTGGAATTTAATTTTTAAATATCTTTATACTTGGAATTTATTTTTTAGAATAAAAAAAAGATGGACTTAAAAGATCAATTAAAGAACTTGTTTCCAGATCATATTGAAACAAACGAACCGGAACAGGTTGAAGAACAAGAACATGTGTTATATGTTCAAAAAGAACCAATGATCTGTAAATTTGAAAAAAGAAAAGGAAAACCAACCACGATTATCGAAGGCTATGAAGGATCTGACGAAGATTTTAAAATTTTAGCCAAAGAAATCAAAACAAAACTAAGCGTTGGAGGAACCTTCAAAGATGATTCGATTATTATTCAGGGTGATTATCGTGATAAAATCATGGCAATCTTAAAAGAAAAAGGATTTAAAACAAAACGTGTTGGTGGTTAGATTTATAAAATTTCAATTTTAAAAATTGCTTCGCCTATTCGCTATCGCTCGAATCCAAATTCCAAGATAAAAACTTTGAACCTTTGTTGCTTTGTTCCTTTGAACCTTAAAAAAGAAAAAAAATGATTCAATCATCAGAATTAATACTAAACCCTGACGGAAGTGTTTACCATTTAAACCTTCGTCCGGAACATATTGCTCACGACATTATTTTTGTTGGTGATCAAAACCGAGTGGAAAAAATTACGCAATTTTTCGATTCAATTGAATATTCGACTCAAAAAAGAGAATTTAAAACCCAGACGGGAATTTACAAAGGCAAAAGAATTTCTGTTATTTCTACAGGAATTGGCCCGGATAATATCGATATTGTTTTGAATGAACTGGATGCTTTGGTTAATATCGATTTAAAAACTCGTGAACCAAAACAAACTTTAACCTCATTAAATATTATCAGAATTGGAACGTCAGGCTCTTTACAGGAAGGTATTCCCGTTGACAGCTTTGTAATGTCAAAATTTGGACTAGGTTTAGATAATATGCTTCGTTCCTATTTGATTGATAATGTTTCGATTACCGAAATTGAAGATGCATTTGTAAAACATACCAATTGGGATCCTAAAAAAGGAAAACCTTACGTTACACAATGCTCTGAAAAACTGGAAAAACTAATTGAATCAAATAGAATTTTTAAAGGAATTACGGCAACTGCAGGAGGATTTTATGGTCCGCAGGGAAGAGTTTTACGTTTAAATATTCAGGACGAAGAATTAAATAATAAAATGGATAATTTTAGTTTTAATGAGACTAAAATCACTAATTTAGAGATGGAAACGGCAGCAATTTACGGACTTTCTGCTCTTTTAGGGCACAACGCCTTGTCGCTTAATGCGATTATTGCCAATCGTGCTTCAGGAACTTTTAGTGCAGATCCGTATAAAGCTGTAGATGAATTAATAGCTTATACTTTGAATAAAATTGCAGGTAAAAACTAATGTTTGCTCATATTGTTGGTGAACCTATAAGAAGATTTACACTTGGAATTGGAGGGTTATTTAGATGGTGTTTGTTTAGATTTTTAAATGCTGCTATTGAAGATAAATATCCCAAAAAATTAGAATATTATCTAGATCAAAAAAATGAAACTGTAGATAAAAATGGTTTTAATACAGCCCAGAAAAATTTTCTAGCAGGAATATTTCTTTTTATATGTTTTATATTTTTAATTAATAAAATAGAATAATGTTTTTGAGAGTTGCGCGACATACCAATAATTTAAGAAAAATAGAGGATTTCTATGTTGATATTCTTGGTTTTGAACTATTGGGAGGCTTTGAAAAGCATAATAATTATGACGGAATTTTTCTTGGGAAATCAGGTTTAGACTGGCATTTTGAATTTACACAGTCCAATGTTATAGCAAATCATTCTTTTGATGAAGATGATATTATAGTGTTTTATCCCAAGACGATTTCAAATTATAACGAATTAATAAATAAGCTTACACACCATAATATAAAAACGATAGAGCCTGTTAACCCTTTTTGGAAGGAAAACGGAAAAATGATTCAGGATCCGGATGGTTATCGAATCGTAATATCATCATTAAAAGCCATAATAAACGAAATAGAATAATGTCTGAAACTCATAAAAAAATACTATTTAAATATTACAGCGATTATCTGGACGAAGTAGTTTCTGAAACCATGTGGGCAGAAATTTTAGATCTGGAAAAAGGTCTTTTTAAACTGGATAACATTCCATTTTTTGGACCATTAATTGCAACAGACGATATATTTTATGCAGAATATGATGAGACCGAAGAACGTTTCATGCATAGAAAAACAATACAAAACTCAGGAAATTCGATTGTTCAGATTGCTATTTTAGAAAAAGGTTTTGACAAAGAAATCATCCGCGAAAAATTAAAGGCAATAAATTGTTTGTCGGAAGGATTAAATGAAACTTTTTTTGCAGCAGAAATCGTGAAAGATGTAGATTATGCTTTGGTAAGAAGCCTGTTGAGTGAATATGAATCACAGGAAATTATCGAATACGCAGAGCCTTGTCTTTCTGAAAAGCACCGAACAGATTTATTGAAAAACTAAACAAACTTAAGCATACGCATACCAAACAAGCAACTTAACTTAAACTTAAAATAAATGAAAACTGTCAAAATTGCGGGTGTTCCGGAACACTTCAATTTGCCATGGCATCTCTGTATTGAGAATGGCGAATTTGAAGCTGAGAACATCGACTTAAAATGGACTAATGTTCCCGAAGGCACCGGAAAAATGTGTCAAATGCTTCGGGATGGAGAAACAGATTTGGCTGTTATTTTAACCGAAGGTATTTTGAAGGATATTTCAGCCGGAAATCCAAGTAAGATTGTTCAAATATATGTGCAATCGCCTTTGATTTGGGGAATTCATGTAGCAGCAAAATCTGATTTTCAAACCTTGAAAGATCTCAAAAACAAAAAAGTAGCAATTTCAAGAGTGGGCTCGGGATCACAATTAATGGCTTATGTCAATGCAAATGAACAAGGCTGGCAGGCAGATGATCTTGAATTTGAAATTGTAAATACAATTGACGGCGCGGTTGATGCTCTGACCAATGAAAAAGCCGATTATTTTATGTGGGAACGCTTTATGACAAAACCTCTTGTAGATCAGGGAATATTCAGACGCATTGATGACTGCCCTACTCCATGGCCTTCTTTTATTATTGCAGTTCGTGATGAATTTTTGAAAAAGAATCCTAAAGTGGTAGAAAAAATTCTGGATATCATTAATAAAACAACTGTTGATTTTAAAGAGATTCCTGAAATTGATAAAAAGCTATCTAAACTTTTTAATCAAAAAGCATCAGATATAAAAGAGTGGCTAAAATTAACACAGTGGTCACAGAAGAATTTAACAGAAAAGTCTTTTAATAAAATTCAAAATCAGTTATTTGATCTGGGAATTATTGATAAAAAAAGTATTTTTGTAGAAACCGTAAAAGCACTGTAATACTGCTTTTTTGATTCGTATGATGAAATTCCCTAAAATCGACTTTCCGCAGTTAAAATCCAAACTACAGGTGAAATCACCGTGGGACAGGATTATTATCTCGCTGTTGAGTTTTTTAATTACGATTCCGATTTTCATCATACTGCATCAAAATCTTATCGATCTGGAATGGGCATTCAATCTGGACCGTGTATTCATTTTTATATTTGTTTTTGCAGCTATATTTTTTCTTCTAATGTATCTCAGAACCATAATTATTTTGTGTATTGCAGTTTATTTATTGGTTTTGTTTTATGGAAGTGTAATTGGGAATTACGGTTTCAGTGAAATATCTGAAGATTATAATTCGATGATTTATACAATGTCGGACAATCCGTATCCTCAGGATATCATTGTGGCGAAATTGCTTCCTTTTCCCAATAAATCAAAAATTATTAATGCGATAGAATATCAGAATCCCAGAGTTCGAAATTTTGCCATTATGGCAACTACTAAACATTTTAAAGGAATCAGAGGATATTCAGATTACAGAACTATTATTCAGTGTTTTGCCGTTTTTAAAGAAATAAATGGCAGATGGAATTACGTCAACGACCCAAAAGATGGTGATTATATCGCAACCGCCAGCGAATCTTTAGATTATTTCTCCGGTGATTGTGATGATCACTCTATTTTGATGGCAGCAGCTATTCGTTCAATTGGAGGAACACCACGACTTATTCATACAAAAGGGCATATTTATCCGGAGATTTTAATTGGTTCAATGATTGACCTGGAAAAAGTAAATTACTTAATAAAAAATGTTCTTTTCGTAAAAGAAAGCTATGGTAAAAAACTGCATTACCATATTGACGAGCGCGGACAAGTCTGGATGAATCTGGATTATACGGCAACTTATCCCGGTGGACCATTCATGTATGAGGAAATACTGGGAGCCTTAACTCTCAATTAGGTTCTGTTTTTTTTGTGATTTTTGTAGTAAAAAAAATCTTCATAAATATTTGATTCCGAATAATTTAATGTCGTTTTTTTTTGTAACTTTTTCCTGTTTAACTTTTTAATCACATAATCATGAAAAACTCTAAATTATTTACCCTCGTAATTGCAGTTGTTGTTCTATTAATGGTTTCATGTCATACTAAAAGAAATAGGTTGGTGAATTCATGGAAAGTTACTGCAGTCGAAGCAAAAATACCAATGTCCGATTCTACTAAAAATGCCATTTTAACCAATGGAACGCTAACTTTTACAGAAGATGGGCATGTTACCGGGTATTTTCTTCGTGAAATAAATGATGGAACTTTTGCTTTAACAAAAAAAGGAACTAGTCTTGTTATCAAAGATGAAGTTGGTACACCTTACCCTTGTGTAAGTACAATTACGGAGGACCAACTAATTTTAGATGCCAAAGAAGCAAAAATTACCCTAAGTAAAATTTAAATATAACATACGTTGATATAAAAAACCATTCTTAAATCGTTAAGAATGGTTTTTTGATTTTTAAAACTAAAATAAATATCTTTGCACTACTCTAAATAAGTTTTAGAATATGTGAAAAATAATTTCTTTCGGAAAATTTAGTGAGTAGCCACAAACTTGTGGTACTTGATTATTTATCTATAAAAGAAAGGAATTATGCTTATTCTTCAAAATATCTCTTATCAGCATGAGAACAAAAACATGCTGTTTCAAAACATTAGTTTTACTATAAACAAAAACGACAAAACTGCTTTAGTTGGAAATAACGGTGTCGGAAAATCTACATTATTAAAAATTATTGCCGGACAATTACAATCCAATTCAGGTCAGATTATACAGAATTCAAGACCTTATTTTGTCCCGCAATTATTTGGTCAGTTTAATCATTTAACTATTTCTGATGCTTTATCTATAAAGGATAAAATAAAATCACTTAAAGAAATACTTGAAGGTGTTGTAACCGAAGAAAATTTACAATTACTAAATGATGATTGGACAATAGAAGAACGTTGTACAGAAGCATTATCTTATTGGCAGCTTGAGGATTTGGATTTAGATGAAAAAATGGAAACGCTTAGTGGCGGACAGAAAACCAAGGTCTTCTTGGCCGGAATTATGATTCATCAGCCTGATTTGGTTTTACTGGATGAGCCTAGCAATCATTTAGATTTTACCGGAAGAAAATTGCTGTACGATTTTATAAAATCTACTTCAAGTTCGCTACTGATTGTAAGTCATGACAGAAAACTTTTAAATCTTCTCCATAAAACTTTTGAGATGACTAAAAACGGTATTTCTACATACGGCGGAAACTATGATTTTTACAGTGAACAAAAAAAGATAGAAAATAATGCTTTGGAACAAGATGTTCAAAGCAAGGAAAAGGCACTTCGGAAAGCCAAAGAAAAAGAACGGGAAACAATTGAGCGTCAGAATAAATTAGATTCGAGAGGAAAAAAGAAACAGGAAAAGTCCGGTGTTGCGAGAATTATGATGAATACATTACGTAACAAGGCAGAAAATAGCAGTTCTAAGCTAAAAGATGTCCACGCTGATAAAATCAACGGAATTTCAGAAGACTTAAGACAACTTCGTTCGTCACTTCCGGCGATAGACCAGATGAAATTTGGGTTTTCTGCTACTTCATTTCATAAAGGGAAAATGATTTTCAGAGCAGAAGAATTAAATTATAGTTATGATACTGAATTGCTTTGGAAAGAAAATCTCAATTTTGAGATTCTTTCGGGGGATCGTTTAAGCATAAATGGTTTAAACGGTTCGGGAAAAACGACTTTAATTAAAATTATTATTGGAGAATTAAAACCTAAAAACGGGAATATTACCTCACTTGCGAAAAAAGTAGTTTATATCGATCAGGATTATTCACTTTTGCTTAACGATTTAAATATTTATGAGCAGGCTCAATCTTTCAATGATTGCGGCCTAGAAGAACATGATATAAAAATGAGACTGAATCGTTTTTTATTTTCTCAAAACGATTGGGATAAACCTTGCAGGGCTTTAAGCGGAGGCGAAAGAATGCGACTTATGTTATGTTGTCTCACAATTGGTAACGAAGCTCCTGAAATTATCATTTTGGATGAACCTACAAATAATTTAGATATTCAAAATATAGAAATTCTGACAGCTGCACTCAATGAATACATAGGAACATTGATTGTAATATCTCACGATGAATCTTTTTTAGAACAAATAGATATTAAAGGAAATATTGCTCTTTAGAAAAGAAAGCGTCAGAATTATTCTGGCGCTAATCTTTTGATTTCGTTACAAATCAGATCAGGTTCCTGAAGTGTTACATAATGTCCGCTTTTTTGGGCGAAAATTTGTTTGCTGTTTGAAGAAAGATGAAGTAAATCTTTTTGCAAGCTATTATGAACAGCTAAATATTCTTTTTCCAGTTTTTTATCTCTTCCTCCTTCTACTCCATTTGGATATTTTCCTGTAATAATAGTTAAGGGAACCGAACCAAAATCATTTATTTCTGATGCTTCTGTCATTAGTTTTTTATCATTTTCCAATTCCGTCATCATTCCGTCGAAAATACGATAGAAATAAGTTTTTACGTTTTTATTGAACCAATGTTCTTTTGGAACTGCAGTTGTAAAAGGAACATTGCTGTATAAAATGCGAATAACTCCAATTTCATTCAAAAAACTCAACAAAAGTCTTGGAGGTGGCTGTACCGATTTTTTTAATTCCGAAGATGATTTTTCCAGTTGTTTAGGATGGGAAACATCAACAAATACAATTCCTGCCAGATCTTTAGCATTTTCTTTAATAAATAACCTAGGCGTGATGCCTCCAAAAGAATGTCCAACTAAAATATAAGGCTTTGGACAATTGGTTTGTTCCAGAAGGCTTTTAAGATCATCAGCATATCTTCTTAATGTGATTTTTTCTGAAGGATCGCTCCACATAATTCCGGCCTTATCATAAGCTATTGTAGTGTGATTTTTAGAAAGCTTTTTCTGAATTTCCTGCCAATGCAAATAATCTCCTCCTAAACCGGATTCAAAAACGATGGTACAATTTCCTTTCCCTTCTTTTTTATAATGAATCTTTCTTCCGTCAATTTTTACAAATTCTGAATCATCCGGATACTTGCTGTCAAAATAGAGCCTTGAAATATGTTCAAATATAAAGCCAATCGCTATTAGAACTAAAAGTATTAGGGTTATTATTTTAAAAGCTTTGAATATCTTTTTAATCATTTTTAGATTATTTTATAGAAGTATAGGTTCAATTAATGTTCTCAAAATAAAGCAATTTTATTCAAAATTCAAAACTATTTATAATTATTCTAAATAACAACATCATTCTGAATGCTTTTATATAAAATTTTATTTCTTTAAAAGAACTATTGCATTGATCTTCAAAATTTTATAATAATTGCGTAAATTGCAGAGAAAGATTTTTATTACAGGAATGTATAAAGATTAAAAAAATCTGCTTTGTCCCCTCTTCAATACATTAATCCATGTTGAACTAAAATGCAAAAACTATGAAATCACGAAACAAAATTTTCTCACTTTTACTTGCTTTTACCCTTATCAGTGAAACTGTGTTGCCTTGTACAAGAGTTGTTTATGAAGGTTTAAATGGAACGATAATTACAGCCCGATCAATGGACTGGCGCAGTGAGATACCGGCCAACTTATGGATTTTTCCACGTGGTATTGAAAGAAACGGTGAAGTTGGAACAAGTTCTGTAAAGTGGAAATCGAAATATGGTAGCGTAATTACAAGTTCGTGGGACATTGCTTCATCTGATGGTATGAATGAAAAAGGGCTAGTTGGTAATCTTTTATGGCTTGTAGAATCACAGTATCCAAAATTTGAAAAGAATGGTAAAGTCAAAGGTTTAGCAGTTTCATTGTGGCTGCAATATGTTTTAGATAATTTTTCTACAGTTTCTGAAGTTGTAGCGGCTTTGGAGAAAGAAGAATTTGTAGTAGCTTCGTCGCACATTCCGGGTACAAATATCTTTGCAACTGTACATTTATCTGTCTCTGATGCTACTGGAGATAATGCGATTTTTGAATACATTAATGAAAAACTGGTAATTCATCATGATCGAAAATATGTCACGATGACAAACTCCCCTATTTTCAACGATCAATTGGCTATTAATACGTATTGGAAAAGTATTCCGGGAACAGTAATGCTTCCAGGAACCAACAGAGCAGCAGATCGTTTTGTAAGAGCGTCGTATTATATAGATGCAATCCCTAAAACAGATAATACAAGAAGTGCCTTGGCAAGTGTCTTTGGTGTAATTAGAAATTGTTCTGTTCCATTAGGAATTGCTTCTCCAACGGAACCAAATATTTCCTCTACCCGCTGGAGAACAGTTGCAGATCAAAAAAATCTGGTTTATTACTTTGATAATGTTTTAAATCCAAACGTAATTTGGGTAGAGTTCAATAAAATTGATTTTAGCGAAAAGGGGAAAATCAAAAAGCTGAGTTTGGCTAATAATGAAAATTATTCCGGTGAATCATTAATTAATTTTAAAGAAACAAAACCATTTCAATTTGCCGGACTTGATTAATAAATATCTCAAAATATGTTAAAGTTTAGATTTTTATAACAATTATTTAACTTTTGTAGTTAAAATAACACATTTTGATTTATATTTGGTGTACTTAATCCTAAAAACATTCTCAAATTATGAAGCATTTTTATGGTAAGGCATTATTAAGTGCCTGTTTTCTATTATTCCTTTTTAGTTGCCAAAATGATGAGGCAGATTCTCCGGCTGTTGAGCAACAAACGAACGTATTGTTTTCTGTAGATTTTGGTAACTCATATAAGGGGAGTATTAAAGGATATCTTGCTGCTTATACTCCTGAAGGTGAATTACTAAACTATGGTAGTTTAGGAGATTCTACAAAATGGGATTTAAAAGGAAAATATAATGGTGATAAAATAGATATCTTGTATTTTGAGGTAATTAATGGTTTAGGTATTCAACATATAAAAAATATTCCTGTAGGTCAAACTTTTACCAATTTGAGAAATACTGCCACTTATCAGGAAACGGACAAGAAAACTTTTAAATTTAAAGTAGAAGATTTTGGTAAAAGAGAAGGAAATGGTACCGATGAATTTGGATTTATGAGTACAGCTTATTTGAGCCGAAGCGGATATGCTACTTTCAATCCATTAAAATGGGCTAAAGTTGAAAATGGATATACTTATACGGATATAAGTTTTTCTAAAGGAAATGATCCTGGAGAAAAAGAATACGGTGCAGAGCTTCTTCTTATTGATCGAGTTACTAATAAGGCTTATATTAAATATTTAGATTTGAAAACACTTACAGAAAACTATACAAGCAGTGACGTAATTACATTAAATAAAAGTGATTTTAAAGAAGCTGATATTAAATCTGTACAGATGAATGCGAATAATAGTCCTTATGAAAACATGTTTTTATATACCTATAATAAGCAAACCGACAGAAGAGATATAATTAGATCTTTTAATCATATTATAACGGGCTATAATATTTGGTATGTGAGTAGTAATCAGGAAATGCCTATTGATTACTGGACGTTGATTTATTCAGCCAAAACAGGAAAAACCCACAACGTTATTACAAGTAATAAAGAACAAATTCCAGCCTCAGTAAATGTAAGGGAACTTTCAGGTCATAGTATAACTAAAAATGGTGATAAATTTTCTTTTAAACATGGAACAATTTTTTCCGATAAAAAGCTTTTAAAAACTTATGTTTCTTTTTTTAAATATAGATATGCTGGTAATAGTATTAGCTATTATATGAATTTTGATAGTTCCGAAAGTACAGGAACTTTAAGTTTAAAGCCTTTTACTATTCCTACAGGAATTTTAGACAAGTATCCAAAAATTAAAGAAGTTGCACAAAGAGATTGGGAAATAGGAGATTATAGTCAAGTCTACGATACAAGATCTTTTACAAATCCAATGTTAGAATATCTTAAGGACATGTTGCAATGGAAAACAAGTAATCATTCTGAAACTGAATATACAAATGAGAGTTATTCTATTAAGCTTTAATTAAAGTATATTATGTTCCGTATAAAACCTTCAAATTAACCATTTGGAGGTTTTCTTTTTAAAATAAATACCAAAAAATATTGCGCAGTCAAATGACTTCATTATATTTGCAGTCAAATAACTGCGTAATGGAAATTAGAAGAGATGTATTTCAGGCAATAGCCGACCCGACCCGAAGAGCTATATTGAGTCTGGTTGCTGTACAAGCAATGACACCTGGTGCAATTGCTGAGAACTTTAATTCGTCAAGACAGACGATTTCGAAACATATTCAGATTTTAAACGAATGTGAATTGTTGCATCAAACACAAAACGGAAGAGAAATTTATTATCATTTAAATCCTCAAAAAATGAAAGAAATTGACAACTTTATTGAACCGTTCAGGCAAATGTGGGATGATCGTTTCAATAAACTGGAATCGATTATGAAAAACTATAAAAAATAAAACCATGGAAAAGAAAACAAAAATTCATGCTGAAGATAACAAACACGATCTCATTATTACCAGAGAATTTGATCTACCTGTCGAATTGCTCTTTAAAGCTTATGAAGAACCCGAAATTGTTGCACAATGGATGGGAACTAAAGTCATAAAGTTAGAAAGTAAAAAATTCGGCGCATGGGAATTTGAAACCAGCGATCCTAACGGAAATGTTGTTTTTAAAGCGAGTGGCGTTATTCATGATTTTGTTTCAAATGAAAGAATTGTACGCACTTTTGAAATGGATCATATCAATTTTGCACCACAATTGGAATTTTTAGAATTCGAAAAACTTAGTGATGAGTCCAGTAAACTTACCATGCAGATTATCTACAAATCGATTGAACACAGAGCAAATCAATTGAAACTACCATTTGCACAAGGTTTAAATATGGCACATAACAGATTAGAAGAAATTGTAACTAAAATAAAATCATGAGTAAACGAAACAAAATTATTTATTGGATTGCTACGCTTTGGCTGGCTTTAGGAATGATATCAACCGGAATTGTACAATTAATGCAGATCAAAGAAGAAACAGAAATGATGAATCATTTAGGTTATCCGCTTTATTTTTTAACTCTTTTGGGTGTGTGGAAACTTTTAGGGGTGATTGCAATTTTAATTCCGAAATTTGGTTTGCTGAAAGAATGGGCTTATGCTGGTTTTTTCTTTGCCATGTCCGGAGCTGTAGTTTCTCATTTGGCAGTTGGCGATAGTGCAAAGGAACTTTTTGGACCAATACTATTAATTGTCCTGACTATCGTTTCCTGGTATTACAGACCTGCCAATAGAAAATGCTTTACTAACTAAAATTTGAATGTGATGAGAAAAGAATTGACACTCAACGAACAGGAAGAAATTTTAAACACGCTTGAAAAACGTTTTGAGAAAAATAAAAACAGACACACAGATTTAGATTGGAAAACTATAGAAACGAAATTAAAAGCCAATCCTGAAAAATTATGGTCTTTGGATGAAATGGAAAGAACTGAAGGGGAACCTGATGTTATTGGTTTTGATGAAGAGACGAAAGAATATCTCTTTGTAGATTGTTCTCCTGAAAGTCCAAAAGGTCGAAGAAGTGTTTGCTACGATCACGAAGCGCTCGAAAAACGAAAAGAACACAAACCTCATAACAGTGCTATCAATATGGCTGAAGAAATGGGAATTGAAATTTTAAATGAAGAACAATATAAAGAACTTCAAAAGTTTGGAAAATTTGATACTAAAACATCAAGCTGGATTTTAACTCCTGTTGAAATTAGAAAATTAGGAGGTGCCATTTTTTCTGATTTTAGATACAATACCGTATTTGTTTATCATAACGGTGCAGAATCCTATTATGCCGCGAGAGGATTTCGTGGTCTATTGCGAGTTTAGGCTAAACAAAAACCTCCTAAATATTTTAGGAGGTTTTTGTTTTAATCACGGAGAATCTTTTCCATTTTCTTTCCTTTGGCTAATTCATCTACAAGTTTGTCCATATAACGAATTTTCTGCATTAACGGATCTTCTATTTCTTCTATTCGATAACCACAGATAACACCTGTAATTTTTGAGGCATTTGGATTTAGTTTTGGAGCTTCATCAAAGAAAGTCTGCAGATCTGCTTTATTTTCAATTTGAGCTTTAAATTGAGTTTCGTTATAACCTGTTAACCATAAAATTACAGTATCTACTTCTTCTTTAGTTCTTCCCTTCTTTTCTGCTTTCTGGATATACATTGGGTAAACACTCGCAAATATTATTTTGTATACTCTGTCGTTTTTCATTCTGGTTCTTTTAAGTTTTTAATTAGTTCTCCCGGGTTGAGTTGTTCTCATATCCATATTCTTCGAGAGGATCATAGTTAACAAATCGAATCATTTCGTCACTTGAACCTGAATATGTTTCAGATCGAAGCTTTCTTTCTTTATTTTTTTCAATCAGATAAATTTCGATTTTTCTATCCATGATATCTACCCGTGCAAATTCAATTAAATGATCTTTTTTAAGTTTTAAAAATGTTGTACTTGAACCTGCGTAAACACTTAAAGCATCAATACAATCCAGCTTTTTATTATATTGAAGATTAGGATACAAATCTGAATTTTTTATTTCTATAAATTTATGCTCTTTATTTGAAAAAATAAACAATTTTCTAATATCATTGGCTCCTCTCGCAGCTGTTGAATAATGAATTGTAAAATCATTGAGTCCATCATTATTGAAATCATCTATTTCTGTGATCAAAGGAACGTCACTTTCTTTCTTTAAAGAATAGTTTTGAATATTGGTCCATTTGCCTTTTTGCTTTAGAAAAAGTTTAAAATAAACAGTCGTACTAGTATCAATCGTAGTCTGTGTAATTTCAATTTTATATTTTCCTTTTTGAGCAATTTTAGTACTGTCAATAAAAGTTTCAGTTTCTGCAAAACGCTCTGTTGCTTCATTTTTACTTGGTTTTACTTGATTCTTTACTCCCTTTTGATTAATAATTATCTGGGAAGAAGTTTTATTATTTTCAGCTGATTTATTAGTGCAGTTAATTAGCAAAATAAAAATCATTAACAATCGAATATTTCTCATTTGTATTTATTTAAGCTTAAAATTATAAAATTAGTTAAATCAACAGCAGAATATAAAATGCGATAGTATAGAAAAATAATTTACCTTAGTTACTAAAATTATAAAAATTTTAAGATGGAAGAGTTAGTAAATAAAGATAAGTCAACAGAACCAAAAGTTACGGGACTTGGTGGTATTTTCTTTTTTATGGATAATCCGAAAGAAACTAAAGACTGGTACGCTAAAAATTTAGGATTAGAAATTAACGAATGGGGTTCTTCAAGTTTTGAATCCAGAAATATTAATAATCCGGAAGAAATTGAATCGACGCAATGGTGTCCATTTAAGAAAGGTGACGAATATTTTTCGCCTTCCAAAAAAGAATTTATGGTGAATTATCGTGTTCAGAATATTGAAGGACTTTTAGAAAAGCTTAAAGCAAACGGAGTCACCATTCTCGATGATATAGAAACGTATGAATACGGAAAATTTGTTCATATTATGGATACTGAAGGAAATAAAATTGAGCTTTGGGAGCCAGTTTAATTATAGGTTGTAAGGTGTTAATTGTCAATAAAATATATGTTTTGTAAGAAAGAATATGTTTAATACATTAGTTAAAATAAATTGTCATTCAAAAAGTGGTTTTTAAGACAAATTGCCGGCAATTTTTTAGAAAAGTTTTATTGTTGTGAGATTAATTGTGCCGAGATGGATAAAACTGTTTTGTTTGCGCATCATGGTCGCGGATGTACAATTGTAGCTTCTAAAATTTGTGAAAATGTCGTGATCTTTCAAAATGTTTCCATAGGAGCTAATTTGAAGTATAATAAAATTACTGATGAATGGGAAAATGTCGGAAATCCGGTTATTGCCAGAAATGTTATTATTGCTGATGGTGCTAAAATTTTAGGACCAATAGTAATTGGAGAGAATTCGGTTATTGGTGCCGGATCCATTATAACTAAAAGTATTCCTGCAAATAGTGTAACGTATGGTGTAAATCGATTTAAACCAAAGGATAGTAATTATGATTTTATATTTAATAAGAACATGATTAACCCACAGAAAATAATAGAAGCAAATAAAAAGTTAGTAGCAGATTTTAATAAACAATTCGATAAATAATCTGAGTTTAAAATGAAGGAAATTCTACAAACAAATCGTCTTATACTGAGAGAATTGACTATTGAAGATTCCGGATTTTTGTATGAATTAAATTTGAATCCGAATGTTATTAGATATACCGGAGACAGAAAATTTGACAGTATTGAGGATGCTAAGTTTTTTCTGGAAAATTATAATGATTATAAGCTAAATGGTTATGGACGCTGGGCTGTTATTGATAAAACAACAAAAGATTTTCTTGGATGGTGCGGATTGAAATATGACAAAGAAAGAAATGAAACAGATATAGGCTTTAGATTCTTCGAGCAATACTGGAACAAAGGCTACGCTACTGAAAGTGCAAAAGCATGTCTGCAATATGGATTTGAAAAATTAAAACTTGAAATTATAATAGGAAGAGTTAGAACAGAAAATATTGCTTCTATAAAAGTTTTAGAAAAACTCGGACTTATCTATAAAAAAAAAATTCGATTTTGACGGACAAAAGGGTTTGATATATCAAATTGAAAAGGTAAATACAAAAAAACTCCATTAGAAATAATGGAGTTTTTTATAGTATATATGAAAAATGTCTAGTTCCAAATTTCATTCATTTCAGTTAAAATAATCGGTTTGCCTTCCGTCACGACAATAGTGTGTTCGTGCTGAGCCATAAAACCACCTTTATTTCCAATCATTGTCCATCCATCGTTCAGTGTTTCGGCATAAGTAGAAGTTGTTGAAATAAAAGTTTCAATGGCTACAACTGAATTCTTTTTAAATCTTGTCACATTAAAACGATCTCTGTAATTAGCAATTTCGTGTGGCGCTTCATGAAGACTTCTCCCTACTCCATGTCCGGTTAGGTTTTTAATGACTTTAAAGCCTTTTTTCTTTGCTTCAGTTTCAATTAGAAAACCAATATCAGAAATACGAACACCGCCTTTTATATTATGAATTGCTTTGTGCAGGATTTGTCGAGAAGCTTCCACTAATTTTTGATGTTCGTTTATATCCTCTCCAATCACAAATGATCCACCATTATCTGACCAAAAACCATCTAATTCAGCAGAAACGTCAATATTGATTAAGTCTCCTTCTTGTAAAATTCTTTTATCCGAAGGAATTCCGTGACAAAATTCGTTTCCAACGCTAATACAAGTCCATCCCGGAAAACCATACGTTTCATAAGGTGCAGATTTAGCTCCAAGATCATTTAATATTTGTCCGCCATAGTCGTCTAATTCTTTGGTTGACATACCGGCTTTGGCAAATTTTCTCATTTCTTTTAAAGTGAATGCTACAGCTTCACTCGCTTTTTTCATTCCGGCTAATTCTGCTTCTGTTGTAATAGACATGCTTTTTGTTTTTGAAATTTTTCAGGCTACTAATTTACGGCTTTAAATTTTATTACTCTTTGTCTTTGGTTATTTTTAAAAACATAGAATGATAGTTATTTACTTGTCTGAAAAAGAAAACAAAAAAGAAACTGGTTTCTAACACATAGTTTTTGCTATGTGTATTAATGCAAATGAAATGCCTTTAAGCGATTTTTAAAACTATGTTTCTATGTGTTTAAAAACTATACCCAAAGTATTTTTATGACAATTTAATCTAAAACGATAGATTTTAAAAATAAAAACTCCAAAATCGAATGACTTTGGAGTTTTGTTATTATCTGAAATTCCATTTTACCACGGACTTTCTTCGCTTTCGTCTTTAATGTCATTACTGAAAAATTTTCCAGTTGGACCATTTTCATCCGTAAGAGTATGTTTAATGATAAAACTTGAAGCGCTTTCTACACTTCCCGGTCCATTGAAATGATTAAAATCTGTTGCTGTATAACCTGGATCAATAGCATTTACTTTAAAACCTAATTCTTTTAATTCATAAGCTAAAGTAACTGTAAAGGCATTTAAAGCTGTTTTGGATGAAACATAAGAAACGGCTTTAAACGGATAATAATCCCAGGTTGGATCGCTGTGTAATGTTAGTGAGCCCAAACCGGATGTAATATTACTTATTCTTGGATTTTTAGATTTTTTAAGCAGTTCAAGAAATGTCTGAGTAACTCTTATTACACCAAAAAAGTTAGTATCAAACACATTCTGAATATTTTCAACCGATGTTGTAGAAGAATCTTGCGGCATATTTCCTAAAATTCCGGCATTATTAATTAGAATATCCAGTTTTCCCTGCTCCTTTTCTACAATACTTTTGGCTTCTAAAACACTTTCCTGATTTGTGACATCAATTTGAATAGCTTTTATGTTTTTAAATCCATTTTGAGTTAGTTCATTTACAACTTCCTCCCCTTTTTGAAGGTTACGGCTTCCCAAATAAACAAATAATCCTTTTTCTGAAAGCTGTTTTGCTATTTCTAAACCTATACTTCTATTTGCCCCTGTAATTAATACTGAATCCATTTTTTATCTTTTTAAATTATTGATTACAAAGTTGCATCGATTAAAAATAAAAACATTTGCCAAATGGCAAAAAGCAACTTTAACGGATATTTTTTCGAATGCGGCTTAAAGAAGATTGTGTGATCCCAAGATATGAGGCCAAATAAGACAGCGGAACACGATTGATTACATTTGGAAACATTTCCATAAAAGATAAATAGCGTGTTGTAGCATCCTCAGAGACCAGCGGACTTCTTCGGGATACTTTTAGTATTAAAGCTTTATTGATGATTTTATGAACGATTTTATCCCAGCCTATAATGGTATTAAGAAGTTCTTCCCAGTCCTTTTTAGAAAAAACAATCATTTTGCAATTGGTAACGGCTTCAACATAAGCCGACGAACAAATACTGTTTTCAAAACTTTCTAAATCGACAACCAGATTGTTCTCGTCAATAAAATATTTAGTGATTTCTTCGCCTTTGTTGTTGTAATAACAAACCCTCATAATTCCTTCTACGATAAACCCAACTTCAACGGAAACTTTTCCGGCCTCAGAAAAATAACTTTCTTTTTTAATTTCTCTTTCCTGAGCTTTGCTTAAAATTAAATCAATTTGTTGCTGATTTAAACTGCCAAACTGCAATATGTATGCTACTAATTCTTTCATGTGTGAAAGTTAGGAATAAGTTTTTGATAGAAATTTGTCATATGGCAAAAAGAATAATGTTATGTTTATATATTAGCAAATCTATAATTATGTATGTCTTAAAATTATTGAATGAAGAAAACTGAAAAGAAAAAAGAGTTGTATTTCGAAAAGGTTTATGACAATATTAGAAATAAAGGATATCATATCACTGCTGTATTAGAAGAGGATGATGTTACTCCTTTTGCATATTCGACTGGCATATTTGAAAATTTTAAAATACCGGAATTATTTATATCTGGACTAGGGCCTAATTTGTCAGGAGAAATTATTCGAAATTATGCTGAAAAATATAAGTTTAGCGAAATTTCTTTAAATGAAAAGATAGATGATTTAATAGAGAATTTTCCAGTTTGTTTTATAAAAGTGAAAATTGAAAATTTATCAGAGTATGTATTGACATCTATCAAATTTTATGAAAATCGAGAATATACTTATTTACAACTTATATTTCCGGATTTAAAAGGTAGATTTCCAAATGAGTCGGGATATGATTATGACCAAACAATAGTTGGAGAATTTTTGTTTTAAATTTACATTCCCGGCCAATACAAAAAATTAAATTTATGTCCATCAGGATCGGCAAATGTAAAAGTATAACCTTTTTCGTAGTTTTCAGGTTTCGAGACTATTGTCCCTCCTGCTTTTTGAACTATTTCAGCCCATTGTTCCACTTCTTCCCTACTTTGAGCTGCTAAAGAAAATATAACTTCATTTTCATTTAAAGTATTAGTCAATTTTCCTTTTAAGGCATTTTCAAGCCTTTGGGCAATAAAAAAATTGATTATAAAATTATTCTCGGCAATAGAGAAACTGACTAATTCATCTGTTTCTTTTCCGTTTTGACTAAATCCTAAACCAGAATAAAATTGAATTGTTTTTTCTATGTTCTTTACGGCAAGATTTGCCCATATCATTTTCGTTTTCATTTGTTTTAGTTTTATATGAATAGATAGTTTGGTAAAGTTAAGCAATTTAGCTCTTAGTTTGTTTTTAAAGATATTTCTTATATTAGCTTAAACAGATTTTAAAGAAAACAATAGTATCTGATATGAAAAACATATTCATTTTGTTAGTTTTATTTTTAAGTATTTCAACTATCCGTTCACAGCAAAAGAAGAATACTAAAGCAATAACAAAACCTACTGCTCTAAATACAACTCCAAAACTGGAAAAGCGAATTGAAACCATTAAAATCAAAGGGCATTTATATGATGTTTATTTAAGACATGAAAAAGAACTTATGTCTCAACAAACTACACAAGATACGTTAGTTACCTATGACTTTACATTTAAAAATACGAAGTCGAGCGCAATTGCAAGAACAGCACAAAAATATGCGACCATAAAAGGTAAAATTGCCAGAGAAGGATTCTACAGAATAATAAACGACACCTTGGTAGTAACAGTTGATTATTATGATCCGTATCATGGTGGCAGATTTATCGATTATTATGTTCCTGATAAAAAGGGCTGGTTACGTCAAGTAAAAGACGAAATGAGAGGTATTGATACCGATACTGTTTCGGATCGATACATTAAAACAGAAAAGATGAAAGTGCCATATAATGGAAAAAATTAAAAACAAGTATTTATGAAAATTTTAAAATCATTCTCCTCATTAGTCGCCTTAGTTCTGACTGGATGTGTTGGAAATATGAATCCTACAGGAGGAAATTCTTCTCCTGATTATCCTTATTTTATTACGACAGAACCCATGATGGTGAAGAAAATTATGGTTCCAAAAGGTACAAAACTGACTTATGACGAACACTTTTTTGTATCGGGAGAACAAAGTCATAAAATGAGTGAAAAAAGACTAACTACAATAAAATTGCCGGAAGGACAATTCATAAATTGGGGCGGAGTTCCTGTATATGAAATTTACAAGTTTTTTAATTCCGAGATGCGTGGCTATTCTGTCTACGCGGACTTTAGTAAATTGAGTGCCGACAAAAAGACGAAATTTTCTGAGCTCTGGCAAAGCTGTAGCAATGATATAGGGATCACCATTAAAAATGAAGACGATTGGTCGTTCAATAAAGAAAATATAGCCGATGTAGAAAGCTGTAGTGTCTTATATCAGCGTTATTTTAAGGATGATGCCAAACAACAGGGTTTTCTAAATGAAATGTTGACAGAGCTTAGGAAAGTTAACACCAAGTAATATATCTTCGTTATTATAAATAAGCCTTTTAAAAATTATGATCTTAGCTTTTGATACCTATTATTTTGACCAAAAAGCCAAAACAGTTTGCCTTGAATTTTCTGAATGGAATGAAGATAAAAACTTTAAAGTTTACTCAGAAATCATTGATAATGTCGAAGAATATATTCCAGGAGAATTTTACAAAAGAGAATTACCTTGTATTCTAAGTTTACTAAATCAAATCGATTTATCAATTGTAGAAGCTATTGTTGTAGATGGTTTTGTTTATTTAGACGACGAACAGAAATATGGCTTAGGTGGTTATTTATATGAAAAACTAAATAAACAAATTCCGATTATTGGCGTTGCTAAAACAAATTTTGCTTCTATAGAAAAGAATAAAAAAGCTTTGTTCAGAGGAGATAGCAAGAAACCGTTATATATTACTTCTATTGGGATTGATCTGGAGGAAGCTTTTAAAAAAGTCAAAAGCATGCATGGTGAATTTAGATTTCCTACTTTACTAAAAGAATTAGATAGATTAACAAAAGAAATTTGATTGAAAAAAAGCTCCAAATTCATTTAGATTTTGGAGCTTTTTTGTTATTAATTTGAAGTACTCAGAAAACGATAATACTCTTTAATCTTATTTTGCAGTCTATTGGCTAAATACTGATTTCCGTCTTTTAATTCGCTCAGTATTATTTCAGCTTCCTGAATATATTTCAGTTTCTTTTCATCATCCCAATAATATGGTGGTTCGTATAAATTACAGATTCGATCGGCCATTTTAACAGCCCAGACTTCTATAGGTTGTTGTTTAATTCTGCTTAAACTGTCAAGCATTTTCTCAAGAGAATCTTCTATTTCTTCATTTTTAGTTAATGCTAAAACTCCTGAAGCCACTTCACTCCCAAATAAATCATTTACTCTTTCAAAATTAAATGAAGTGTCTTCAATGGTATCATGAAGCATTGCACATTTAACAGCTAAATCTGAATTCATATTTTCTGTTAAACGACTGGCATTTAAAACTTCAAAAACAACGCTTCCGATATGATTGATATACTCTACCCTTTCGCCTTCATTACTTCCACCATATTTTTGCCCGTCATGAAGTTTTGAAACCAATTGCCAGGTATTCTGAATTTCGTCTATTGACCAGTCTTTTTGTTTTTGCATATCTCTCCCGAATGTTTTTTAGATTTATGTAATTTATTGCTTTTTTCTAACATCTCCAACAATTCAACGTTCATTATATATTTTCTATTGTTGGAATGATTGTTATATTAGCCTAAAATATCCCTGAATCGAATTATTAATGATCAATACCGAAAAACAATTAAGAACAATTCCTTTTCCGGATTTAGCAAATGTATTTCATACAATCAATGGTAGAGAAAAATTTATATTTCTTCCATTGGTGAGTGTTCAGTTTGATAATCATTCAGAATTTGAAAACAGACACTTTCATTTTATTTCAATTTGGGATACTGGAACTTATGAAGATGATTTTTTTAATGAGTTTAGAAAAGATATCAGATGTATTAAATTCAAACTAGAAGACAATAAATATTGTTATTTAGGAAAACCAAACTTTCCTTTTGTTGATTTACTTCCCAATGCCTATGATTTAATTGAAAGTCATTTTCAAGAGCATCTAGAGTATTATTTAAGACCTAAAAGTTTTAGAGAATTTTCAGATGAAAATGGAGTTTTCAATAAAGGACGTGAAATAATCTTAAGCAAGTTGAAAGATTTTGACAAAGCTGATGCAGCATATTATTATGAAAGAATCATTCAGTACTTGTATACTAAGAAAAAATATGAGCTTTTTGATAAAATTAATTCTGACTTCTCTTATTCAGAGCTATTTATTGGACGCACCACAACCAAAGAAAATGTAATTGCGACCTTTAATGATGAAGGAAAATCAGATCATGAAATAATCAATAATTTGCTAGGAAAACCTAATTGGCTCCAAAAACCGGAAGATATTTCTAAAGATCTTAGTTTAATTTTTGTAGGAAGTGTTTCAGAAAATGACTTTACAAATGGTTCTGCTGAAATATATCTTTTCTGGGATAAACAAAATGAAGAAGTATATCAATTTTTTCAATGGACTTAATGCCGTTTAACCTAAGATAAACTCTTTAAAAGCGGTATATTAAAAACTAACTAAATTTTTAAAAGTATTATGAACGAATATCTTGAAAAAAATCACAATATTTCTGACTGGTTCTATAGTAGTTATTATGGATCTAAGTTGGAAAATTTAAATGGAAGCATTCGATTTATGAAGCAGACTGCTTACGATTTTGATACAGATATTAATACCTATAAATTAGTTGACGGAACAGATTGTTTTTCTTTTGAGTTTAACAGACAAAAAGAAATTATCAGGAGATTAGATGGAAAGGAAAGATTTGAAACCAAATACAAGAATTTTAAAGATAAAAAAATAACTTCAATAGAATATTTACCGGATAATTCTATTGAATTGTATGAATATGATGAAGCGACAGATTTAGCCATTAAGTACATAAACATCAATAAAGATGGGGTCAGAAAAGAAAAAGAATTAAAAATCGAGAAGTTAAAAGATCGTTCGATGATTCATCACAACGAGCATTTTAGCAACTATTATAATGCTAACGACAGGATAATACTTCAAAAAGCAAATTATAGTGATTTAGAGTTTGTTTACGATTATTCTACGTTTGTAAAAAAAGGATATTATACGAAAACAAGTAGGGAGAAGGATAAAATAAATTCAATTGAAAGGTTCAGTCAGGACGACTATATTCTTCAGAGTATCATGAATCATGATGGTATATTTTCCAGTAAAAGAATGTTCTTTTATGATGAAACGAATCAGTTGATACAATGTTTAATCTTTTTTGATGACGATTCATTTGAGAACCACTACTATTTTTACAATGAAAAGGGATTATTAATCGAAGATAAAATTTCTTATCCGGGAGGAAAAATTGGAACTTGTGATTTTTTTGAATATGACATCCATGATAATGTAATAAACAGTCGTGATCGTTCTTATCAATACAAATATGATGAACATGGAAACTGGATTGAACGAATTGAAATTGCAAGTGCCAGAAATGAAATCCTCTATAAAATAACAAGAGAGTTTGAATATTTTCCCAGAGGATTACATATTGTCTAATGTTGATGCTTTTTGGGCTTTTGTTTAATTCAAAATTATCATTATTCAAGCTAAATAAAAGTATTTTAATAATTTGAAGAAGATAGCTTTATATCTTTTAAGGAAATATTTTCGTCTTTGGCAGTTTAGTTTTCAAATATTCTAAATCTTCCTTTTTATATATTCCTGTACCACAAAAGTTAATTTCTTTCAAATTGGACGGAAATAAATTCCAGGTTAGATTGGTAAGTCTTGTATCGGAAAGCCCTAAAATTTTCAAGTTTTTCAATAAAGATAATGTCCTTGGTATTTTATTTAATGGGCAATTTTCAATTCTAAGTGTTTTCAATTTTTTCAATCTGGATATTAAATCGGGAATTTCGGTAATATCTGTTCCTCTAAGCATTAAGTATTGCAAAGATTCTATTTCAAATATCCATTCAGGGAAAGTCTTCAATGGAAAATTCAAGACTGAAATTTTTTTAAGTTTTTTAAGATTTCCAATTACAGCTGGAAGTTCAAAATCATCCAAATAATAAATAGAAGTTTCGGCTTGTATTTCTAATATTTCCAGATTTATAAACTTTGAAAATATTTCTCCCTTATCTTTTAGGTTCTGATTATAGGACATTAGAGAGAGTTTCTTGCAATTTTCAGGATTCTTCAGGGCTTCATCCAAAGAAGAAAATTTAGTTTTTCGAAAGAGATACATAAATTGCATGAAGTTTTTATTAGATTTAGTATAGCAAACTTATAAAACATTTAAAATAACAAATCTTATTATGAGAAAATTTGTTTTAGTAATTATCTATTTTGTAATATTTCAAACATACGCCCAAGATAAAAAAGCTGTAAGCTGGATTAATGAAAATGCAATTAAAATTGAAGATGCAAATCCGGATACAAACCTTACAATATTTAACAATAACATTCCTCAGAAGTTTTTGAATGCTAAAGTTTTCGGTTTCGGAGAAACTACTCATCAGGGAAAAGAGTTTTTCGATTTAAAGGCTAAATTCTTTAAATATTTGGTTTTAAACGAAGGTGTTAAAGTATTTATTATGGAAGATTCCTACACTTCAGAAGCTGGAATAAATGAATGGATTACCGGTGGAAAAGGTAATGCAGAAACCATTGTCAGGAACTTTAGCATCGGATTTTGGTCTTGTAAAGAAGTGGTCAGTCTTTTGCAATGGATGAGGAATTATAACCTAGGGAAAAGCAAGAATGAACAAATTCAATTTTATGGTATGGACATTCAAAATGTAAAAAACCTCGATCAGGAAATAAGAGGTTTTGTGAAAAAATATAATCTACCTGTTAGTGAAGAACTTCTTTTAGTAGTAGATAATTGTGCAGAAAAAAAAGTAGATTACAATGTATCAACTGATTGGGCAGACATTCAATTGCCTAAACTAAGCCAAATTGAGAGTATTTTACTCGATTCTAAAAAAAGTAGTACAACAGAGATTATTGACGAATATAATTCAACGCTAAGAGCTTTGAATTATTTATCGCAATACACCTATTACGTTCAAAATTATTCTGGCAAATTTAGAGATTTAAAAATGTTTGAGAATGCCAAATGGATAGTAGAAAATAAAACAACAAACGGAAAAGCATTTATTTGGGCTCATAATGCGCATATTGACTTCAAAGGATTTAATAATCCGGGAAGAAGAAACAGTGTTAATAATTTAGGAAAACATTTAAAAGAATACTATAAAAACGATTATTACAGTGTTGGGTTTGATTTTGGTACTGGCACACAAGCAGGCTATTTTTCTGACAAAGATGAAAAACCGAGTTGGAAAAAAATTGAATTAAATAAACCTTACGCCAATACTTATGCGGAAACGTTTATTGAAGCTAAGGACGAAATTTACTTTATTGACATGTCTAAAGCCTTAAACGGCAGCTCCTCGGATTTCTTTAGAAAGAGCTCCAAACAAATATTTGCAGGAGGTGGTGGTTTTAATCCTAAAAAAAATCATTTGCATAAAAAAAATCTTTCGGAAATGTTTGATGGATTAATCTTTGTCAAAAATATTACACTTCCTACCAATAATCTGGTTGCGCAATAATTATTTAGGTTTAGCTAAAAAATGAAAAAAATAGTAATAATGTTAGCTTTAGTAACAACGATGGTTTTTTCCTGCAAACAAGACAGTAAATCAGGAATGGATTTTATTGAAGCTGAAAGGTTAGAATCAGTAAAAAATAGAGATAAGAGTAAAAAATCAACTAGTAATGTTAGTAAAAGTATTTATACAAAATATGTGTATGCTAATTCTAAAGGAGAAAATATTGTAATACAAAACAGCTTTCCAAAAGGCGGAATGAAATATAAGGATTTAAAAGGAAACGAATATGTTTATGCTGTATTTTGGACTCGAATAATCAATAAAAATACTAATCCTGTTGAATTAAAAATTAATTTTCCTCCAAACTCATATGAGATTCAAGATTTACCTGGAAAATACTACAAAATATTGATCCCTTCTGATATAATGACGCTGGATAAAATACCTTTGTTTAATTATGGTTTAAAAGATTTAGATTCTTTTTTTGACAATAATATTGATAAATCGTCTTTATTAAAAAGAACAATTAAACCAAAAGAATCTAATGGATTTTATGTTGTAATACTTCGCTTGATTGGTGGAGATAAATATGGTGTTTTAAGAACAGAATTGAGCTTAAAAGGGCAAAATCTTTTTTATAAAATTCGGGATAAAGAAATTCAATGTGGAAGTATAGAAATAAAATAGACTTTCTACAAAAGCAAAAAACCTGTACATCTTTCGATTTACAGGTTTTTTGCTTTTGTGGGGAGAGCAGGATTCGAACCTGCGAAGTTCACACAGCAGATTTACAGTCTGCCCTCGTTGGCCGCTTGAGTATCTCCCCAAACTTTAAGTATAGATTTATAATCTATGAATACTTTAAAAAGTCAAAAAAAAAATCCTTAATTTCTTAAGGAGTCTTTTGTGGGCGATGAGGGGTTCGAACCCCCGACCCCCTCGGTGTAAACGAGGTGCTCTGAACCAGCTGAGCTAATCGCCCTATTTTACTAGGTTGCTATCACATTTTGTGATTGCGAACGCAAATATACAATTAGATTTTATATCTGCAAGTTTTCTTTTGAAAATTGTGGGCGATGAGGGGTTCGAACCCCCGACCCCCTCGGTGTAAACGAGGTGCTCTGAACCAGCTGAGCTAATCGCCCTATTTTACTAGGTTGCTATCATTTTGTGATTGTGAGTGCAAATATACAGCTAGATTTTGTATTTGCAAGCATAATTTGAAAAATAGTAAAACTTTTTTTTGATTTTTTATTTAGAAACCTATTTTTCAAACTCTTAAAAAAGAAACAAATTTTACTATTTTCTTATAATTTCGTTAAAAAGTAAAATTCAGTCTGCTAATTCTTGATATTCCTTTGTAGTAATTCGACTTAGTCATACATTTGCATACCTAAAAATAGTATATCCTATATGGCACGATTTAAAGAAAATGATTTGCCTAAATCAAAAATAACGGCTACTTCACTAAATAAAGCAAAAACAATTTTCACATACGCAGGACATCACAAATGGAAATTCTTCATTGGATTAATCTTTCTGCTTTTGACAGGCGCTACTGCCCTTGCCTTTCCTAAATTAATGGGAATGCTGGTAGATTGCGTGAAAAATAAAGATAACGACCAAGCTAATACAATTGCCTTAGGTTTAATCGTAATTCTGTTTTTGCAATCTTTCTTCTCATTCTTCAGATTATCGTTATTCGTAAACTTTACTGAAAACACACTGGCAAATTTACGTTTGGCTTTGTATACCAATTTAGTTAAGCTACCAATGACTTTCTTTTCACAAAAAAGGGTTGGTGAATTAAACAGTAGAATTAGTGCCGATATTACGCAGATTCAGGATACTTTAACTTCGACTATAGCAGAATTTTTACGTCAGTTTATTTTAATTATTGGTGGTATAATTCTTTTAGCTACCGAAAGTTTTAAACTTACTTTACTAATGCTCGCTGTAGTGCCTTTAGTGGCTATTGCAGCTGTGATTTTTGGAAGATTTATTCGAAAATATTCCAAACAAGTACAAGATCAGGTGGCTGAAAGTCAGGTAATCGTGGAAGAAACCATGCAGGGCATTAGTATTGTGAAAGCTTTTGCTAACGAATGGTATGAAATTGCCCGTTACAAAGGGAAAATTCATGAAGTAGTAAAATTGGCTATTAAGGGCGGAAAATATCGAGGTTACTTCGCCTCTTTTATCATTTTCTGTTTATTCGGCGCTATAGTTGCCGTGGTTTGGTACGGAGTTCGTTTAAGTATAGGAGGAGAAATGAGCGTTGGTCAATTAATTTCATTTGTACTATACTCTACTTTTGTCGGGGCTTCTTTTGGAGGAATTGCTGAATTATATGCACAGATTCAAAAAGCAATTGGTGCAACTGAAAGGGTGTTTGAATTATTAGAGGAAACTCCTGAAAAAATTAATCCTGAATATAAAGGAGCTCAGGAAAAAATTAAAGGAAATGTTACTTTTAATAATGTAGCTTTTAGTTATCCAACACGTCAGGAGGTTCAGGTTTTAAAAGATGTTAATTTTACAGCCGAATTCGGTCAGAAAATTGCTATCGTAGGTCCAAGTGGTGCGGGAAAATCAACTATTTCATCTTTATTGCTTCGTTTTTACGATATCACTTCAGGTGAAATTAAAGTGGATGGAAAGGATATTTATGATTACGATTTAGAAAACCTTCGTGGAAATATGAGTATTGTACCTCAGGACGTAATTTTGTTTGGTGGAACTATTAAAGAAAATATAGCCTACGGGAAACCAGATGCAACCGACGAAGAAATTATTCAGGCTGCAAAACAAGCAAATGCCTTCAATTTTGTTGATGGCTTTCCGGAGAAATTTGAAACTTTGGTTGGTGAACGTGGCGTAAAATTATCAGGCGGACAACGTCAACGTATCGCAATCGCAAGAGCTTTATTGAAAAACCCAAGTATTTTGATCTTAGATGAAGCAACATCATCTTTAGACAGCGAAAGCGAAAAACTGGTTCAGGAAGCTTTAGAGGTATTAATGGAAGGAAGAACAAGCATTATCATTGCGCACAGACTTTCAACCATTAGAAATGCGGATAAAATCTTAGTTCTGGATAATGGAAAAATTTCTGAAGAAGGAACACATCAGGAATTGATAAATCTGGAAAACGGAATTTATAAAAACTTAAGTAACTTACAATTTAGTAATTCTTAAAAGAAAATTCCAAATTCCAATAAAAAAGCTTCAATGAAAATTGAAGCTTTTTTATTATGTAAACTGTAAACTGAATACTCAGGAACTGAACAATGAAAAACTATTCTTTCCCTTTTCTACGTTTACGTTCTGCTTTAATCATCGATAATTCACGGCTTGTTTGTCCTGCAACAGAAGTGTTTTCTTCAGCACGACGAATTAAATACGGCATAACATCTTTTACAGGTCCAAAAGGAAGATATTTTGCCACATTATAACCATTTTCAGCTAAATTATAACTTATATTATCGCTCATTCCGTATAATTGTCCAAACCAGATTCGGTTATCATTTTTAGCAATTCCTTTTTGAGCTAATATTTCCATCAATTTATAAGAACTTAGTTCATTATGAGTTCCTGCAAAAATGGACATTGTTTCTAAATGATCTGCCATATACTGTACAGCTGCATCATAATTATCATCTGTAGCTTGTTTGGAAACACAGATTGGAGAAACATATCCTTTTTCTTCCGCTCTTTTGTTTTCTTTCTCCATATAAGCACCACGAACTAATTTCATTCCAATATAAAAACCTTCTTTTTTTGCTACTTCATGAAGGCCTTTTAAATAATCTAAACGATCCCAACGGTACATTTGTAAAGTGTTAAATACAATCGCTTTTTCTTTGTTGTATTTACGCATCATATCCGTAACTAAATTATCTGCTGCATCCTGCATCCAGCTTTCTTCACCATCAATCAATAAGGCTACGTCTTTTTTATGAGCCTCGCTACAGATTTTATCAAAACGGGCTACTACTCTATCCCATTCTGCTTGTTCAGCTGCTGACAAAGTTTGTTTCTCTCCTAATTTCTCGTACAATTCAAAACGTCCTAATCCTGTTGGTTTAAAAACCGCAAACGGAATAGCAAGACGTTCTTTTGCAAACTCTACAGTTCTCAATGTCATTGCCAGAGCTGCGTCAAACTGCTCTTCTTCTTCTTTTCCTTCAACTGAATAATCTAATACAGATGAAACACCTTTTGTAAACATTTTATCTACTACAGTAAGGCAGTCATTTTCGTTTACACCACCACAAAAATGGTCAAATACAGTAGCACGAATTAATCCTTCAACCGGAAGGTGCGCCTTTATGGCAAAATTAGTAACAGCAGTACCAATTCGCACTAAAGGCTCGCTGTCAATCATTTTAAAAAGAAAATAAGCCCTGTCAAGTTCTGTGTCACTTTTAAGTGAGAATGCAACCTGGGTGTTATCGAATATTTTTTCCATTAAGTTTAGTTTTTATGCAAAGATAAAGAGTGTTTTGAATATTCTTCACAAAACAAGACGATATTTTTGAGTATCCTTAATAAGATTATCAAAAAAACTAAATTATAAAGTAATATGACTGCTCTCTTAATTATAATGTAGATAAATAAGGTATATAAACCCGTATTTCAAACAAATTAGACATAAAGTTTGAAGATTATTTCGTTAAAAATGCTTTATTTTTGCGCTTTCAATTAACTAAAGAATTATGAACTCTATTCAGGCCAACAATTACTTCGTACATTTTAACCACAATGCTTACGAAGCTTTAAATAAACATTTAAGAGAAAATAAATATTCTAATATATTTATAATTGTCGATGATCAGACTAATGAATATTGTCTTCCTAAATTCATTCCGCATTTAGAAACAGAATTGGTAATTGAAATTATCGAGTTTGAAGCGGGTGAAGCCAATAAAAATATTGAAACCTGTATCGAAATCTGGAATATTTTAACAGAACTTGGAGGCGATAGAAAATCACTTGTAATTAATGTCGGAGGTGGTGTTGTTACAGATTTAGGTGGTTTTGTTGCTTCTACTTTTAAAAGAGGTGTAGATTTTATCAATGTTCCTACTACTTTATTATCTATGGTTGATGCTTCTGTTGGAGGAAAAACAGGAGTTGACTTAGGAAATCTTAAAAACCAGATTGGAGTTATTAATGTACCTCAAATGGTTTTAATTGACACTGAATATCTGGAGACTTTACCACAAACTGAAATGCGTTCCGGTTTAGCAGAAATGCTGAAACATGGTTTGATTTACGACGCACCTTATTGGAGACAATTTTCAGATTTAAAATCGATTGTTTTCGACGAATTAGATCAATTGATTTATCGTTCAGTTGAAATTAAAAACGAAATTGTTATTCAGGACCCAACGGAAAAAAATATACGCAAAGCATTGAATTTTGGGCACACATTGGGGCATGCTATAGAAAGTTACTTTTTAGAAAGCGAAGATAAAACTACTTTATTACACGGAGAAGCTATTGCAGTGGGAATGATTCTGGAAAGTTATATTTCACTGAAGAAAGACCTAATTTCAACGGAAGAATATCGTGAAATTAAAGCAGTAATTAAAGGCATTTATGATGATGTAATTTTTGAAGAAGAAGATATTGATCCGATCCTAGAATTGCTGATTCACGACAAAAAAAATGAATACGGTACAATTCAATTTGCACTGATTGAAGGAATCGGAAAGATAAAAATTAACCAATCCGTTGAAAATAAATTAATTCTGGACGCGTTTCAAGATTATAAATCTTAAACTTTTTTTAATCGAAAGCGTTGCATTTGGTATATTTTATTTTTTACATTTGCCCCATGAAAACAAACAATCAGCGAAGACAATTTAGCTCTTACAGAAACCGTCTCAATAGTTCTTTATTAAGAATGTTGAACCGTTTTTATAATAGTAAAAGTCCATTCTGTTTTGATGTTTTCCAATGTTCAAAAGCCGAGCATGAAAAACTGCCGATTATATTTGCAAATATTAGAGTTTGAATTTAAGATTTAGCATAAAAAACACTAAATTTAAAATACAATTACAATCTCTAAAACTTTGACAAATAAATGAATACAAAATATTCTGATCTAATAAACCAAACATACTACTTCCCACAAGAGGAATTTAAACTTAATAAAGATAACCTTTTGTTTCACAATATCGATTTAATGAAATTGGTTGAACAATATGGTACTCCATTAAAGTTTACTTACCTGCCTCAGATTTCTGAAAACATCAATAAGGCAAAAGCCTGGTTCAGAAAATCAATGGAAAAGAATAAATACGACGCAAAATACTATTATTGTTATTGTACTAAGAGTTCTCATTTTGAGTATATCATGAATGAAGCTTTCAAGAATAATATTCACATTGAAACATCATCTGCTTTTGATGTTAATATTGTAGAAAATTTACTTGAGAATGGAAAGATCAACAAGAGTACTTATGTAATTTGTAATGGTTTCAAAAGAGATGAATACATTACGAATATTGCAAGATTAATTAATAGCGGGCATAAAAACACTATTCCAATTATTGATAATTACGAAGAATTAGATTTGCTTCAGGCAGAAATTAAAGGGAAATTTAAAATTGGAATCCGTATTGCTGCTGAAGAAGAACCTAAGTTTGAGTTTTATACTTCGAGATTGGGTATTGGGTACAAAAACATAGTTTCTTTTTATAAAAAACAAATTCAGGAGAATGATAAATTAGAGCTTAAAATGCTTCACTTTTTCATTAATACCGGAATTAATGACACATCATATTACTGGAATGAGCTTGTAAAATGTATTAAAGTTTACATCGCACTTAAAAAGGAGTGTCCTACTCTTGACGGTTTGAACATTGGAGGTGGTTTCCCTATTAAAAACTCACTTGCCTTTGAATATGATTATCAATACATGATTGATGAAATCATCAATCAGATTAAAATTGCTTGTGATGAAGCCGAAGTGGATGTTCCAAATATATTTACGGAATTTGGATCGTTTACTGTAGGTGAAAGCGGTGGTGCAATCTATCAGATTTTGTATCAAAAACAACAAAATGATAGAGAAAAATGGAATATGATTGATTCCTCTTTCATAACCACTTTACCAGATACTTGGGCCATAAACAAACGTTTTATTATGCTGGCGGTAAACCGTTGGAATGATACTTACGAACGGGTTCTGTTAGGAGGTCTGACTTGTGATAGTGACGACTATTATAATTCTGAACAAAACATGAATGCCATTTATTTGCCAAAGTACAATAAAGAAAAACCTCTTTATATTGGTTTCTTTAATACTGGCGCTTATCAGGAGACAATTGGAGGATACGGTGGTCTTCACCACTGTTTGATTCCGCAGCCAAAACATATTTTAATAGATCGTGACGAAAACGGAATTCTGGCAACAGAAGTTTTCTCAGAACAACAGACTTCTGACGATGTTTTGAAAATTTTAGGCTACAAAAAAAAGTTATAAAAAAAACGGCAAATTAAGTAATAGAAATATTTAGAAAATTCTTAATTTGCATTAACATCCAAAAAGGTTAAACTTTTTAATTCAAAAAAAAAACAAAAAAAATGAAAGGACCAATCAGTCAGTTTATTGAAAAACATTATTTGCATTTCAATTCTGCTTCACTAGTAGATGCTGCAAAAGCATACGAGCAGCAATTAGCCGATGGTGCAAAAATGCTGGTAAGTATGGCTGGCGCAATGAGTACAGCAGAAATTGGAAAAATTTTTGCTGAAGTAATCAGACAAGACAAAGTACAAATTATCTCATGTACCGGAGCAAATCTGGAAGAAGACATCATGAATTTGGTAGCTCATTCACACTATGAAAGAGTTCCAAACTACCGTGATTTAACTCCGGAAGACGAATGGGCTTTATTGGAAAGAGGATTAAATCGTGTTACAGACACTTGTATCCCTGAACATGAAGCGTTCCGTCGTTTACAAAAACACATTTACAAAATTTGGAAAGATGCAGATGATAAAGGAGAACGTTATTTTCCGCATGAATTCATGTATAAAATGTTGTTATCTGGTGTACTGGAAGAATATTATGAAATTGACTTAAAAGATAGCTGGATGTATGCAGCTGCAGAGAAAAATTTACCAATTATCGTACCGGGATGGGAAGATAGTACAATGGGAAATATCTTTGCTTCATACGTAATTAAAGGTGAATTAAAAGCATCTACCATGAAATCTGGTATCGAATACATGACTTTCTTAGCAGATTGGTATTCTAAAAACAGTTCTAATGGTATTGGATTCTTCCAAATCGGCGGTGGTATTGCTGGTGACTTCCCTATCTGTGTGGTGCCAATGTTGTACCAGGATATGGAAATGCACGATGTTCCATTCTGGAGCTATTTCTGCCAGATTTCAGATTCGACAACTAGTTATGGTTCTTATTCTGGAGCAGTTCCAAATGAAAAAATCACTTGGGGTAAATTAGACATCAAAACCCCTAAATTTATTATTGAATCGGATGCTACAATCGTTGCTCCGTTAATTTTCGCATATTTATTAGATTTATAAAATAATTTATGAAAAGAGTTATAGTAGACTACGCTAAACTTACCAATGAAATTTTAAACCTTTTGGTTGAAAAGTTTCCTGATGGTTACGATGATTCGGATGTAATCCGTTTTAGAAATGCTAAAAACGAATTGGTTGAAGCTGTTGAAGTTCGTACTGAAGACACTATTTACTTAGTAAAAATTAGTACTAAACTTGCTGACAGAATTGAAAACTACGATGAAGATGATGATTTAGATGTTGATGTAGATGCAATTGCGCCAGTTAAAGGAATGGATCTTGATGATGATATCAACGATGATGAGGATGAAGATGACAATCAAGACAAACCTGATGCTGATGGCGGAGATGACGATGATGACGATGACGATGACAATGATAAGGCAGATACTGATTACGATGAAGATGAAGAGGATGAAGATTAATTCATTTTCTTTAAAATAAATAAAAGGAACTCTATTTTGGGTTCCTTTTTTTATATTTTGAATTAAACTTTAAATGAAATTTATATTTTTGTGTTTTGTAAGATTATTTTTAAATTATTTAACGCAAAAATTATACGCCTATGACTTCAGAAATTTTACACGCTACTTTAAAAGAAAACTTTGGTTTTGAAAAATTCAGACCCAATCAAGAGACTATTATATCTACAATTCTTTCCGGGCAAGATGCTTTAGCAATTATGCCAACCGGTGGAGGAAAATCGATATGCTTTCAGCTTCCGGCCCTTATTTTACCTGGAATTACAATTGTAATCTCACCTTTGATTGCCTTGATGAAAGATCAGGTTGATAGTTTGAAAACAAACGGAATAGCAGCTTGTTATATCAATAGTTCACAATCTGCACAAGAACAACAGTATTATATTGATAATTTAAAATCCAATCATTTTAAATTAGTTTATATTGCGCCTGAAAGTCTTTCTTATCTAGATATGGCTTTTAACGAGCTAACAATTAGCTTAATAGCTATTGATGAAGCGCATTGTATTTCATCTTGGGGACATGACTTTAGACCTGCTTATACTAATTTAGGTTATTTAAAAAGCCGCTTCCCTTCTACTCCCGTTTTGGCATTAACTGCAACAGCTGATAAAGCTACCCGTACAGATATAACCAAACAATTAAATTTAATAAGACCTAAAACTTTTATAGCTTCTTTTGATAGAAAAAATTTAAGCTTAGAAGTACGTCCAGCTTTAGATCGTGTCAAACAAATTGTTGATTTTGTTTCAGACAAGCCTAATGAATCCGGAATTATTTACTGTCTCAGCCGTAAAACAACCGAGGAACTTGCTGAAAAATTAAAGAAAAACGGAATTACAGCAAAAGCGTATCATGCTGGATTAGATAATGAAACTCGTGCTAAAACTCAGGATCAGTTTATTAATGACGATTGTCAGGTTGTTTGTGCAACGATTGCTTTCGGAATGGGAATTGACAAATCTAACGTTCGCTGGGTTATTCATTACAATCTGCCAAAAAATATTGAAGGTTACTATCAGGAAATTGGAAGAGCGGGACGTGATGGCCTTCCAGCTGAAACCATTTTATTTGAAAGTTATGCAGATGTTATCCAGCTTCAAAAATTCGCTTCTGAAGGATTGAACTCCGATATACAGCTCGCAAAATTAGATCGTATGAAACAATATGCAGATGCTGTAAGCTGTCGTAGAAAAATTCTACTTTCTTATTTTGGTGAATTGGTAACTGAGAATTGCGGAAACTGTGATATTTGTAAAAATCCTCCAACTTTTTTTGATGGTACGATTCTCGCGCAGAAAGCACTTTCGGCCATTACAAGATTACAAGAATCTGAACCTTTAGCTGTAATTGTTGATTTTCTGCGAGGCTCGAGAAACGCATATATTTATGAAAAAAATTATCAGGATCTAAAAACGTACGGAATTGGTGCTGATGTGTCCTGGTACGATTGGAATCAATATCTTATTCAGCTTATAAATTTAGGATATTGTGAAATTGCTTTTCACCAACATAACAAAATACTACTTACTCCTTTTGCCAAAAAAGTTTTATTTGAAGGCGAAAAAGTAAAATTAACTACTGTTGTTAAGAAAGTTATCGATAAAACAGTAATTAAAGAAACAAAAACCAAAGCAGCTAAAAATTCCCTTTTTGAGACGCTTCGTAAATTGCGTTATGAAATTGCACAGGAAGAAGAAGTTCCAGCATATGTAATTTTTAGTGATGCCTCTTTGCGTCAAATGGAAATTTTAAGACCAATGAGTGATGAAGAGTTTCTTGCTGTTGAAGGTGTAGGAAAAGCAAAACTAGAAAAATATGGAGATGATTTCATTAAAGCAATTATTGAGTTTGAAAGAAACAAATCGGTAGTCAAAAAAGAAAAAAAAGATAGCACATATTCAAAAACTTTAGAATTATTTCAAAGCGGACTTTCAGTTGCGGAAATTGCCGGAGAGCGAAATTTAGGAGAAACTACCATTATTTCTCATTTAGCTAAATTATATGTTGATGGAAATGATATAGACTTAAGTCAGTTTATTTCAGAAGATGAAATTTTGAAAATTGAAAAAGCCCAAATTGAATTAGAAAGACCTGAAGCATTACGACCATATTTTGAATATTTTGAAGAAAAAATGTCTTATGATAAAATTCGGTTTGGATTAGCTTTTTTAGAGAGGAAACAAAAATCAGTTTTGTCATCTTGACGAAAGATCAAAAAAGAAATTTTTCATTGCTCGCAATGATAAGATTGTAACAAAAAACAAACCCGACAAATTTAAAAATTGTCGGGTTCTTTATGTTTTAAAATTCAGGCTTTTACAAATATCTTTCTTCGAAAACTTTTTGATGATGTTTTTGATGTCCAATTATCACAAAACCTAATGCTCTAACAGAAATCGGATTACCAGACGCAGTTCCTATTCTTTTAAGCTGTTCGTTAGATAAACTTTTATAAAACAATAAATTAGAATGTCTTACGGCAGAAAGCTCCGTTAACAAATCTTGTAGATGTCTTGAATTAGCATCGGTATTATCAGCATAATCCTGTTCCTCAAAACTTGGAAGAGGAGTTTTATCATTTCTTGAAAAACGTAATGCTCTGTAAGCAAAAATACGTTCAGTATCAATGACATGTTGGATAATTTCTTTAATAGTCCACTTTCCTTCGGCATAACGATAATCAAATTTATCCATTGGAATGTTTTGAACAAATCGGATAAACTCATGAAGAGAAATTTCTAACTCTTCAATTAATTTTCCATCCCCTGCTTGTTTTAGATAAGTCCCAAAATGACCTGAATATTCATTTTCTAATATATCGCTGACATTCATTCTTTTTATAAAATTAAATTTATAATTCTGTTTTATGCTGAGTTTCTACTTGCATTAGTATTTCCAAAAAGAGATCTCGTTACAATTTTTTCATAAACTTTGATCAAATCTTCGTTTGGAGTTTCTGCTTTATTTAACTCATTAATTCTAAGTAAAGCATATTGCTGAATTGTCAATAAAGGCAATACAATACGCTCTCTAATTTGAATTGAGGCAATACCATCAGGATAATTTTCCATCAAAGTTTTATGTCCTGCAATTTTTAAAAGTAGTCTTTTTGTTTCTAAAAACTCAGTGTGAATAATATTCCAAAATTCTCCAAATTCAGGATCCTTACTCATATATGCTGTTAAAGGCAAGAATGATTTTGCTAATGACATCATACTGTTTTCCAGTAAAGTTTTAAAGAACAATGAATTGTGGTACAAATCACTTACTTTGTCCCACTGATCGCTTTCTTCAAAATGTTTCAAAGCAGAACCAACACCAAAGAATCCTGGTACGTTTTGCTTTAATTGACTCCATGAACCTACAAATGGAATTGCTCTTAAGTCAGCAAAATCAAGAGATTCTGATTTACTTCTTTTAGATGGACGACTTCCAATGTTTGTTTTAGAATAATATTTCAGCGTACTCATTTTTTCCAAATACGGAATAAACTTCGGATGGTTTTTAAAACTTAAATATTTTTGATAACCTAAATCTGCTAACTGATTCAAAATCTGAGTTTCATCAGCAGATAGTTCATTTTTATCTTTGGCAAAAACCTGATTGGTAACACCGGCAGTTACCAAGTTTTCAATATTATAACGGCAAGAATCTAAAGTTCCGAAATTAGAACTGATAGTTTGTCCCTGAACAGTAATCTGAATTTCATTATTTTCAATTTTTGGTCCCAGAGAAGCATAAAACTTATGTGTTTTTCCTCCTCCACGTGCAGGTGGTCCTCCACGCCCGTCGAAGAAAATAGCTTTAATTCCGTATTTTCTGGAGATTTCAGTTAATGAAATTTTTGCCTGATAAATACTCCAGTTGGCCATTAAATAACCACCATCTTTTGTACCATCAGAAAAACCAAGCATGATAGTCTGCTTATTTCCTCTTGATTTTAAATGCTTTGCATATTCAGGATTAGTATATAACTGCTCCATAATAGAATGAGCATTTTGCAAATCATCTACAGATTCAAAAAGAGGAATAATATCAACCGTAGGATTTTCCCAATTATTCAGACGAATCATGGCAAAAGTTTCCATTACGTTCAAAGCACTTTCATTATTACTGATGATATAACGATTTGCACCTTCTTCACCATTGTTTTTCTGAATTGTTTTGATAGCCTGAACAGACTCTAAAGTTGATCTAGTAATCTCATCTTCAAAATCAGCCGGATTTAAATCTCCTTTAACTTTCGACAAAACATCGATTTTTTGATCTTCTGTCAATTCATAATAATTTTCAGGAAAAATAGCCGAACCAGATTTCTGGTAATGATCAACTACATCCTTAAATACTTTGTTGTGAATTTTACTGTTTTGACGAATATCTAAAGTCGCAAAATGGAATCCAAATAAATTGATTTTTACCAATAGTGCTTCTAATTCATCTAAATACAGAGACTGATGTTTTTCGATTATAATCTCTCTTATAGTATTCAATTGCGTCAATAATTCATCCAAAGTGATAAAAATATCTCCTTTAGAATAAAATACAGAACGGTAAAGTTTATGTTCAAGATCAGCTACCAAAGTATCTACACCAGAGAAAGTTAGCTTGCGCTTAAGATTTCTCATTTCTACATAATAGCATTTCAAAATTGAAGTTCTTAAGCGATCTGCAACTTTAAGTGTAATTTCTGTAGTAACGAATGGATTTCCGTCGCGGTCACCTCCCGGCCAGAAACCTAGTTTGATTAATTGGTTCTGAATTGGAGTTCCGTCATTAATGTTTTTTTGAAGGTAATGAACAATTTCCCCTGCTGTAGCATAAAATACGTTTTCCAAATACCAGATCAAACTTACTGCCTCGTCATAAGGATTTGGTTTTTCATGCTGGATAAAAGGTGTTTTTCCTAACTGCGCTAGTAATTGTTTGATTTTAAGCAAATCATTTTGGCGAATTGCTTCAGTCAAATCATTAATAATACCCAGAACTGGTCCAGGATAAAATTGTGTAGGGTGCGCTGTCAAAACCGTACGAACATTGAAATTTTCTAAAAACTCAACTAATTCGTCGTCTTTTTCCTTAGCATCTGATTTTTCCTTAATATCGCGTAGAGATCCTCGCCCTTCCATGTTGTTAACCTCCGGAAAAGCGGCATCTTCAATAGCATCAAATAATACAATTTGTCGTTCAATATATTGAATAAATCGAAACATTAAATCGACCTTTTCTGTTTCAGATGCATTATTTAAAAATTTATTAGAAAAGAAATCAAAAATTTCTTTTGGAGTTTCCTGTTTTTTAAAGCCCGTTTCGCAAGTTTCTGTAAATAATGGTAGTAAAACCCCCGTATTATCTATAGAATCAAATGGTAATGTTATAAAAACACTATTATAAATGTGGTATTTTGAGAGAACGTCCTGATTAAAACGCTCAATTTTCGGCAACGTATACATAATCGTGTTATAGTTGGTTGGTTAATTAGTCATAAAAAAACCCCAAGAATAAACTTGAGGTATATTTTAATATAGCATTCAAGAAGATTTCTTACATATTTTTGAAAATAGTATGCATCAAACGTTTCTTATCGTTTATACTTTCTTCTAATGAGATCATTGTTTCAGTTCTGTAAACACCATCGATGTCATCAATCATGAAGATAACTTCTTTTGCGTGTTTAGTATCTTTTGCTCTAATTTTGCAAAAAATATTGAATTTTCCTGTAGTTACAGAAGCTACAGTAACGAATGGAATTTGGTTAATTCGCTCTAATACAAATTTTGTCTGAGATGTATTGTTTAAAAATACACCTACATAAGCAATAAATGAATACCCTAATTTATCGTAATCTAAGGCTAAAGAAGAACCCATTATTATACCTGCGTCTTCCATCTTTTTTACTCTAACATGTACTGTTCCAGCAGATATCAATAATTTTTTTGCAATGTCAGTAAACGGAACTCTCGTATTGTCTATTAACATATCTAAAATCTGGTGATCTACTTCATCTAAACGAAATTTACTCATAATTGTTTAATTAATATTACTAATTGCTATTACAAAGTATAAAATTATATATAAAAAACAACAAATTCACATAAAAATTAACTTTTTATTAATCCGTTAACAAATTTAACATTTTTATTTAAATAAAAATTTGCTTTTTGATCCACTTTTGGAAAGTTTATGAAATCATCCGAATATTCTTCGCCTTTTGCGTCATATTCATAATGTCCAAAGAAATTTTCCAACTCACCTACTTCAGCAATGTAAGCGTTAAAATGAATCTTATTTTCGATTAATTCTTCTTTGTATTGAGCGACAAAATTCGTAATAATTTCGATACCATCATAATTTATTTTGACATTTTTATACATAAAATCATAAAAAACCACATTATTTTGTGAAATATTCAAATATTCACCAATTCGATTATCCACTAAATCGTTTTCGGAAATTAGTTGGAAGCTTGAAATTAACGAGAAAAATATGTATTTACGTGTAATTTCCCTTTCATAATCCCCTGGGTAATGTCCTGCTTCAAATAAGATTGTTGGAACTCCTAAAAACTGAAAAGTGTCTCCGATACAATTAATATTAAAAGAATCATCAAAACGGCCAACCTGTCCTGGGATATATTCCTGGAGTACTTTATTGATCCCTGCTATGATATTTATAGCTTTTTGTCTGTTTTCATTTACTTCTCTTTCTTCATTATAAGAGGGTGCTAAAAAAGATACAGTTGCTGGTTTTCCATCAGTTCCTGCGCCAAAAATTGTGCGTTGATCATGAAGATTAAAACAGTAGTGTGGTTTAAAGTTTTCAAACACGTTACGCAATACATTGCTTTCTGGCTGTGTTAAGTTTTGAGAATCGCGATTTAAGTCAATTTCGTTTGCATTCGCTCTCGTATATAATCTTGCGCCGTCCGGATTTAATATAGGAATACATAAAAAAGTAAAAGTTTCCAGCATTCTTTTGGCAAAATCAGTTTTGCCATTTAATAAATTGATATAATCAAATAAGGCTTTTGTGGTGGTACTTTCATTTCCATGCATCTGTGACCACAAATATATGCGAGTTGAACCGGTACCAATTTGGTAACTATATATAGGTTCTCCCAAAACAGATTGACCAATAAGTTGTACTTGATTATTTGTGTTTAATTTATCTAAAAGAGGTTTTATATGGTCTAAAGTCAAATATCTTCCAGATATAGTTGGCTCTTTGTATTGTGTAAAAAGTTGTTCTAAATTCATTTTGTCTTGATTAGTTTACAAAAGTAAACATCTTTATTTTTACAATTGTGAAAGACGAAAAGCTTTAACAATTTAATATTGTAAACATTTTTTTGAAACAGTTATGAGAATAAAGTGAAATAACCAATTGCGTTTTTTATTTTTATAAATTTTTAAATTTAATATATTGTAATTCAACATTTAAAGTTATTTTATTTAATGTTTTGTTTTAGATAAAAGTTGCACTTTTAACGAATTAAAGGAATGTAAATTGTTTTGCCAATTCTTTTTGTTTACATTTGTAAATAGTTGATTTTGAATAAATAATTTACAATGGTAAACATAGATGATTTTGTAAAGAGACTTGAAATTATACTGGAATATTACAGTCTGAACGCTTCTGCATTTGCTGACAAAATAGGAATACAACGTTCAAGTATGTCTCATCTTTTATCAGGAAGAAACAAACCTAGTCTGGATTTTGTAACGAAAATTCTGGAAGTTTTTCCGGAGGTGAATCTGTATTGGATTTTAACTGGAGAAGGAAATTTTCCGGATCATAATAGTAAAGATTCAAAATTTTCTACTGCTCTTCCACTTTCTCAAAACTCTGACCAAACTCAATTTTCTAATCTTAAAATAAAAAATGAGAAAGACGAAACAGAAATCCTTTCTGAATTAGGAAACAAAAATATAGATGTAAAAGATGATGAAATCGAAAAAATTGTTTTTTTCTACAAAAATGGTACTTTTAAGACCTACTCTTTGTAATGAAAAATTTAGAGCATATTTGGAGACAAGTTCAGGAAATTTTCAAATATGCGATTCTCACGCGTTAGGAGAAATTCTCAGAAATTACAATTCAATGCCATTTTCAGGAATTTTACCCAAAACTCCTTTATAGTGATTTTTTAGAATTTCATAGTCTGCTTCGAAATTTCCTGTTGGATAAAATGGTTTCCCCAGATTTACTTCTTTTTTGCCCCAGTCAAAAGCAACAGGGACAATCGGTACTTTCGCTTTGAGCGCAATAAAATAAAATCCGGTTTTTATCTCGTCTACTTTTTTTCTGGTTCCTTCCGGAGCAACAGCTAAACGGAAAACTTCTTTCCTGTCAAAGATTGCTACAATTGCATCTACTTTATTTAATCCTCCAGTTCTGTCTAAAGGTTCTCCACCAACATTTCGAAAATAGAAACCAAATGGAAATTTAAATAACTCCTTTTTAGCAACAAAATTCATCTGAAGTCCGGATATTCCCCGCGTAAAAAAACCTATATAAAAGTCATGATTGCTTGTATGGGGCATCACAACTAGTACACATTTTTTTACTTCGGCATTTTCAATTCCCACTATCTTCCAGCCCATTAGCTTATAAAAGATGAATTTGTATAATAGTTTTTTCATGAAAGATGTAATATTTGATGCAAAATAAAAGATTTAATGGTAAATTTGAGTAAAAGCATACAAAATGATTCGCAAATTTTTCAGTTACATTATACCTATTAAAATATTTAAAAAGAAATCTGCCAGAAGCAAAATGATTGAAGTGACATGGGCAAATGGCGAACTGGTTCTGGATACTGAAAATACAAATTATTCCTATGGAAGTCTTCAACGGATATTAAGGTACGGACTTCGAAATATTGGTTACGAGAATATTTTAAAAATGGATCATATTTTGTTACTGGGAGTTGCCGGTGGAAGCGTTGTTAAAACTCTTGTTGATGAGATTCAATATAAAGAAAAAATTACCGGAGTCGAAATTGATTCTGAAATGATTCAAATCGCGAACCAATACTTTAATCTCAATCAAATTCAGCAATTAGAAGTTGTAATAGATGATGCTTTTGAGTTTGTTTTAAAAACCAAAGACAAATACGACCTCATTATTATAGATATTTTTGAAGATACACATATGCCTAATTTTTTGTTTGAAAAGTTTTTCTTAGATCGAATTTGTATTTTATTAAAAGACGAAGGATATATTTTATTTAATACTATGATATTAGATGAAGCCCATAACGTTCGAAACAGAAAGTATCTTTCTGAAGTAAACCCGAAATTGTTTACCGCAAAAATGCTTCCACGGATTGAAGTCCACAACGAATTAATAATTATAAAAAAAGTAGCCTAATTTCATGAGACCCCTTACTTCCATTTTAAACGCCTTACCTCCTACTAAAATAATTGATGAAACAGTTCATGTTTCGGAATATGCACCGATTAATCTCTCCGTTTCAAATCAGGAATTGATTGATGCAAAACTGAATACATCAGAAGATTTTGAAAAGTATATTTCAGATTATCTGGAAAAAAACAATGCAAAAGTTGCTTATGGCGGTTATATAGAAGGACGTTCCTTATATCAAAGAAGCTCGATTTTTTTGAATGAATCAAAACCGGAACGAAATATTCATATTGGTCTAGATTTATGGACAGATGCCGGAACCCCGGTTCTTGCTGCTTTAGACGGCAAAGTTCATAGTTTTAAAAATAATATTGGATTAGGAGATTACGGCCCAACTATAATTTTGGAACACGAAGTAGAAAATGAAAAATTTTATACTTTATACGGACATTTGTCGTTAGAAAGTATAGAAAACTTAACGATCGGAGACTATTTTAAAAAAGGTAAAAAAATTGCTACCTTAGGAAATGCCTCAGTAAATGGAGATTATGCACCGCATGTCCATTTTCAAATCATACATAATATTGAAAATTACTGGGGAGACTATCCTGGTGTCTGCAATACTAAAGACCTGAATTTTTATATCGAAAATTGTCCCGATCCTAACTTATTATTAAAAATTACTTAAATAGTTATGAAGAAAGCAGGATTGATTATATGTTTGTTATTACTAATTGGATGTAAAACTAAAACCGTAAACAGAGATACAGAAGATTTAAAAATCAAAAAAGTTAGCGGAACTGAAATAAACTCAAGTCAGCAGCAAAAGGCTTATGATTTAGGGAAAAGAGTGCTGTCAACTTGTAATACTTCAAAATTCAAACCCTTTAATGAAACTGAAGTGACCAAATCGGTAATGGAAAATACAACTGAGGAGCGTTTGACTAAGACCTGCCAAAGGTTTAGACAGTATTACGGAAGTTTTATAGATTTAAAATTGGATGGAGTTTATAAAACCAAACATGAAGTCATTTATCGCTATCATGCTTTATACAGCAAGAAAGTCGCTAACAAAGAATTAAGAGTTTTTGTAAATGATGAAAATCTCATTTCTGCCATAAAATCAATGGATTGGGATGAAAAATTTGATGCTAAATTGGCTAATCAATAAATTAAAAATATGAATTTAAAATTAACCCTTCTTCTATTATTGTTTATTTCGACATTTGCAAAAGCACAACACTCAATTAGTGTGAAAGGCTCAGCTCTTTTTCCTGCAACACAGGAATATACTTTTATTTGTGAAAAATATGCTTTTACAGGCGAAGCCAAAATTCAAATAGCAAAAACAGAAAAAGGCGGTATTTTAAAGATTACTATCGATACTGCAAATGATAAAGCCCGAATTGCGGGTGGTTTGTATGTAGATTTGGCAAATGCAGATGTCATTGCCTGCACGGATAAAAATGTAAAAGAATCGAATGAAGGAAAAACAACTTCTTATTACTATTTCACTCCGGCAGAATGGTTAAAATTGAAAAAAAATGATATTTACGCTGTTAGGTTTATTATTTCAGGAGGTCCAACTACTTTTGGAAATCAGACAGGGTATTTTACAGCTTACAATAAAATGAATTATTTCTCGACAGCATTCGATAAAAGCAAAAAAACATTTGATACAGCTAAAGAAATTAGTGTTTTATAATGATTTTTCAATCTAATAAATCTTATATTTAACATTAAAATTTTCCTATGAATGCAAATGAAACCCTAATAACAAAATTTTATACCGCTTTCGCAAATGCCGATGCAAAAACAATGAGCGAATGTTATCATCCGAAAGTTCATTTTATTGATCCTGCTTTTGGTTTGCTTAAAGAAAATCAGGTTTCAAAAATGTGGGAAATGCTGCTTTCAAAAAGTAAAGGAAATTTAAAAATTGAGTTCTCCAATGTAAAAGCAGATGATTCTACTGGTTCTGCCAATTGGGTTGCAACATATAATTTCAGTAAGACAAATAGAAAAGTTGTCAATAAAATTAGAGCCGAGTTTGTTTTTAAGGACGGATTAATTATCAAACATACTGATAATTTTGACGTATGGAAATGGTCAAAACAAGCCTTCGGCCCTATGGGATACTTATTGGGATGGACAGGTTTTTTCCAGAAAAAAGTACAGAAACAGGCATTACTGTCCCTACAAAAATTTCAAGAATCAAAATAAAACCTTTTTTCATTTTATATTTGCCTTTCGCCCGATTATAATTTATTGTTACTTATTGTTTTGTAGTAAAAGTATTAATCTTAAATACTAATGAAAGAAATCGTACACAAAAAATTAAATCAATTACAGGCAACCGCAATTTGTGGTAATGATATTAGTTCTTCCTGTCTGTATGTTTCTGCTTTAACCATTTTATATGCGGGACAGTATGCCTGGATTTCTCTTTTAATTGTTGCCATTGTCTTATTTCTGTTCAGAAAAATTTATGGAGAAGTTGTCGGAGCAATTCCTTTAAATGGTGGTGCTTATAATGTTTTACTAAATACTTCAACTAAAAGATTGGCTTCTTTGGCCGCAACTTTAACTGTTTTGTCTTATATGGCAACAGCTGTAATTTCGGCCTCAGAAGGAATGCACTATTTACACGGAATTTTCGAAAGTTTGAATATTACAATTGCTACCGTTGTTGTATTGGTTTTGTTTACAGGATTAGCAATTTTAGGAATTGGTGAATCAGCTTTTGTGGCGGTTATCATTTTCCTTACACATATAGGAACTTTAACACTATTGGTTTTAGCCTCAATTTGGTTTGTTTTAACTCATGGTTTAGCAACCTTCCACATTAACTGGCATACTCCTATCGCTTACGAAAGTATTAAAACGGCACTGTTTCTGGGTTTTTCTGCAGCTATGCTGGGAATTTCTGGTTTTGAAAGTTCTGCCAATTTCGTTGAAGAGCAAGAACATGGCGTTTTCCCTAAAACACTTCGAAACATGTGGGGAATTGTTAGTTTCTTTAATCCGGTTATTGCTATTTTGCTTATCAGTGTAATTCCCTTAACTGAAGTAGGAGAAAATAAAGAATCTCTCCTGGCGCATTTAGGACAAACAACCGGGGGATCCTGGCTGGCGTGGCTGATTTCAATTGATGCCGTTATGGTACTCTGTGGAGCAGTTTTGACTTCATTTGTCGGTGTTTCCGGACTTTTAAACCGAATGACATTAGATAGAATTCTTCCAAATTATTTTCTTAAAACCAATAAAAGAGGAGCCCATTACAGAATTGTAATAAGTTTTTTAATTCTTTGTATTTCAGTACTTTTTGCAACAAGTGGACATTTAGAATCTTTGGCAGGAGTTTATACTTTTTCATTTCTAGCCGTAATGGCTTTATTCGGGATTGGAAATTTACTGTTAAAGTACAAACGAAAAAAACTTCCAAGACCCGAACGTGCCAGAGGTATCGCAGTTGTTGCCGCAGTTTTATTTGTAATTGCTGCTTTTATTGGAAATATGGAACTTAATATCAATTCATTCTATACTTTTCTGCAATATATGATTCCGGCTTTATTGTTTATTGGTATCATGCTCAACCGCGTTATGCTAATTCGCCTGCTAATTGAAGCTTTAGAATATTTCTATCAGCCACTCAGAAAAATGGTTATTGTAAGTAATCGCTATCTACAAAATTTAAGCTCGCAAATTAATTCTCAGGAATTTGTGTTTTTTACCAAAGGAGATGACATCACGATTTTAAACAAGGTATTGCAATATGTCGAAGATAACGAAACAACCAAAAAACTAAAAATTGTTCATATCAAAAACGACTCAACCAATAATGAAGCACTTAAAAAAGACCTCGAAGTTTTAGATCGCGCCTACGACGGAATTGATATAGAATACTTAGAAATTCAAGGTACTTTTGGTCCGGAAATAATTGACGAGCTTTCTCAAAAATGGAAAATTCCTAAAAACTTTATGTTTATAGGATCTCCTGGAAACAAGTTTTCTTATCGTGTTTCAGATCTTGGTGGTGTGCGTTTGATAATGTAATTTTTTAGAAGCAGGAACATTTATTTTTTGTATAACGTCTAGTCCCGCTATCCGTTTCAATCTTTTCCTTTTTAAAGAAAAAAGTAAAAGGATTTACACTTCTATCGGGGCTAAATTAGAAAAATCCGTTCTCATAAGAAATAATAAACCTGACAGAATTTTTAAAAATGAACATGCCCCAAAAAGTTAGACACTATTTGAGGCATTTTTATGAATAAAAATCTGTTTTGATCTTTATAATCTGTAGCTAAAAAACTTTAATCAATTAAGATTTAAACCAGTTCTCCACTAATTCATCTTCAAATGAAGTAGGATTTTTGTGAATAAACTCATTTCGGTTTTTGTCATAAGAATAATCCAAAGCCCATTCTTTATGATTTGCCGCCAATTCTTTAATGCTCGCACAAACAAAAGCAATTTCTTTATCTGTAGTTGTTGGATGAATCGACATTCTAATCCATCCCGGTTTTTTGATCAAATCGCCAATTGTAATTTCATTAACCAATTTATTAGAAGTTTCCTGATCGACATGCAATAAATAATGACCATAAGTTCCTGCACAGCTGCATCCGCCTCTGGTCTGAATTCCAAAACGATCATTCAGGATTTTTACTCCTAGATTGAAATGAAGGTCATCAATAAAAAATGAAATTACGCCAAGACGTTCTTTATGTTGTCCTGCTAAAATTTTAATATTGGAAACAGGTTCTAATTCATCAAAAACATAATCTACGATTTCGTGCTCACGCTGCATAATATTTTCAATTCCCATTTCCTCTTTAAGCTCAATAGCCAAAGCTGTTTTGATAACCTGAAGAAAACCTGGAGTTCCACCGTCTTCACGGTCTTCTATGTTATCGATATATTTATGCTCGCCCCAGGGATTTGTCCAGCTTACAGTTCCTCCTCCCGGACAATCAGGAATCATATTGTTATATAATTTTTTATTAAAAATTAAAACACCAGAAGTTCCCGGGCCACCTAAAAATTTATGTGGAGACATAAAAATAGCATCCAAATAAGCTTCAGGATCAGCAGGATGCATGTCTACTTCTACATAAGGTCCCGAACAAGCAAAATCAACAAAACAAACACCATTATATTTGTGCATTAATTTTGCAGCTTCATGAAAAGGTGTTCTCAATCCTGTAACATTAGAACAAGCTGTAATTGAAGCGATTTTTATTGTTCTGTTGTTGTACTTTTCTAATAAAGCTTCCAGATTTTCTAAATTAAATAGTCCTTTTTCACATGATGGAATAATCTCTACATCAGCAATCGTTTCCAGCCACGAAGTCTGATTGGAATGATGCTCCATGTGCGAAATAAAAACAATTGGTTTCTTTTCGGCAGGAACATTAGTAAAGCTCTTTAGGTTCTCAGGAATTTTCAACCCTAAAATACGCTGGAATTTATTGATAACTCCTGTCATTCCTGTTCCATCTGTAATTAAAACATCATCATTGTTTGCATTGGCGTGACGTTTAATAATATGTCTGGCATGATGATACGCTTTTGTCATAGCTGTACCCGAAACAGTAGTTTCAGTATGTGTATTGGCTACAAAAGGGCCAAATTCGTTCAATAATTTTTCTTCAATTGGACGATACAATCTGCCACTGGCAGTCCAGTCAGTATAAATAATTGATTTTCTGCCATAAGGTGACGTAAATTCCTGATTTATACCGACAATATTTTGCCTAAAATCCTGAAAATAAGTTTCCAAAGTGATGGTACTATTTTTGCTATTCATTGGTTGTGCCTTGTGTTTGACTGCAAATATATTGCTTTTTTATAAAATTGCGAATTTATCAATAGTAAACTTCAAATATTACATTCCTGTCGGGTATCTTTAGTTAAAAGAACTTTTTTTTAATAAATTATCATAATATCCTATCGAATTAATAGGCATTAAACTAATAGTAAAGTATTAATTATGGGAAATTTATCAGTAGCTACCTTTGGTGGTGGTTGTTTTTGGTGTATAGAAGCTGTAATTCAGCGTTTAAAAGGTGTAGAATCAATAAAATCGGGTTACTCAGACGGATTTATAAAAAATCCGGCTTACCGGGAAGTTTGTACCGGAAGGACAGGACATGCAGAAGTTATTCAGGTAACTTTTAATCCTGACATAATTTCATATCATGACTTAATTTTTATATTCATGACAAGTCATGATCCAACAACTTTAAATCGTCAGGGAGGTGACAATGGAACTCAATACCGCTCGATTATTTTATATCACAATGACGAGCAAAAAGAAATAGCAGAAAAAGTATTTGAAGAAGTACAACCGGCTTATGCTGATCCAATTGTTACGCAATTGAAGTCTTTTGAAGTTTTTTACGAAGCAGAAGATTATCATCAAAACTATTATAATGAGAATCAGGAAGCAGGATATTGCCAGGTAGTAATTGATCCGAAAATTCAAAAACTAAAAAAAATGTACGCTGATATGTTGGTGGACTAATTTTTTATAGGTTAGCCATAGATTAAATGGATTAAAAAGATTTTCTTTCTTTTTTGCCACGAATTACACGAATTCTCACGAAATTTTTTTTTAATTTAACAAAAAAGAATGTGCATTTGTATAATTCCTGGCCAGCAAAAAATTCTTTTAATCTTTATAATCTGAGGTAAAACAAGAAAGAAAAAAGTAAAATGAAAAATTTAAAAATAAACAATCGATTTACAGCCGAATTACCTGCTGATCCAGAATTGACAAACGAAATTCGTCAGGTAAAAAATACGCTGTTTTCGTATGTAAATCCAACAAAACCTTCAGATCCAAAACTAATTCACGCTTCGGAAGAAGTAGCGGAATTGGTTGGGATTTCAAAAGAAGAAATTCAGTCAGATGAATTTTTAAATGTTTTTTCAGGAAAAGATATACTGGAAGAAACACAGCCTTATGCGATGTGTTATGCTGGACATCAGTTTGGAAACTGGGCAGGACAATTAGGAGATGGTCGTGCTATAAACTTAACCGAAGTTGAAAATAACAATAAATTTTACACGCTTCAGCTTAAAGGAGCCGGAAAAACTCCTTATTCCAGGACAGCAGATGGTCTGGCTGTTTTGCGTTCTTCTATAAGAGAATATCTTTGCGCCGAAGCCATGCATTATTTGGGAGTTCCTACAACCCGATCACTTTCTTTGATGCTTTCCGGAGATCAGGTGTTGCGTGATATTTTATACAATGGAAATCCTGCTTACGAAAAAGGTGCTGTGGTTTGTCGTGTTGCTCCGTCATTCATACGTTTCGGAAGTTATGAAATGTTGACCGCCAGAAACGAACTTAAGAATTTGAAACAATTTGTAGAATATACAATTAAGCATTATTTTCCTGAAATCACTGGAGAACCAAAAGATCAATATATACAGTTCTTTCAAAAAGTTGCAGATACCACCAGAGAGATGATTTTACATTGGCAGAGAGTGGGCTTCGTACACGGTGTTATGAATACTGATAATATGTCAATTCATGGAATTACGATTGATTATGGTCCTTATGGCTGGTTAGAAAATTATGATCAGGACTGGACGCCAAATACAACAGATAGTCAAAACAGAAGATATCGTTTCGGAAATCAGCCTCAGGTTGCGCAATGGAATTTATTTCAATTGGCCAATGCACTTTATCCGCTTGTTAACGAAGCTGCGCCTTTAGAAAAGATTCTTGATTCTTTTATAGTTAATTTTGATAAGGATTACAAAATAATGTTTTTGAGTAAATTAGGAATCTTTACTTTAAGTGATTCTGATGATAAAATCATAAAAGGTCTTGAAGAAATTCTGCAATTATCAGAAACAGATATGACTATATTTTTCAGAAACTTAAATCAGATTCAAAAAGAAGATTCTGTAGAACAGGCATTCGAAAAGATTGAATATGCGTTTTATTTGCCACAAGAAATTAAAGGAGCTGTTCTAAATGCGTGGCAAAAATGGCTTTCAGTTTACTTAAAAAGATTAGCAAGTGAAGAGCTTTCAGATAAAGAAAGAGCCTCTAAAATGAATTTTATAAATCCAAAATATGTGCTTCGCAATTATATGGCTCAATTGGCTATTGATGAAGCCGATAAAGGTAATTATGGTTTAATTGATGAATTATTTCAACTTTTAAAGAAACCTTACGATGAACAACCGGAATCAGAAAAATGGTTTGCCAAACGTCCGGATTGGGCCAGAACTAAAGTAGGCTGCTCAATGCTTTCTTGTAGTTCTTGATATTTTTTTGGGCCACTAATTCACGAGTTATTTTAGCTATTAAACATATAAATTCGTGAATTAGTGACTAAAAATTATTTATTAGTAATAAAATCCAGAATCATAGTTGCATGGATTCTTGAGTTTTCTATAAACCATTTGTGTGTCTGCATACCGCCACAAACAACACCAGCCAAAAATAAACCTTCTACATTGGTTTCCATAGTTTCAGGATTATAAACTGGTATTTTCAGTTCATCATCGGAAAGCTGAATTCCCATTTTTTCCAGAAAATTCAAGTCTGGTTTATATCCTGTTAAAGCTAGAACAAAATCATTTTCGATTGTAATTGTACCGTCTGGAGTTTCTATTTCCACTTCATTTTCAGATATTTCTGTAATATTGGATTGAAAATAGGCCTTTATACTTCCCTCTTCTATTCGGTTTTCAATGTCTGGTTTTACCCAGTATTTAACGCGATTATTGATTTCATTTTTACGAATTACCATTGTAACGTCAGCTCCTTTTCTCCAGCATTCCAATGCTGCGTCTACAGAAGAATTGTTCGCTCCAACAACCAAAACTTTTCTAAAAGCATACTCATGTGCTTCTTTATAATAATGACACACTTTGCTAAGATTTTCTCCGAAAACGTTCATTTCAATCGGGATATCGTAGAATCCTGTTGCAATGATAATATTTTTAGATTGATACTCTTGCTTGTTTGTTTTAACATCAAAAATTTCATTATTATTTTTTTGAACGCTGACAACTTGTTCAAACAAATTAATATTGAATTTAAAATAACGGTGAATATTTCTATAATACTCTAAAGCTTCCTGACGTCCTGGTTTTGGAGCCAGACAATTAAATGGAATATCGCCAATTTCTAACCTTTCTGCAGTAGAGAAAAAAGTCATGTAAAGCGGATAGTTAAAAATACTATTTACGATAGCTCCTTTTTCTATAATTAGGTATTGAAGGTTTTTCTTTTCGGCTTCAATCGCGCAGGCAAGGCCAATTGGCCCTCCACCTACTATTATAAGATCGTATAGTGATTCTGTCATTTTATTTTTGCCAGTCTTTAAATGGATTCTTACTTAAATAGGCATTGTAATATCTTTCATCATTAGTCACTTCTTCGCCAACCCAATCCGGTTTTTCGAAAGCTTCTGTTTCAGAACTCAATTCAATCTCAGCCATTACTAATCCTTCATTTTCTCCATAAAATTCATCTACTTCGTAAACATGAATCCCTGATTTTATTTCGTAGCGTGTTTTTTCAATTTTACCTTTCTCACACAATTTCAAAAGTTCTGTTGCTTCGTCTAGCGGAATTTCATTTTCCCATTCAAAACGTGACATACCGCCGCTTTGACTTATTCCTTTTATTGTAATAAATCCTTTGTTTCCTTTAATTCTAACCCTAACAGTTCGTTCCGGAACAGAACTCAAATAGCCCTGAGCAATTTTATTTTGAGTAAAAGCCTGATTCTTGAAGTCGTCAGATTTGACAAGAAATTTTCTTTCTATTTCGACCATTTTTAAATCTAAATTATTTTTTATGCAAGTTACTCATTTTAGTCAAGTCTTTGAAAAGATAAGAAATGAAAAATATGTTAATTTAAAATCTGACATATGGATTGCAAAAACATTAAAATAACTGATTATTAATACATTACGTGTTATTTTTTTAGTTAAATTTGATAGAATCTTAACTTCATCATCTATGTCTAAAAAAGCACTTTATCTATTAGGCATTGCAATAACCATTGTTTTAGGTACATTTTTATATCTAAAATTTTGCTGCAACTGCTCTGAGAAAATTACAACGGATGATACTCCAAAAACAGTTTCAATACCTGTTCAGGAGCCTAATTTTGTTCCGTTTGTATTAAATGGTCCGGGAATTGAATATCAAACCAATGATAATCTCAAGTTCCTTAAAAACAACGCGACTTTAATAATGCCTGTCAGTGATTCTGTCATTAATGGTATTCAAGAATTAAAGACATTCCTGGTTTCAAACCCTCAACAAAAAGTAACGATAACGGGCTATGCAACATCAGATGAAACAAATACTACAACTTTTGAAAATTTGGGTCTGGCAAGAGCAAATGAAGTCAAGAATTACTTTGTATCTGAAGGATTATCAGAAAAGCAATTCAACACAAAAGGGGAAATTATAGAAAAATGGAAAATGAGTGCAGATACACTTCTAGGTCCGGCAAACTATACGTTTGATAGTATAGATTCTATTGCAACAGCAACTACTGATGAATGGACCGCTTTAAGGAATAAAATTAATGAAAATCCTTTAATTCTACACTTTAACACAAATCAGTCAAGAGAAACTTTAACTACACTTGAAAAGCAAAAAGTTGCGGATATTGTGAAATATACTGAACATGTAAAAGAGGCTGTCGTTTTAGCCGTAGGGCATTCTGATAATGTTGGAAATCGTGATTCAAACATTGTTTTAGGACAAAAAAGAGCAGAATTTTCTAAAAAATATCTTTCCAAAAATGATATTGACGCTGAAAGGATTGAAACACAATCTAAAGGACCGGATGAGCCAATTGGAGATAATAATACTTCTGAAGGAAAGGCATCAAACAGAAGGACTGTAATTACTATTAAATAATTAATCAAAACATACGATCATGAATATACCTTGTATCTTAATACCTGTGCTAGTGGGATTAATCTGTGGAATTTTAGGTTACTTACTAGGAAAAATGAATTCAAAAAATGATGATTCTCTTGCGTTATCGCTTCAGGCTGATCTGGATGCCTGCAAAGCTAATACTCGAAATTTAAATGCAAGAATATCAACTCTGGAAGCAGATTTAGCAGCAGCCAAATCTAATCCGGCTCCACAATCATTTGCTGCAACAGCTCCAACTTTAATACCGTTTAACAGTGAGTTAGCCGCAACTGTTCTCGGTAAGAAAATCAAAGAGAATGACTTAAAAGTTGTGGAAGGAATTGGGCCAAAAATCGAAGCTTTGTTTAATGATGCCGGAATAAAAACCTGGTATGATCTTTCACAAGCTTCAACCGAAAAATTACAATCTATTCTCGATGCCGGCGGAGAAAATTACGCTATACATAATCCAAGTACATGGCCTAGACAAGCTTTGATGGCTTATCAGGGAAAATGGCAGGAACTGAAAGACTGGCAGGATAGCCTTCTAGGCGGAAAAGAATGATTCATTTAAGGTTCAGAGCGACAAAGAAACAAAGTTGCAAAGGTTTAGCTTTTACGCAGAAGCTTTGTCTTCTTTGCTTTTTCTTTAATTAATTATACAAAAAAGGTACAAAGTTTTTTACTCTGTACCTTTGTTATTTTGTCACTTTAAAAAAAGTCTTTTTGCCATTCTTTTGTTGTATTATACCACAATCTCCCGTTTTTAACTTCTAATGGACAATCTACATTATTAGTATATAATGCTCCTGTTCCTAAACCTTGCGGCATTTCTGAATTCTGAAGAAAAGTCCATTGTGCAATAGCATTTAAACCAATGTTGCTTTCTAACGCAGAAGTGATCCACCAGCCAATATTGTATTTATCTGCTAATAAAATCCATTCTTGTGTTCCTTTAAATCCTCCAATAAAACTAGGCTTCAAAATAATGTATTGTGGTTTTATTTCCTGTAGTAATTTTTCTTTTTCTTCAAATGAAAATATACCAATAAGTTCTTCATCTAATGCAATTGGAAAAGGTGTTTCTTTACACAATTGAGCCATTTCAAGAATATTTCCTTGTCTGATTGGTTGTTCAATACTATGTAATTGAAATTGATTTAATTGATTTAATTTAACTAAAGCTTCTGTTAAAGAAAAAGCACCATTTGCATCGACGCGAATTTCTATTTCTTCAGGCGAAAAATGACTCCTTATAAACTTCAACAATTCCAATTCTTTTTCAAAATCAATTGCTCCAATCTTAAGTTTTATACAATTAAAGCCATCTGTTAATTTATCTTCAATCTGTTGTTTCATAAAAGAAGATTCTCCCATCCAAACCAATCCATTTATGTTGATTGAGCTCAAATTTTTAGTAAAATCTGATGGAAACAAAAGATATGGATTTTCACTTTTTAATGATAAAAACGCCATCTCAATTCCAAATTGAATTGACGGAAACTCTAATAAAGCTTCCCAAAGTGCTTTTTCTCCTAAATGGATATTTTCGCAAGTCCATTTCAATTTTTCTTCGTAATCTTCACGATCATCTGCACTTAATCCTCTCAGAATTCCGCACTCTCCAATTCCTTTTTTATCGTCTTTTTCCAGAATAATAAACCAGGTTTCCTTTTCTGTCATAATTCCGCGCGACGTTCCGGACGGTCTTTTAAATTCTAATAGATACTTGTAATAGGATGCTTTCATTTTTAAAGGTACTAAGGTGCTGAGATACTGAAATGCTAAGTTTTAAAAAAGACTTTACAGAGCTTTTGATAACTGAAAATCTTAATTGTATAATTTTAAGATTCTTTCAAAATCTTTCGAAGGTAAACCTGCTTTTTCAAAAACCTGAAAATCAAGTTTTGTTTTCTCAATCCAGCTTAAACTATCGGTAACATTTTGAGTTTGGTATTTTTTATAGATTGTTTTTGCAGCACTATAATCGTTATTAACTAAATATGCATGTGCGAGATTAAGTTTTACCAATAACTCTGTATCATCCAGTTTTTCTCCTTCCTGAAGTACTTTTAATGCTTTTGCATACTGTTTGGTCAAAATATAACAATAGCCCAAAGAACTATAATCTAAAGCTGTTGCTTTCCCCTCATTAACAATAGTATTTAATTTCGGAATTGCTTCATTGTATTTTTGCGCTTTGATTAAAGAAGAAGTTTGTTTTCTTAAATCATTGAAAACATTTTTAGAGATATCCGAATCTTTATAACAGGCATTTCCGAAATCTTTATAAACTTTTGTTTTTTCAACGGCTAATAATTTCTGAAACTCATCATAACGATATTGTTTCATTATTTTATTTAAAATACAAACACAAAAATCATCTGAATTAGCCATTTTTTGTGCCATTGTAGAAGTTTTACACAAACTTATGATTTCATTTTTGTTATCCTGATTCCAACCGCGATTCAGTTTAGTATCAACCCAGGGTACAACTTCTAAAACTACTTTCTGACTTAGAATCCAGTTTTTGCTTTCGAAACCAAACCAGATTGTACTAATATTTTCTTTTAAACAAGAGGATTTATTAACAGATAATCGTTTGGCATCTTTGCTTACAGGTTCTGCCTGAGAATAACAAGCATCATTGATTTTACCGTTTGCAACATATTTTTTAGCGTTTTCGTTTGAGGTAAAAATGGAATAAGTACATTGATCGTCTCCCGAAATTTTAGACATCAAAAACACCGCACCAGCCGATCCCTGACTTACTCCTGAAGGATCTGGAATTGCTTTTAATAAGGAAACTAAGCTATTGGCCATTTCCTGATTTTTATCTAAAAGTGTAATTCGGTATACGATTTCTGTAGTTCCTACTGGAAGGTCTTCTGTTGCAATAGAGATTCTATCTCTTGCAGGTACTATAATTTCTTTTGTAGTTGCACGTTCTTTATCCCAGTAACCATCTTTTTGAGCAAAAGTGTTGTAAGAAACTACAATAAATAGAAAGAGGAATATTTTTTTGAAAGTTGAATTTTGTGAGGATGTTTGAATTGCCACAGATTTCACAGATTAAAATGATTTTTATTTTAAAAACTCCAGTATTTCAATAACATAGATTGTGCCAAATAACTTTCTTATGGAACCGACATTCTTTTGTGTGGTCCCGATAGTTATCGGGAGCCACAAAAGATATTTCATATATCGGCATTAGCTTCTTATTATAATTCTATCGATTCTCCGATTTCTAAAAGCATCAAATCTTTTCCTTTGTCGAAAAATTTACGGATAGCATCTTCATGATTGATTTCAATATAACCGAAAGTATCAAAGTGATATCCTAAAATCTTATCACATTCTACAAAGTCTGAAGCTATAATGGCATCTTCAATATCCATTGTAAAATTATCGCCAATAGGAAGAATTACTAAATCTAATTCCGTACGAAGCGGAATCAATTTCATATCATAAGTCAAAGCAGTATCACCTGCGATGTAAATGTTTTTGTGTTCACCTTCGATTACAAATCCTCCTGGGTTTCCTCCGTAAGTTCCGTCAGGAAAACTGCTTGAGTGAATTGCGTTTACATATTTTACTTTACCAAAATCAAATTTCCAGCTTCCACCATGATTCATTGGGTGCGAATTGAATCCTTTACTTCCATAATAAGTAGCGATTTCAGCATTTGAAACAATGACAGCATTTGTATTTTTTGCAATTGCTTCAACATCCAAAACGTGATCTCCATGAGCATGCGTAAGCAAAATATAATCTGCTTTTAGGACATTGATATCAATACCTGCTGCTTTTGGGTTTCCGGTAATAAATGGATCCACAATAATATTTTTTCCTCCTACTTCAATTGCCAGAGAAGCGTGTCCGTAATATGTAATTTTCATTTTTGTTTAATTTTAAGTTTAAAGTGTTTCTTATCTTCCACCTAAAAACAAGTTTACAATGATATCTGAAATTAACGAAATCATACAAACCGTTAGTAAAATTGAAAGTAAAAAAGTGCTTAGTGCCAGTTTTTTTAATTCCGGATCTAATAATTTAGGATCCTGATTTTTATAAACTGTAATTAAATGTTTAGTTAAAGGAATATAAGCCAATAAGAATAAATACTGATCAAAATTATAATCACTTAAAATAGCAAAAATTACTACTAAAAGCATTGCTGTAACGATCAAGGTATAATGATAGACTTTAGCATTTGCAGCGCCAATCTGTACCACAATTGTATTTTTCCCAGCCTTTTTATCTGATTCCTGATCGCGCATGTTATTTAAATTTAAAACCCCAACACTCAACAATCCTATTGAGATTGCAGGGAGAATTAAAAGCGGATCTACTTCTTTTGCATATAAAAAGTTTACCCCCAAAGTACTTACTAATCCAAAAAAAATAAAAACGAATATATCTCCAAAACCTCGATATCCGTAAGCTGAATTCCCTACCGTATATTTAATTGCTGATACAATTGCAGCAATTCCTAATAATAAGAAAAAGATAGAATAACCAAAATTGTCTTTTCCAAATGCAAAATAGATTAAGATTATTGCAGATAACAAAGTCAGAAATGAAGTAATCATAATCGCTTTCTTCATTGCCGCGGGTGTGATAACGCCGCTCTGTATCGCACGTTGTGGCCCAACTCGATCTGCATTATCAGTACCTTTTACTCCATCTCCGTAATCATTGGCAAAATTGGATAAAACCTGTAAACCTAATGTTGTTAAAAGAGCGAAACCAAAAATTTTCCAGCTGAATACTTCTGTCGGCGTATTAATAGTTTCTGTTGGATTTGATAAAGCATAAATACTTCCAACTATAATTCCGGAAACTGATAAAGGCAATGTGCGCAATCTTGCGGCTTCAATCCAATGTTTCATATTGTAATTTTAGATTTAAGAATGTAGATTTTAGATTATTTATATTCTGATTAAAAATGGATAGACTGAAAATCTAATATCTGAAATCAGAAATCTAAAATTATTTAAGGCAACCATTTATTTTCGCCGAAATTTGGTTTTCTTTTTTCTAAGAAAGCATTTCTTCCTTCTTTTGCTTCTTCTGTCATATAAGCCAAACGAGTTGCTTCTCCTGCAAAAACCTGCTGTCCAACCATACCGTCGTCAGTTAAGTTCATGGCAAATTTTAGCATTTTAATAGAAGTTGGTGATTTTTGAAGAATTTCCTGCGCCCATTCGTATGCAGTAGCTTCCAGTTCATCATGAGGAATTACAGCATTTACCATTCCCATTTCAAAAGCTTCCTGAGCAGAATAATTTCTACCCAAAAAGAAAATTTCACGCGCTTTTTTCTGTCCTACCATTTTAGCTAAATACGCAGATCCGTAACCTCCGTCAAAACTAGTTACATCAGCATCTGTTTGTTTAAAAATGGCATGTTCTTTACTTGCAAGCGTCATATCGCAAACGACATGTAAACTATGTCCTCCACCAACGGCCCATCCTGGCACAACAGCAATTACAACTTTAGGCATAAAACGAATTAAACGCTGTACTTCAAGTATATTTAAACGATGCTGACCATCCTCACCAACATATCCCTGATGTCCACGTGCGTTTTGATCACCTCCGCTGCAGAAAGAATAAACCCCGTCTTTTGTTGAAGGACCTTCTGCAGAAAGTAAAACAACTCCAATTGAAGTGTCTTCTTGTGCATCATAAAAAGCCTGGTATAATTCTGAAGTGGTTTTAGGGCGAAAAGCGTTTCTAACATTTGGTCTGTTAAAGGCAATTCTAGCTACTCCATTGCATTTTTTATAAGTTATATCTTCAAATTCTCTGGCTGTAATCCAATCCATTTTGATTTTTGTATTTAAATATTATAGTGTAAAAATAAGGCATTTTTATAATTTTACCTACTCAATTCGGGTTTAGTCGTGACGAAATCGATGCACAATGTTAACAATTGGTATTTACTTACAAAAAATAACATTTTTTAACATTAGTTTAGAAAAATAATAATTAATTTTACATCCTAGAAATCAGCTAGATACATTTTATTTGCTTGATTTTAGATTGATTTTCTTTCACTGATTTATTAACCTAAAAAATGATTTTTTTGAGAAAATTTAAAAAATTTGTCGCTCATTTTTTTAGGGTTTTCATTAACAAACCTCAAATTAAAGAGCAAATGATTTATGTGTTTGTCGAAACTTCAAAAAGAAAAAAGTAACACCTAAGGTTAAATGTTAGAATTGTATCTATAATTAGTATATAAAGGATAACGAAAAGAGGAAAAGTACTAATTCACACTTTCTAAAAGTTATTTATAAACCAATGGAGTAGCCGTGAAATTCTCTTTTTGCTTTTAAGATATTTACATTAATTGTTTAAAAGACATACCGTCAATAGGATAATCTCTAAAATACGTAAAGCTATTATTCTGAGATGGATTCGAATTATTTTATTTCTGTTTTTTTTTAATTACAATTTTTTTTAAAACTAGAATAAAAAGCAAAAGGCTGCTCGTAATGAGCAGCCTTTTGTGTTATAATAACTTCGCAAATTCAAAAAAACAAATTCTAAATTATTGTGTCCAATTGTAATTTGGAATTTAAGATATTTAGTTTATCAGGTAAATACCGTCTTCTTTAATTTCAATCAGTCTTTCTTTGTACAATGTGCCAATTGCTTTTTTGAATGATTTTTTACTCATTTTTAAAACAGTCTTGATGTCTTCCGGATGAGAATTATCATTTAGCCTTAGAAAACCTCTGCTTGCTCTTAATTCACTTAAGATTTTTTCTGCATTAGGTTCAATGCTTTCAGCTCCTTGTGCCTGAAGTGCTACATCAATTTTGTTATCAGGACGTATATTTTTAATATAGCCACGTAATCTTTGACCGGTTCTGATAGAATCGTCGTAAACTTCATCTTTGTATAAAAGACCTTTGTGTTGTTCGTTTATAATAACATTGATTCCCATATCTGTAATATGAGAAACGATCAGATCTACTTCTTCCCCTTTTTCAACAGTCAATTGATCATTGTTTAAGAACTGATTCGTTTTACTTGAGGCAACTAAACGATTAGTTTGTTTATCCATGTATAAATAAACTAAGTAACGTTTTCCTTTTTCCATCGGACGGGCTTGTTCTTTGAATGGCACAAGAATGTCTTTTTCCATCCCCCAATCCATGAACGCACCTACATTGTTGATATAATTTACTCGTAAAAGGGCAAATTCATTTAATAAAATGTAAGGGACCAAAGTCGTTGCAACTGGTCTCTGTTCGTGATCTAAATAAACAAAAACGATTAATTCTTCGCCAATTTCAAATTCTTTTGGAACATATTTATTTGGAAGTAAAACGTCGTGAACACCTTCAGGGTCATTTTCAGGATCTCCTAAAAACAAACCAACTTTGGTATCACGTAATATAGTCAGGGTATTGTATTTTCCTATTTCAAGCATTTTTTTAATATTCTAAGCTGATTAAACAACTAAGTTTTGTGTAGCAAAGGTACGAAGTTTGAAAATGTTAAATCAAAAATGTTTGATATAAAATAAAAGTGCCGGTATACAGCACTTTTATTATTATTCTAAATATGTTAAGAGGATTAATTTAAACTCTTAAAATATTGTTTTAAAATAACATCATTTTCAGTTGTTGGCGTAAAAATCTCTAATATTGCCGGAGCATTGTTTGTACTATATAACGATTCAATTCCAGTCGTCAATGAGTCTGAATCATTAGCTGTAAAATAATTACAGTGATACATTTTGGCCAAATGTTCAGCAGTTAGATGATGTGACGTTTCAAAATAAGTATTGAAAACCGGTTTTTCCTGATGCCCCGGAAGGATTCTAAAAATTCCTCCTCCTCCATTATTCACTAAAATAATTTTAAAATTTTCAGGAATATAAGAGTTCCAAAGTGCATTACTGTCGTATAAAAAGCTGATATCGCCAGTAATGAAAATATTTTGTTTTGAATTACCAACTGCAGCTCCAATAGCTGTTGAAGTGCTTCCGTCAATTCCGCTGGTTCCTCTGTTACAGAAAACTTCGATTGATTCGTCAATATCTATTAATTGAGCATAACGAATTGCTGAACTATTGCTTATCTGCAAAAGACTGTTTGGAGGAAGTGATTCTATTACTTTTTCAAAAACTTTAAAATCCGAGAATCCAATTTCTCTTAAATATTCTTTTCTTCTTTTCAGTCTTTCTTTATAAACAGAATCAATATTTTTAAAATAATCACTTTCCGCAAAAGTTGTTTTTGGAAGCAAATCTTTAAAGAAATCATTTGGCTGCATTTCAACATGTTTTGTCAATGCGCCAAAAGTATCGTAAGCACGTAAGGTATCTATATGCCAATGATGGTTCGGTTTGTATTTTCGCAAAAATGCTTTGATTCTTTTAGAAACCACCATTCCTCCAAATGTGATTAAAACTTCAGGGTTAAATTCCTTAAAATCAGAATCGTCAAACGGTGTAATTAAAGTATCAATACTATTAATAAAGTTAGGATGATGAAGATTAGATGTTGTTTCTGTAAGTACTACAATTGAAGGATCAGAAGCTAAATTTTCGATAATTCCCCTGTCTATAGTATTGGCTTCGTTTACTCCTACCAGAACTAATTTTCTCTTTGCATTATTCCAAATAGAAACAAACTGATCAATATTTTCTATTGTATTTGAATTATTCTCTGGAGTAAAATTGGTAATTTTTGGTTTAACTGAAAGTTCTTCTGTAGTTTCATATAAAGGTTCTTCAAACGGCGCATTAATATGAACAGGTCCTTTTTTCAAAATAGCTGTTTCAATAGCCTGATTTATTTTTAAGTCATTTTCTTCTGAAGCTTCTTCCGTAAGATTGGCATTAAAAACAGAATGATTTAGAAAAACATTTTGCTGACGAATCGTTTGACCATCACCAATATCAATTTTACTCTGCGGACGATCGGCAGAAATGACAATGAATGGAATTTGGCTGTAAAATGCTTCTGCCAAAGCCGGATAATAATTCAATAAAGCAGATCCTGAAGTACAAACTACCACTGTTGGTTGTTTGGTTTGTTGTGCAATTCCCAAAGCAAAAAAAGCAGCACAACGTTCATCTGCTATACTGTAACATTTAAAATTAGGGTTTTGAGCAAATCCAATGGTTAAAGGGGCATTTCTGGATCCTGGAGAAATAATAATATTGATAATGCCCTTGGCAGATAAAATTTCGATAATGCTTTGTGCAAGCGCTATTTTGGGGTAAATCATTCCGGTCGTGTATTACTTTTATAAAGAAAATCAATTAATTGATTTTTCTTAATCATGCTTACAAAGTTACGAACTTCACAGTTGATTTAAGTTATAATTAGGAATATATTAAGTCTCTTTCTCAAAAAAGAGGATATATTTGTAAAATCGAATTATTAATAAAAGCCTGACTTAATTATGCGTTTCTTTTTTCTACTATTTTTTGCCATTACTTTTCAAAATGCAAATTCTCAAAATCAATTTGTTCCTGTTGATATTCCGTACAAGACGGCATTGGAAGCTGCTAAAAAAGAAGGAAAACCACTTTTCGTAATGCTTTATGCAGATTGGTGTCCGCATTGTAATTTGATGAAAAGTGAAGTTTTAAGCGATCCTGCAGTAATTGATTTTTTGAATAAAAACTTTGTCTGTACTTATAAAAACATTGAAAAAGAAGAAGGAATCGCTTTAAAGAGTAAATTCAATACCAAATCCCTTCCTACTTTTTTATTTATTGATACTAATGAAACGCTGATTTATGCTTTAAAGGGAGAAATGAAAAAAGCAGAGTTTCAAAATGAACTTCGCTATGCTTTAAATCCAAAGATGCAATTGCCTTATTTGGAAAAAGAATTCATGGCTGACCCAAGTAATTCTGACAAGTATTTTACTTATTTGAATACTTTAAAAAAAGGAAAAGACAGAACTGAATTATCTCCGGCAACTCACACATATTTAAACACGCAATCTGATGCACAATTAATCAGCGAATTAAACTGGAGAGTTATTGCAAATGGTGTTACTGATATTAAATCCAGAGAGTTTCAGTATGTTTTAAAACATCAAAAAGAATTTGCTGCAGTGGCTTCTCAAAGTAGAATTGATCGTAAGATTGAAAGTATAGTAAATGAACTGCTTCGTCCGTTAGTTGATAATTTAGATACAGTCAATTATTATAAACAAAGAGAAATTGCAAAATCTATCAGATTGCAGAAAACGGATTCTCTGGTTTTCAAATATGATTTATCTTTGGCAGAAAGAACCGAGAAATGGGATTTTTACAAAAAGGTTACACTTGAAGAAACTGAAAAGTTAGCCTGGAAAGATGCGAGTTTCTTAAAAGATATCGGAAACACTTATTTTAAGCATATTAACGATACTGAAAGCCTGAAAAAAGCAATTTTTTGGGTAAGTCATTCTTTAGAATTAAATGATTCTTATGACGGAAACTTACTAGAAGCTAAACTTTACAATAAAATAAAAGACAAAAAGAAAGCTTTAGAATATGCTAAAGAAGCCAAAGTCATCGCTAAGGAAATGGGCTGGGACGCCAAAGAAGCAGATACTCTACTAGCAGAACTAAATAAAAAATAATTATAGTATAATGAGCATTATTTTAAGACCGGCAACTGAAAATGATTTAGAGAAGATTCTTGATATCGTAAACCATTCTATTTTACATACAACCGCCAATTACAGTTATGAAATCCAGACATTAGAAGTCCAGAAGAAATGGTTTGATGATAAAACAGCTAAAAATCTTCCGATTGTTGTAGCAGATTTAGACGGTGAAGTAGTTGGTTTTGGAAGTTATGGTCAGTTTAGAGAAAAAATCGGTTATCAATTTACAGTAGAGCACTCAGTTTATGTGGTTGATAATGTAATAGGAAAAGGAATTGGTTCTAAACTTTTAACAGAATTAATTCGTTTAGCAAAAGAACAAGGTTATCATGTTATGATTGGCGCTATCGATGCTGATAATGCAGGGAGTATTGCTTTTCATGAACGATTTGGTTTTGTCGCAACAGGAACAATTCGGGAAGTAGGTTACAAATTTGATCATTGGCTGGATTTGGTATTTATGCAGTTGATTTTGGTTTAACCGCTAAGAACGCAAGGAGTTTACACAAAGTTCTTTTTTTGTCATTCTGAGGAACGAAGAATCACAAAAGTATTTCCATACAGTAATTCTTCAATCTTTGTCGAGTTTCTGATGTGATTCTTCGTTCCTCAGAATGACAAAAAAATCCACAATATGTGGATTTTTTTGTTTAGATAGTTATTTTTTAGCTTTTTATCCAATTAATAACTTCAGGATCTGTTGGTAAAGTTTTTGGTTTAATCACTTTTACCAATTCTCCTTTTTCGTTAATCAGGTATTTTTGAAAATTCCATTCTACTTCAGAGTCCTGCAGACCGTTTTTAGACTTCTGGGTCAGGAATTTATATACTTCGCACATATCATTTCCTTTAACTGAAACTTTGTTCATCATAGGAAAAGTTACACCGTAGTTCTGCTGGCAGAAGCTTTCGATTTCTTTAGCCGTTCCTGGTTCCTGAGAAGCAAAATTATTTGCAGGGAAACCAACAATTACAAAACCTTTATCCTTGTATTCTTTGTAAATCGCTTCTAAATCTTTGTATTGTGGTGTTAAACCACATTTTGAAGCTGTATTTACAATCATGATTTTTTTGCCTTTCAAAGACGCAAAGTCAAAAGTATCTCCGGATAAATCTTCGACTTTAAATTGATAAATGTTTTCTTTTGCCATAATTTCTTTTTTAGGTTTATGGCTCGTTTGAGCCTGAACTTGTGAGGCTATCATAAATAATGCACTACAAAATAAAATTGCTATATTTTTCATCGTATAATTTTTTATAAAATTAGTTAAAATCCACTTTAGTAAAATGCTTTTAAGTCTTTAAATTTTATTAATCAAAAGTTAAATAAAAAAATGAAGCCTAACGTTAATCAGACGTTAGGCTTCCCCCCATACAAACAAATCAAACCATGAATTAATTATTATGCAATCTTTATTAATAAAATAATAGTTGTTTAAAATTATAGTTGATGCCCCGGTTATATTGAAAATCTTTTTATCCCCCAATGCCTAACGCACTTTCAAAATATTTTTAAATGGCTTGTAATATTGTATCTGTCTGAATCTTAACTTAACCGTTATGGCATAATAAAAAGTCTTCGATTTGGAAGTCCGGGTACATCAACTATATTATTTTTTCATTTTCAAAATTTAAAGAACATTCTTTTTACTGTTTATAGAGTTTAACAAATACTAAAATAAATGCTAACAAAACGAACATTATTATAAAATTCATAATCTTAAAAGTTTATTATTTATAATCAATTCGTCAATCTCAACTACATTTTAAATTGACTTTTAACTGCTTCTCTTTTAAAGTCGTTCTTATTAAAAACGGTCATCGCTAACACAGTGGTTAATCCGACGATCAGTACTTTTATTATTAACTTGCTATCCATAATATTGTTTTTTAAAGAACGACTTTATATTTATAACTCCAATGCCACCTGTTTTTCTATTTATGCATTGGCTATTTTTCGTTATCGTATTATTATGTTCTTTTTCTTACTTCTAAATACATTTACGTAATTGGATAGTTTTTGGTTTTAAAAAAAAGTAAAAAAAATCATCTTTTTTTCAAAACCCTTGATTTTCCTAGGTTTTTGACTACAAAAAAAAATAAAAAAAATCCAAAAAAAATAAATTACCTTTATAACAGTTACCACTAAATGTCTAAATTTTCAAGTTTAAACCTAAAATCCAAATCTATGAGTCAAGAAGAGTTGCTAGTTTTAATTTACAAAAAAGACCAAAAAGCTTTTACACATTTGTATGACATGTACTCTAAAAGCTTATTTTCTGTTATTCATGTTTTAATCAAAAATCGAGAGGAAGCCGAAGATGTCCTTCAGGATGTCTTCGTGAAAATCTGGAAAAACATCGATTCTTACAACGAAAGCAAAGGCCGATTTTATACCTGGATCCTTAATATTGCCCGTAATACTTCGATTGATAAACTACGTTCTAAAAACTTTAATAACAGTCAAAAAAACCTTTCCTCGGATAATTTCGTAAATCTGTTAGATGACAGTAATAAATTAACCAACAAAATTGATGCAATCGGAATTCAGGAGTTTGTAAAAAAACTGAAACCAAAATGTATTGAGATTATTAATTTATTATTCTTTAAAGGATATACCCAGCAAGAAGCTTCAGAAGAATTGGCAATGCCACTGGGAACTATCAAGACACAAAACAGAAACTGTATTAACGATTTACGTAATTATTTAAAAATCTAATGGAAGCACAAGAATATATAGAATCAGGAATTCTAGAGTTGTACGTTTATGGCTTATTAAGCGAAAAAGAGAACCTGGAAATAGCTGAACTGGCAAAAAAAAATCCTGATGTAGATCAGGAAATTATTTCGATAGAAAAGGCTGTAATAGCTTTATCGTCAAGTTTCTCTCCTTTTCATTCTGTAGCAAATTTTGAGAAGATTAAAGCTCGTCTGGAACTGAAACATGGTAAAGTAGTCGACATGAAACCAGCTTCAGGATGGTCACAATATGTGGGCTGGGCAGCAGCTGTTTTATTACTGCTAGGTTTAGGATACCAAACGTTAGAATTGTCTAAAACCAAAGAAGCCGTATCTACTGTTGGAAATGAAAAGAATAAAATCCAAAGAGATTATGCTTTCTTAGATCAACAGAATAAACAGACTGAGAAAAACTTAAGTATTGTTAGAGATATTAAAAATACTGGAGTTACACTTGGCGGTCAGGCCGTTTCTCCAACCTCTTTTGCCAAAGTATATTGGAATAAAGATACCAAAACAACTTATATTGATGCCGCTGGTTTACCAACGCCACCAAAAGGAATGGTTTATCAGGTATGGTCTTTAAAATTAAGTCCGGTTCTTACACCGACAAGTATTGGTTTACTGGATAATTTTGAAGGAAATACTCAAAAAATCTTTGCTGTAAGTCAAACCGATTCTGCAGAAGCTTTTGGAATTACTTTAGAGCCTGCAGGCGGAAGTCCAACACCAACTATGGAACAGCTTTATACTTTAGGAAAAGTTTAAAAATATAACTTAATATAAAAGAAAAAAACTCTTAATTAATAATTAGGAGTTTTTTTGTATCTAAAACTTAAATAAAAAAGCCCAGCATAAAACTGAGCTTCTTTCTGTGAATCAATAATTAATTCAATGATCTATTTTTTTACTTTTTTAGTCTTATAATATTTTCTGTATTTTGGATAAGTAACTGCTCCAATTACAGAAATTGTTATCAAACAATAATAAATCCAGCTTAAAGAATGCGCTTCTCCACTTGCGTACGAGTGTAAACCAACTAAGTGAAAGTTTACTCCATAATAAGTAAACAAAATCGAAACAAAAGCATACATACTCATCAAATTGAAGAACCATTTTCCTCTTAAAGCAGGAACAAAACGAGCGTGAATTACAAATGCATAAATCATAATAGAAATTAAGGCCCAAGTTTCTTTTGGATCCCATCCCCAGTAACGTCCCCAGCTTTCGTTTGCCCATTGACCACCCAAAAAGTTTCCAATTGTAAGCATAATCAAACCAATAGTTAAAGACATTTCGTTGATATAAGTAATTTCTTTAATATTAAGTTCCATTTTGGCTTTGTTTTTCTCTGTTGTAAAGAAAATCAATAGTAACGATACAAAACCTAAAATCATTCCTAATGCAGTTGGACCATAGCTACCCACAATAACCGCAACGTGAATCATTAACCAATAGGAATTAAGAACTGGCTGTAAGTTTGCAATTTCAGGATCAATCCAGTTTAAGTATGCCGCCATTAAAATCATAGCCGTAACGAAAGCAGATGAAGCAACTGTTAATTTTGATTTTCTGTCAAAAGCCAATCCAAAGAACATGGTTGACCAGGCTACATATACAATAGATTCATAAGCATTACTCCAAGGTGCATGACCCGAAATATACCAACGACCTATTAACCCTAATGTATGAAGCGCAAATAACAACCCAATTATAACATGGAATACGTTTATTATAATACGAAGCCATTTTTTCTCAAAGAAAATGTTGACAATAATAAAGATGAACATAAAGCTAGCCGCTGTAATGTACCAATAAGTCAATTTCTGAAAAACGTCGTATTTGTTATAGGCAATCTCTGCATCGATTTTTTGTTCGCTAGGCATTACTTTGGCTCCAAATTTCTTTTGAAAACCATGAATACTTTCGACTAAATTATCAGCTGTGTCAAAGTTTTTAGCGATAGAACCATTATTCAAAGCACTAAAATATAAAGGCAGAATTTGTTTCACGTAAGTAGAATCCATTCCTTTAAATCCAGCTGCTTCACGTTCCATATACGAAACCCATTTATGATTTGGATCATTTGGAACCGGGAAAATCTTTAGAATACTGCCACTTAATGCAGACTCCATTAAGTTTACTTTTTTATCTGTTTCGATGTAATCTTTCTCGAACTGGTTTGGATTTGCAGCTTTGTAAGCAGCATCTAAATAAGGCGATAATTTATAATTTCCCTGCTCATCAAAGAATTTTACAAACGGAGCATATTTATCCTTTGAATCAATACCAATAATTTTTCGGATACTGTCATTTCCAGATTTAATGTAAATTAATGGAACCTGAATCCAAACCTGTGCGTATTGCGTCATAGATAAGAATACCTGGTCAGAATTCATTTCATTATATTTATCACTGTGACTTACTTTACGAAGTAATTCAGATGAAAAAGTATTAATAGGTTTCATTCTTCCTCCTGCATCCTGAATAATAAGACGTCCAAATTTTGCAGCGTGTGCTTCAGGAGCTTTATAGATATTTAATAAAGAATCTAACTGTTTCTTGCTTGGCGGTGCAGTAACATGATTAGCGTGATCGTTTGGATCTGCTGAATGTGTGTGATCATGATCGTGTGAGTGAACATGTGGTGATTGCTGCGCAAAACTACTCAGACTCAACATTAAAACTAAAATCGTAATTAGCTTTTCTTTTTTCTTTTTAACTGCTTCCAGTTTACGTTTCAAATCGCCAAAACGAGAATGTTTTGTAAACATAATTGCCATTAGACCTATATACAACAGATAATATCCAAAATAAGTAATGTTTGTTCCCCAAAAATCATGATTTACAGACAAAACGGTTCCTTTTTCGTCCGGATCAAATGAAGACTGGAAAAAACGATATCCTTTATAATCTAATACATGATTCATAAAAATATCAGCATTAAAAGTTTCTGTAGAATCCTGAACGGTTACTTTACTTTTGTATGAAGAGTAACTTTTTTCTGTACCCGGATATTTTTCAGCAATAAAATCATTTAGTTTTATTTTGAAAGGTAAAATATAGGCTTTACTTCCAAAGAATATAGAATATTCAATGTTGCCAATTTTAACGGTTTTAGGTTCTCCAACTTGACCTTTAGATCCAAAAACCATTACTTCTTTCTCCTGACCTTCGGCTTTAACTTTAAGAACTAAAGCATCTGTATGCGATTTTGCTCTATAATCGTTATTAGATTCATATTCTACTTTTCCTTTCATTGCAGGATCTGGAAATACAATTCTGATATCCCCAATACTATATAATGAACGCATCATCAAAGGCTGAACATCATCTTTAGTTACTTTGCCTTTTAATTGATCGGCCATTCTCATAAATTCTCCTTCAAAAGGGGTTTGAATAGTGTATTTATCGCCTTTTGTATTAATATTTATTGCTCCGTCTGTTTGCTTATTTAAAGCAAACAAAACATTGTGAATATTCTGAACTTCACCTTCTTTAAGATAATGTTCTTCACGACCGCCGGCTCCGGCTTCAACCAATTTAAGGTATAAAATGCCGTTCGGATCTTGTTTAACTACTTCTTTCGCTCCCATTATATAATTTGAGTACGAAATTTCAAATGGAGTTTCGTCAAACTTTCCGGAAATACTAAAGTCATTATTGGTTACAGGAGAAAGCAAAAGATTTTTTTCAAAAACTCTTCTTTTCATTTCTCCTTTGTATTCGCCGTCAACAAAAACGGTCAAAAAAGTTTTATCTGAATAGATTTGATTTTCTGCCGCTCCTTCGCGAATCGGCATCATTCCTTCATAACTAATATATCTGGTAATAAAAGCTCCTACGATGATAAAAATAAAGGCTAAGTGAAGTAATAAAGTTGCCCATTTTTCTTTTTTAAGTAATTGGTAACGCTTGATATTTCCGAAGAAGTTAATCACGAAAACTACCATTATAGCCTCAAACCACCATGTATTGTAAATTAAAATTCTGGCTGTATCTGTATTGTATTTACTTTCGATAAAAGTTCCAATACCCATTGCAAGTGCGAATGCTAAAAAAAGAACGGCCATTAAACGTGTAGAAAACAAAAAAGAGAATATTTTTTTATCCATTTTTAAGGAATTATATTGTATATAAAGTGGCACAAAAGTACTCAAAAATGTTTATTTGAGGCATGAGATATTTGTTAATAAAAACCAAATATATGGCGGTTAATTTGATCAAATTCTCAAAAACATACACTTATTACTACAAAATTATATATCATAAAAATTAATTCATTTTTTTTTATTTATTTGGACCGAAACAAAAAAAATGTACTATGGAGCTTTACTTTTGACAATTAGGAAAGAATTAAAAATATAATAAGGAATAGATTCTCTACAATCTTGCATCAAAACTTTTCGTTACAAATTATCTTTAGAAAAAATAATACTAATTTTGTTTTCATGATTCAGATAAATATAATTGGTTCGGGCAATGTTGCACAGCATTTGATAAAGGCATTTAGTGCAAGCAAAACTGTTGAACTTAAACAGGTTTTTTCAAGAAAAACGGAAGCCGTACATCATTTAGTTGATTTTGATAAAATTGTTACCAATTACAGCGAATTACAAACAGCTGATTTGCATATAATTGCCGTTTCAGACAATGCTATTACAGAGGTTTCAGATCAGCTTCCATTCAATAATCAGCTTGTTGTTCATACATCAGGAACATCTCCAATTTATCTTTTAAACGAGAAGAACAGACGTGGCGTTTTTTATCCGCTTCAGACTTTTTCTAAAAACAAAGAAATAGATTATTCAATCATCCCGTTTTGCCTGGAAGCTGAGAATACTGCCGATTTCAAACTGTTAGAAACGATTGCAAAAAGTATTTCTACTGCCGTTTATTCAATTAGTTCAGAACAAAGAAAGGCACTTCATGTAGCTGCGGTTTTTGCCAGTAATTTCACGAATCATTTATACCATTTGGGACAAGAAATCTGTGAAGAAAATCAGCTTCCTTTTGAGATTCTAAAACCTCTAATTCAGGAAACTGCAGACAAAATAAATACCCTTGACCCAGTTGATGCCCAGACTGGTCCTGCTGTACGTAATGATTCGAATACAACAGAGGCGCATGTCGCTTTTTTACAAGACGAAAACAAAAAAAACATCTATAAAATCTTAACACAATCTATACAGCGTAATGGCAAAAAGTTATAAAGAAATAATGAATGACATCACAACCTTTGTTTTTGATGTAGACGGCGTACTAACAGACAGTTCTGTTTTTGTAACCAATGAAGGTGAAATGTTGAGAACAATGAATATCCGTGATGGTTATGCTTTAAAAGCAGCAATTGAAAGTGGCTATAATGTATGTATTATTTCTGGCGGAAGCAGTGAAGGTGTCCGTATTCGTCTTCAGAATCTGGGAGTTGCTGATATTCATTTAGGAACTCCTGACAAAGTAAAAACTTTTAAAGAGTATACTGAAATTAATAATATTAACCCCGAAAACGTGTTATATATGGGAGATGATATTCCTGATTTTCATGTGATGAAATTGGTGGGTCTTCCAACTTGTCCGCAAGACTCTACTCCGGAAATCAAAAATATTTGTCGTTATATTTCTCACGTAAAAGGCGGACGAGGCGCTGCAAGAGACGTTATCGAACAAGTGATGAAAGTGCAAGGGAAATGGATGGAATATTTTAACGGGCAACATGATTAAAAAATTTTCAGTCGCAGTTTTCTGTTTCAGAAACCTTTTAGAATAAAACTTAGTATCTTAGAATCTTAGTCTCTCAGAACCTTAAAAATGAAATTCCTAAAACTTATTAGATATAAAAACTTGTTAATGCTGGCTTTTATGCAGCTTCTTTTTCGTTATGCTTTTCTAAAACAGCAAGGTATTCCTCTTGCATTATCAGACTGGCAATACGGATTATTGGTTTTAAGTACCGTTTTGTTAGCCGCAGCGGGTTATGTTATAAATAATATTTATGATGTAGCGACTGACAGTATTAATAAACCTAATGATGTTGTGGTGGGAAAAGGAATAAGTGAGACGGCTGCCTATAATATTTATATTGCCTTAAATATTTCAGGAGTTGCAATTGGTTTTATTCTCTCAAATATTATTCTAAGACCTACTTTTGCTTCACTTTTTATTTTAATAGCAACGCTTTTATATTTTTATGCCACTACCTTAAAGCAAATTATGATTTTAGGAAATTTTGTTGTGGCATTACTACTTGCTGTAAGTGTATTAATAATTGGAGTTTTTGACATTTTTCCGGCTACAACGGCAGAAAATCAGGCACAAATGGCAAGTCTTTTTTCTATTTTAATTGACTACGCCCTATTTGCTTTTATGATTAATTTTATTCGAGAGATTGTAAAAGATATAGAAGATGTAAACGGGGATTATAATCAAGGAATGAATACTTTGCCCATTGCAATAGGTATAAACAGAGCTGCAAAAATCGTTTTAGGATTTACAGTAATTCCGTTTATTTTGTCTGCATTATACGTTAATGCTTATTTCATGGAAAACAAGCTTTACTTTGCTGTCTTATATGCCAGTGCAACAGTTTTAGCTCCGTTGTTATATTTTATAGTAAAAATTTTCGATGCAAAATCTCAGAAAGATTTTCATCATTTGAGTACTATTTTAAAGTTAATTTTATTCTTTGGAATCCTGTCAATATTGGTAATTGCCTTAAACATCAGATACAATGCTTAAAGAAAAACTAAAGAAATATAAAATCATTCTCGCTTCTGGTTCCCCTCGCAGACAGCAATTTTTTAAAGATTTGGATCTTGATTTTGAAATTCGTTTAAAAGATGTTGAAGAGATTTATCCCCCAGAATTAAAAGCTGTAGAAATAACAGATTATCTGGCAGAACTTAAAGCGAAAGCATTTGAAGGAGAATTAAAGGAGAATGAAATTTTAGTGACCAGCGACACCATTGTCTGGCATCAGAATAAAGCCTTGGGTAAACCTAAAAACGCGGAAGAAGCTTTTGCTATGATTAAATCGATGTCTGGAACCACTCATGAGGTAATTACTTCTGTTTGTTTTAAAACGAATCTGTCTTCTACCCTTTTGCATGATATCACCAAAGTGACATTCAACGATTTGTCAGACGAAGCTATTTTATATTATATCGAAAACTACAAACCTTATGATAAAGCCGGAGCTTATGGCATTCAGGAATGGTTTGGTTTTATGGCAGTTGCAAAAGTCGAAGGCTCTTATACTAATGTTATGGGACTTCCAACAGCAAAAGTCTACGATTTTTTGACTACATTAGTGTAAAAATTTTTATTTATGTTTTCTTTTAAAGAGTATAGCCGCGAGATATTAGTCACCATAATTCTCATTCTTGTATTAGTTGTACTTAGAATGGTAATTGCAAAATTAGTACGACGTTTTGCTGCTTCAAGTCAGTTGTTTGAACACCGTACCAATTTAGTTATCAAGTATATTAATATTTTAATGAATATCCTGGTAACAACAAGTCTAATCGTAATCTGGGGTGTACAGACTGAGGATATTTTCTTTACTATTTCTTCTATCGCAACTGTAATTGGAGTTGCCATGTTTGCTCAATGGTCTATATTAAGCAATGTTACTTCCGGAATGATTTTATTTTTCTCTTTTCCTTTTAGGATTGGAGATACAATAAAAATACATGATAAAGATTTTCCTATTGAGGCAGAAATCGAAGATATTAATACTTTTCATGTTAGTTTAAAAACCAAAGAAGGAGAAAAAATAATTTTCCCAAATAATTTACTGCTCCAAAAAGGAATTTCAATAATTCCCGCCAAATATGAAGAAAAAGAGTTTTTTGACTAAAATCTGAATGGGAATTTTATAACGCCGAAAAAAAAAGCTGGAACAAAATATGACAATTAAAGTGTAATATTTGTTTTATAAATTCAGCTTAATTCTAAAAAAAATGACTCGGCCTATAACTTTACCTTTTTATGCAAAACTTTCTTTTATACTGGTTACCTTAATTTGTTTTGCTTTTATTTTTTGTACCGGAAAAGATATTCTAACACCAGTTTTACTAGCATTTTTATTTGCTGTTTTACTGCTCCCTATATTTAGTTTTTTTAATACTAAACTTAAATTTCCAAGACATCTGGCAGCTATAGTTTGTCTGATCATTTTTCTTTCATTCATAGTCGGGATTTTAATCTTTATCTCCTATCAGGTGACATATATGGCCAATGATTTTGAAACAATAAAGAAAAATGCCAATTCTTTTATAATAGAAATTCATAAGTTTATTAGGGAAAATTTTCAGGTAAGTATTGGTGATCAGAAAAAATATCTGGACTCAGTCACTAAAGATTCGGTTAAAACCGGACAAGCAAAATTAGGATCCTTTATCATATCCGTGAGTGATGTTCTTCTGGACAGTATGATTATTATTGTGTATACATTCCTATTCTTAATTTACAAGGAACATTTTAAGTTGTTTTTAGCAAAATTAATTAAGAAAGAAAACCATCCTGCTTTAATGGATATACTTTCACGTATAAAAGTTTCGATAAATAATTACATTGTAAGCTTAATCATCGAAATGATTGTTGTTTCGGTTCTTACCAGTTTAGGATTATGGATTATTGGTATTAAATACTTTATCTTATTAGGATTAATCACGGGGATCTTAAATCTTATTCCTTACATCGGAATTACAATTGCCGGAATTATTACGGTTTTGGCTTCTTTAACGGGATCCGGAGAAACTTCCATCATTCTGGGAATCTTAATTGTAAACATTATTGTGCAGTTTATAGACAACAATCTTCTTGTACCATTAATCATTAATTCTAAAGTAGAAATCAATGCTTTTGTTTCTATTATGGGAATTATTGTAGGAGGGGCTGCGGCAGGAATTTCAGGAATGTTTTTAGCTATTCCGCTTTTAGCAATCTTAAAAATCATTTTTGACCGAATTGATTCTCTCGCACCCTGGGGTTATCTCATGGGAAATCATGTACCGAGGAAATTTACCTGGCGAAAAAGAAAAGTTACAACAGAAAATTAAAAAGAGCGTTATTTAGTAAAACCTGCTTTTTATTCCTTAAATTCATAAACAAAAAAATATTAGAAGAAAACTACCGAATGTCTTTAAATAAAAAAATACTGTTTTTTATTATGCTTTGCTTTTGTCTACAGAGCGGATTCTCTCAGGTAGATAAAACCAAAAAAGAACCTAAAACCAGAAAAGACAGTACGGAAATCTACACAAAAATTCGTAATTATTCTAAAAAAAACAAGTTTACGCAGACCATGCATAAACTATTTTTCAGGTCTAAAAAATCAAAGAAAAAGGAAGAATTACTTGTACCCATAGATTCAACTCATTATGATGGAAAAATCATCCGTAATATAAATATTATCACTTTAGATCCTTTTGGACATTCTGTTGCTGATACGACGCAGGTGCCTAAAAACTGGGGCGAAAGAACTGGAAACAGGCTTCATTTAAAAACAAAAAAAATAGCCATAAAGAATTTATTACTGTTCAGGAAAAACACACCTTATAATACCTATAAAGTGCTGGAAACAGAACGTTTAATACGTGCACAACGTTATGTAACAGCAGTTCGGATTTCCAATCAAACTGTTGGACAGACATCAGATTCAGTAGATATTACCATTCGTGTTTTAGATTCCTGGAGTACAATTCCCAGGTTTTCTATTTCAAGTAATCAGGTTTCTCTTGGTTTTAAAGAAAAAGATTTCTTTGGTTCCGGACAGCAGTTAGAATATCGATTTACCAATCGTTTTGATGACGGCCGCAATGCTAATGAAGTAACTTACACCGTTCCGAATATTAAAAATACTTATATCGGTACCGTTCTGCATTATAAAAAAGACTTAGATAATAATTATATCAAAAGTATTGATGTAGAAAGAGACTTCTACTCTCCATTAACAAAATGGGCAGGAGGTGTTTATGTAGATGAATATTACAGAAGAGATACTTTGCGTGCTCCGGATCTTTCGTATGCTTATCAGCCAGTGAAATATATCTCTCAGGATATTTGGGCTGGTCGAGCTTTTAAAGTATTTAAAGATGAGCATGAAGCTATAACAAATCTTGTTACTACAGCCAGATTTTTAAATGTCAACTATAGTGAATCACCGACTGAACTTTATGACCCAGACCATTTTTATTCTGATGAAAAATTAATTCTTAGTGGTATCGGATTGAATACCCGAAAATTTATTAAAGACAGTTATATCTTTCGAAACGGACAGACAGAAGACGTTCCGATAGGACGAATTTATGGAGTAACATTCGGTTATCAATACAAAAATACATTTTGGAGACCTTATGTCGGAGCACAGTTTTCATTTGGAAACTATTACCGATTAGGCTTTTTGAGTATGAATTTTGAGGCAGGAACTTTTTTTCATCAATCCAAAACTTATCGTACCGCATTTTTGTTTGAGTCTAATTATTTTACGAAATTATACAGTATAGGAACCTGGAAATTAAGACAATTCGTAAATCCAAAATTGGTTATTGGAATTAATCGTGATGATGTTATCGGCGATCAGTTGAATCTTAACGAACAAAATGGTATTGCCGGATTTAATACGGCATTATATGGAACAAGCAAAGCAGTATTATCACTTCAGACACAAACTTATTCGCCTCATGCTTTATGGGGATTTCGTTTAAATCCGTTTTTTAATTATTCTATTGCCGTTTTGGGAAGCCCGGATGTGGCCATGACTAAAAGTAAACCCTACTCTAAACTAACGATAGGACTGCTTGTAAGCAACGATTATTTGGTTTTTAGTTCATTTCAACTTTCATTGTCTTATTATCCAAGTATTCCATTACAGGGTGATAATGTATTTAAAACTAATACTTTTGAAACTACAGATTATGGAATGCAAAGTTTTGAACTTGCAAAACCAAGAGTGGTTGATTACAAATAATTTTTTTCTTTTTTTTGAAAAAAATATATTTTGGACAAAAAGCTTTAAAAACCAATAATTTAGACATTAAACAAATCTAAAAATATATCGACGAAATACATTTTTTACTAGACAAAATACATCTTTATTTTTTTTGGCACAGTATATGAATATCCCTAAACAAGATTAACATTAAAAAAATAAAAAAAGATGAAAACGATAAAATTAGCAATCGCCGGATTATTTCTAATGGTTGCAAACGCCACGCAAGCCCAGGTATCGATTAACGTAAATATTGGGAATCCACCAGCTTGGGGACCTGTAGGATATACTGAAATGGAATATTATTACCTTCCGGATATTGAAGCCTACTATGATGTACGTGCTGCACAGTTCATCTATTTTGGAAGAGGAAAATGGGTAAGAACGACTTACTTGCCAAGACAATATAGAAACTATGATTTATATGGTGGTTATAAGGTAGTTTTGACAGATTACCATGGTAGAACCCCTTACACCTATTTTGATCGTCATAAAGTGAAATATTACAGAGGCTATCACGGGGCACCTCAAAGACCTTACAAACCAAGACCTGTATATGGCTATAATGAGCGTAGAGATTACAAACGTTATGATAAACATGACAAGCACGACAAACACCGTGATAGACACGACGATCACCATCATCACGATGATCACGATCACGGACGCGGGAGAAGATAATACTAAATCACTAGTTTTCAGTAATCAAAGGGTATCAAATAATTGATACCCTTTTTTTTGCTTTTTTTGTTTTGATTTTTTTTCGAAACATTGTAACTTTAGTATAAATCATTATTAAACAGCTGTTTAAATTATCTAATTTTAAAAATTAACCTTTGTTTAATGTGATTATGATATATATTTGCACCGAATTTTTAAAACTCAAATCGAAATCTTATGAAAAAGAATGTTTATCTGCTTTCATTTTTAGCAATGTCCCTTTTAATAGGCTGCGACAACAGCGATGATAACAAAAACAACAATCAAGCGCTGGATAACATTACAATTACTTCTGATCAAAACACTTTAAACCAAAGGCTTGATTACACTAATTCAGGAGTAATTTCGATCGAAAATGGTTCTTTAACAGGTAAAACTGCTGAAAACACAGTAACCAATTTTCCGCTTGTTCAAATTGCAGAGGTGAAACCTCCGGTTGATGCTAACGGAAGAACCTTACAAGCCAGTCATGTTACAGTAAACGGAAATTATGCTTATGTTTCTTATATCACGAGAGGTGATGTTTATTCGGGAGCAATTGATGTTATTGATGTTACTGATCCTTACAAACCAAAATTGGTTACATCAGCTTTAATACCAAATACAGATATTACTTCTCTTACTTACACTAACGGAAACTTAATTATTGGAGCAGCAAAAGACATCGACAAAGATCCTTTGCTTAAAAATAATCCGGCTGTAGTTTACAACATGCCTTTAAGTTCTGGTCTTCTTACAGATAAAACTACTGCAAATTACTTAGAAAGCAGAGTTACAACAGATGTAGCGGCTAATACTAGTGATTATTATGCAGTGACAGGAGATAACGGAAGTTTGTTTAAAATGAGTGCTTCAACTAAGGCTGTAACCGGAAAAGTAGCTGTTGCAGATTTACGTTCTATCGCTTTAACTTCTGATAAAGTAGTTACTTTAAGCGGAACTAAAGGAGTTAATATTTACAACCAATCAACACTTGCTTTGCAAAAAAGCTTTACAACTTCTACAGATGTAAGTGGTGCAAAAAGAACAATAGATGTTGACGGAACAAAACTTTTAGTTTCTGAAGGTCCAAATGGTCTTGGTGTCTATGATATTAACAGCGGTTCAAAATTACAGACTATTGCAATTCCAACTGCAGCTGAAGATAATGTTACTAATGCAGTTTCTGTAAACGACGGCTATGCATTCCTTGCTAATGGAGCATTAGGATTAAATGTTTATCAGTCTGGAACACAACTTAGTTTATTAGGTTCTTTAGGAATTGCCGGTTCATCAAACTATGTGAAATCTAGCGGTAATTATATTTATGTTGCCAGCGGAACAGGCGGTTTAAAAATCATTAAGATGGAAAAACCAAGCACTACATTTGCAAGCTGTTCTTCATATCCGGTTTACAATCAAGGAAAAGATTTAATTTTAAATTCTAATGATATTAAATCATATCAAGGTGCAACTGCGATTAATTCTGCCATCATTAATTCTGGCGCTGTATTGACACACTGCGGTTCTATTGCAATTTTGAATAATTTAACTTTAAATAGCGGTGGTACTTTTAACATGAGAGGAAGTTTATCTCAAGGTAAATATCAACAATCAAACCCAACGCAATTAACTATTAACAGTAATGCAACACTACAAGTAGAAGGTTCTGTTGTAATTTGGGGAGATTTGCTATTAAACAGCGGTGCTAAAATTAATTTCAGTACTGGTTCTTCTATTACAATTTATGGAAAAGTTACTAAAAATAGTGGCGTAACCATTACAGGAAATTATACTGATACAGAAAACAAACTAAAATAATATCTGGTTTTATTTTTAAAGTCAAAATATAAAAGAGCCGTTAGAAAACATCTAGCGGCTCTTTTGTTTTTTATTCCTTCGTAATTAAGGTACAATTATTGTGCGTTAACATTTCATTTAAATAATCTTCCATAAAATAATTAGTATTTTTGGGACAATTCTAAAAACACCTAACTCTTATCATGCGAAAAATACAGGTTCAAATCTTTCTTTTATTTTTTCTGGGTTTTCAGATTTCGTTTGCACAACAGCCACAAAAACCAAATTCAGTTGAAATTTATAATCAAATAAAAAAATTAAACTTTTTAGGATCTGTTTTATATCTGGCAGCGCATCCCGATGATGAAAACACGAGAATGATTTCGTATTTGGCTAATGATATGAATGCGAGAACAGGTTATTTATCTTTAACTCGTGGAGATGGCGGACAGAATTTGATTGGATCACAATTGCGTGAATTATTAGGAGTTATAAGAACTCAGGAATTAATTGAAGCTCGAAAAATAGATGGAGGCGAGCAGTTTTTTTCACGAGCCAATGATTTTGGTTTCTCTAAAAATCCAGATGAAACTTTAGATATTTGGGACAAAGATAAAGTCTTGGCCGATGTAGTTTGGACCATCAGAAAATTTCAACCGGATATTATCATTAATAGATTTGATCATCGTTCACCGGGAACAACGCACGGACATCACACCTCTTCTGCTATGTTAAGTGTTGAAAGTTTTAAATTGACAAATGATCCTAAAGTTTATCCTGAACAGTTAAAATATGTAACGCCCTGGCAAGTAAAAAGACAGTTTTTTAATCCTTCCTGGTGGTTTTACGGAAGTCAGGAAAAATTTGATACTGCCAATAAATCAAAATTCACCAAGTTAGAGACTGGTGTTTATTACACCGGAATCGGAAAATCTAATCAGGAAATTGCTGCTTTGAGCAGAAGTCGTCATCAATCACAAGGATTTGGAAGTACAGGGGTTCGTGGTGATGAAACAGAGTATCTGGAACTTATTAACGGAGAAAGTCCGAAAGACCGTGATAATTTATTTGACGGAATTGACACCAGCTGGAACCGTGTTAAAAACGGAAAGCCAATTGGCGATTTAATTTCTACTATTATTTCAAATTATAATTTCAGCAAACCATCTGCAAGTATTCCGGATCTGGTTAAAGCTTATTCTATGATCCTGGCCTTAGAAGATACGCACTGGAAAACTATCAAAGCCGAGGCTATAAAAAATATTATTGCATCTTGTGCCGGTCTTTATCTTGAAGCTGTTTCAAATGAACAGGAAGCGACTCCGGAAAGTACTATAAAACTAACCCTTGAAGCAATTAACAGATGTGCTGTTGACATGCAGCTAATGAGCGTAACAACACTTCCTGATAATAAAACAACAGTTCAAAACAGTATTTTAAAAAACAATAACGATCAAAAGATTAATCTTCAATTACAGCTGCCAAACAACATCGAATACACACAGCCGTATTGGTTAAAAGAAAAAGCAACGGTTGGAATGTACACCGTTTCGAATCAGGAAATTATTGGTATTCCCGATATAATAAGAGATACAAAAGTTATATTCAATGTAAAAATAAACGATGTAGAAATTCCATTTGAAAGAACTGTTGTTTACAAATACAATGATGGTGTAAAAGGAGAAATGTATAATTTCCTTGATATTGTGCCTGAAGTTACCACTTCAATTTTAGAAAGAGTTCTGATTTTTAGAGATACTAAAAGCAAAATGATTTCGGTAAAAGTTCGTGCCGGAAAAGATGACGTAAAAGGAAATTTACAATTGGAACTACCAAAAAGCTGGAGTGTTTCGCCAAAAGAAATTCCGTTTACTTTAGATAAAAAAGGAAATGAACAAGTATTCTATTTTGAAATAACACCTCCTGTTAATCCGGAAGAAGTTACAGCTAAAAGTATTGCTGTAGTTGAGAATAAACGTTTTGATAAAGATCAGACGATTATTGATTTCAGCCATATTACGAAACAAATGGTTTTAAAACCGGCAGAGTCAAAATGTATTAGAATTGATTTAAAAACTTCCGGAGACGCTATTGCCTACATTATGGGTGCCGGCGACGAAGTTCCTGAAAGTTTAAAGCAAATGGGATACAAAGTTTCGATTTTAAAACCGGAAGAAATTACACCTGAAAAATTAGATTCATTTAGTACTGTAATCACAGGAATTCGTGCTTATAATACTGTGAATGCTTTGGCAAACAAGCAAAATATTCTTTTCAATTTTGTTAAAGGTGGTAAAAATATGATTGTCCAATACAATACAAACGGAAAACTTGTTACCGATAAAATCGCACCTTATCCGTTAAAATTATCAAATGATCGTGTAACAGAAGAAAATGCTAAAATTACTTTCCTAGCACCTAATCATCCAGTTTTAAATACACCAAATAAAATCAGTGAAAGAGATTTTGAAGGATGGACACAAGAACAAGGCTTATATTATCCAAATGAATATGACTCAGCCTTCACTCCTATTATTTCATCTCATGACAAAGGAGAATCGGCTAAAGATGGAGCATTATTAGTGGCTCCATATGGAAAAGGATATTATATTTACACTGGTTTGAGTTTCTTTAGAGAATTACCGGAGGGAGTTTCCGGAGCCTACAGATTATTATCAAACATAATTTCGTTGAAACAACCCATTGAAGCCCCAAAGCAAGACATAAAACAATAAAATATGGAAGCTAAGAAACAAAAAAAATGGAAGAAAAGCTACACCTATGTCTTGGTCGCTAATGCAATTTATATTGCTATTTTCTTTTTAATCATGCAATTATACTCATAACCTATGCAGCTATTTGACTGGATCGTACTTATTGTAACCTTACTATTTATCGTTGGATACGGCTCGTGGAAGACCAGAGGAAGTAAAAACGTTGAAGATTTTATCTTAGGAAACAACGAAACGCCTTGGTATACTGTAGGTCTTTCTGTTATGGCAACACAAGCCAGCGCGATAACCTTTTTATCTACACCAGGACAAGCTTACCACGACGGAATGGGTTTTGTGCAATTCTATTTCGGATTGCCAATTGCTATGATTGTCATTTGTCTGACATTTATTCCCCTTTATCACAAAAGTAAAGTCTTTACTGCTTACGAGTTTCTGGAAAAGAGATTTGATGTTAAGACACGTTCTCTTGCTGCTATTTTATTTTTGGTACAGAGAGGTTTAGGAACAGGATTAACTATTTATGCGCCAGCCATTATTTTGTCTGCACTTCTTGGATGGAATTTAACGATAATGAATATCATTATTGGGGTAATGGTTATTATTTATACTTTTTCAGGAGGTACAAAAGCTGTAAACGTAACGCAGAAACAACAGATGTTTGTCATTATGTCGGGGATGTTTATTACTTTCTTTTTGATTCTTCATTATCTGCCAAATGACATGACTTTTAATAGTGCACTTCATATTGCGGGGGCAAATGACAAAATGAATATTGTCGATTTTTCTTTTGACCCTGAAGAGAAATATACTATTTGGAGTGGTATCACCGGAGGTTTCTTTTTGGCACTCGCCTATTTTGGTACAGATCAATCTCAGGTTGGTCGTTATTTATCCGGAAAATCGGTTCGTGAAAGCCAGATGGGATTAATTATGAACGGACTATTAAAAGTTCCAATGCAATTCTTTATTCTTTTGACGGGAGTTATGGTTTTTGTTTTTTTTCAATTTAATCCCGTGCCGTTAAATTTTAATCCAAATAATAAAGTTGCGATCGAAAAATCAGCTTTTAAAGAAGAATATCATAATTTGGAAGAAAAATTAGTTAAACTTTCGGAGGACAAAAAAGTAATCAACTTACTGTATATCGACCAGTTAAACCAGGATTATGATAATCCGATTCTTCGTAAAGAACTTGTTGCACTGTCTAATAAAGAAAAAGATCTTAGAGAAAAAGCCAAAGAAATTATTTTAAAAGCCGACAGCAACTCTGAAACTAATGATAAAGATTATGTATTTTTTCACTTTATCTTAAATTATCTTCCCAAAGGACTTATTGGATTACTATTGGCCGTTATTCTTTCGGCAGCAATGTCTTCAACCGCTTCTGGATTGACAGCTTTAGCTTCTACAACGGCAATTGATATTTATAAACGAAATTTAAAAACAGAAAAATCGGAGAAGCATTATCTGAACGCTACAAAATTTTTCACTTTATTTTGGGGAATTATAGCCATTCTTTTTGCCTGCGTAGGAACTCTGTTTGAAAACTTAATTCAGTTGGTTAATATTATTGGTTCTATCTTTTACGGAACCGTTTTAGGAATATTCTTAGTCGCATTTTATACTAGAAGAGTTCAAGCTAAACCAATGTTTATAAGTGCAATTATAAGTCAGTTAACGATTTTTGTGATTTTTTATACTATGGTTTATAATCAGGAAAAATTAGGTTATTTATGGCTGAATTTTATTGGAGCAATTTTGACTATTATTTTGGCAGTTGTAATACAATTTTTATTCTTTAGAGGACAAAATGACCTAGCCACAATTGAATAATAATTCGATTTATAAATTTGATATTTTAGCAAATGACAAAAGAAGATTTTTTATTTCATTTACAAGGAGCAAGTTTTGTGACTCTTAAATTTGCTGAGCGCTACGTTAAAGATAAGTTAGTTACGGATTTTAAGTACAATGTAATTCTTACGGTTGCAAGTAATATTGATGGTTCAAATAAATTCGATATTTATCCTGAAGAAAATGACATTATAAAACTTGACTTAACAGAAATTGAAGTTGTTGATCTATTGTATAGAAACAATAAAATTCCGATTTGGATTGATATTAGTGTTTTGAAATCAAGTAGAAAAAGCACCACTTTTAATCTCTTATGTTCAGGAAAATATTCCAATGATAAAAATGATTATTACTATAATCAAAATGGTTCAGGTCCCTTTGGAGTTAAAAGTCCAAAGTTACCAATAAATTACAAAGAAGGTAACAAGATTAAATTAAGACCGTTTACTATTCGATCAATCTTCTCTAAATAATCCTGATACCCTAGCCCTGATGAAAGCGGCATCCTTTTGTGCTAGTCGCGATGGCTATCAGGAGCCACAAAAGATACCGCGCACAGAAGAAATTAGCTCCTGAAAAATACAGCAAAATATCTCAAATAATTCCCTTAGAATAGTATTTAAAAAAAGACTATTTTAGTCGTACGAAAAATAATCCTAAAAAAGATTAACCAAAAACAACCTTCAACCAAACCAAAAGTTGTAAATGAAAATATCTGACGATTTAGAAAAACTACTTCCTTTTGGCTATCTTTTTTTGATTCTAATGGGAATCCTAAAAGATAGTATTTATTACTACCAATTCGGAATCAACATTTTAAGATATTCAACAATCATGGATGTCTTAATTAGTCCAATTGCCGAATTCACTTCAAATCCTATAATCTTAGGTGCAATTATTCTACTCTTTATCATCCATTTTTATCTTCCAAAATTCTTAGCAAAAAATAAAGATAAAGTTTTTGTAAAAAGATCTTTTGAATTAAAATCAACCGATGAACTTTCAACCGAAGAAACTAAAAGCTATTACAATGGCATTGCCATAAAATCTCTTATTGTTTTCTTATTATCATTTTTTTTAGGCTACGGATTAGCAGGAGGCTATTTTAATACTAAAAAATTAAAAGAGAATAGATTGGAATATAGCTATCAATTGGATTTTAATGAAGGGGAATCTAAAAATGTTTTTATAATCGGAAATAACAGTCTCTATTATTTTTACTTTGTTAAAGGTGATAAAAAAGTAAAAATTACACCTTTGGCCTCTATAAAAAACATTGAGCTTATTGAAAATAAGATGATTGATTAGAGTTTTCGACTTTTTTAATTTCCCAAAAAAACATTGTTATGAAAGATTTAAAAAAATACAGCAACAAAACTAAAGCTGCTTTTATCCTATTGATAGTGATGCTTTTAATTTTATTGGGAAATTTCAACACACTTCAAAATTCTAAAAATGTAAATGACAACATCAATGCAATTTATAAAGATCGTTTAGTGGTTGCGCATTATATTTTTCAATATTCTAAACAACTTCATTTTATCAAAACCGAAGCTGAAAAACTGAATCTAAGCGATAACACAAAAAGAATTGAGATTATTCATACTTTAGACATTGTTCATAATATTGATGATTTGTATGCCAAGACGGTTTTAACAAATAAAGAAAAACAATACTTTGATGCTTTTTTAATTTCGTGTAAAGAAATCAATAACCAGGTCGAAAATAAAAACTGGACACAAATTATTGCTTCCAGCGAAGAAGCCTTAAAAACTTTAGAAAATTTATCTCAAATTCAAATTGAGGAAGGAAAAGCAAAATTGGCTGCAGCTAATGCGATGTACGGCAAAAATAACAGCATTGGACAATTGCAGATTGCTTTACTAATTATTTTGGGTGGTATTACTTTTTATTTGTTAATTATAAAGAAAATAAAAAGGACGGTAAAAATTCCTGAACCGCCCTCCTCAAATTAATTTATTACAATTTTCTATCTTCTTCTTTTATTGAAAGATCATTTATGCTGGCAAATCGTTTTTGCATTAGTCCATTTGCATCAAATTCCCAGTTTTCATTTCCATATGCTCTAAACCAGTTTCCGTCTAGATCCTGATATTCATATTCAAAACGAACTGCAATTCTATTCTCTGTATGCGCCCAATATTCTTTTTTGAGTTTATAATTTTTCTCTCTTTTCCATTTTTGCGATAAGAATTGTACAATTTCTTCTCTACCATTTACAAATTGATTTCTATTCCTCCACTCACTGTCAATCGTGTAGGCTTTTGAAACTCTTTCTGGATCCTGACTGTTCCAAGCATCTTCTGCTAATTGAATTTTCTCTAATGCAGTTTCATAAGAGAAAGGCGGTAATGGCAATTTCTGTTCCATGATTATAAAATTAAAGTTTGAATAATTTTCTTTGTTTGATAAATAAGCTGATTTGATTTAAAAAGTTGACTTTCTATAATACAACTCTCAAAAAGTAGATACACATGATCTGCCAAAAGATTATCATTTAAAATTTCACTAAAATAGGCTCGTAAATCACTTTTATGATTTTGAATCACTACCAAAATCTTTGTATTATCTGATTGAATTTCTGATAAAATATTCAGAAAACTGCAACCTCTAAAATTTTCATTTTTGTTCATATACAGTAAGAAATCAAAAGAGGCTAAAACTTTTAGCTTTATATCTTCTTCTTTGTTAGTAAATTTTTTCAATTCTTCAAACCAAAAAAAATGACGCTGATTTAAAAAGGCAACACACAAATCTTCTTTAGATTTAAAATGCTGATAAAAACTTGCTTTTGCCACTTTTGCCTCTTCAATAATTTGATTGATGCCCGTAGCATTATATCCTTGTATATGGAACAAACTAAATGTTTTTTCTAATATTCTTTCTTTGGGTAACATAACTGGAGAATTTATACCTGCAAATGTAAAACATTTATTAATAAGAACAGACAAGTCTGTCTATTTATTTAATAAAAAAAATTCCAAAACTCGAAAGCTTTGGAATTTGTTATTTTAGTATTGAAAAATTTAAAAACTTATCTGCTCCACTCAGCAATACTGTCTTTATTCAATTTTACGTAATCTGAATTGTTTGCAGCTTCGGCAGCAGCTAAAGATGCTTTAGCAGTTTCAATAGCTCCTTTTTTATCACCTTGTTTTGCCTGAATCAAAGATTTTAATCTTGAAACATAATAAGGTTTATCTGAACTCATATCTAGAGCTTTATCTACATAAGTTCTCGCCGTTTCGATATTTCCGTTTGCCTGAAACAAATATTGTGATGCTGCATAATAATCATTCCAAGTTGGACCAGCCAAAGCTTTATCGATACTTGCAGTAGCGATTTTTGCCGTAGGAACTTCAAACTTTAAAGCAACATGAGAGTTTTCCCAAGCCATTTCTAAATATCCAAAGTTAGGATCCAAACTATTGATTCCGATTGTAAATGTTTCCACAGGAGTTGGTAAAGCGTCTTCTTTTACAGTAGTTTTTAAAGCTACGTAAGCATCACTCCAATTTTCAGGTAATCCCCAGTTATCTGTAGAAAGGTAAAAAATAACATCCCAGCTTTCGATTCTAGGCACTGTGTAAATCGCGTATTTTCCTTTTTTTAATGTTTTTCCATCGATCACTACATCGTCACCAAAGTTGATAATTGTATTTTCGTTAGCTCCGGTTCTCCATAATTTTCCAAACGGAACTAAATTTCCGAAAACCGCTCTTCCTCTTGCTCCCGGACGTGAATATGTAACTTCAACATCAGTTAAACCAACGGTTTGTTTTATGTATCCTTTTGGACTTGCTTGTGGAGTTTTTACTTGTGCTTCTGATGCTAATGGCGCTAAGATCAGGGCTAATGCAATAAGTAGTTTTTTCATTCTTATGATTTTTTTGTTTTGTTCAAATTTACAAATTCAATTACCGAACAAATGTTAAATTTTATATAATTCAGGCTTTTAGCTGTGATATTTTTTCAGCATTTAATTCGTTAAAATGATCTATAACTAAGTCAGCTTCTGACAGATCCTGTAAATTAGAATGCTCACTTTTGTATCCGACACAATAAATTCCAGCCGATTTTGCTGCTTTTATTCCATTTGTACTATCCTCGATGATAATGCATTCTTCTTTTGGCGCAATAGACAACGATGCAGCATGATTAAATATTGCGGGATTTGGTTTGGATTGCGGAAAATCTTCTCCGCTCACAATATGCGTAAAGTATTGGTGAAGATTGAATCTTGTAAATACGCGATCAATAGTTACTTTAGATGCTGATGAAGCTAAGATTAATTGTATTCCGCTATGATACAAATCTTTAATTAAATCCTCTACTCCATCCAAAAGGTATAAATCTTCTTTTGTATCGAAAGCGTCATTAAAAATATTTCGCTTTCGCTGAATCAAATCCTCCACTTCCTGTTCTACAGACGGAAAATATCCTTTTAATGCCTGAAATGTATTTCGGGTCGAAAATCCGGTAAATGAAGTATACATTTCTTCCGGAACTTCTATATTTAATTCTGAAAATTGTAAATAATAAGCATAACGATGAACGGGTTCTGTATCTACAATTACACCGTCCATATCAAAAATTACTGTTTTAATCATTTTTTTTTAAGTTTCTAAGATGCTGAGACGCTAAGGTTTTGAGTTTTTCTTTTTGTTTGAATTTGTCAAACTTTATAACTTTAAAAAACTCGCTATAAGTCTACTAAGAAGAAATCTTAGCAACTTAGAGCCTTAGCCACTTAGCATCTTTATTTAGTCAACAAATGTCTAATTACTGTTTCTGCAGCATGTAAACCAAATAATCCCGGCATATAGCTGTTTGTTCCGTAAAAAGATTTTTTAAAGTTTTTTCCATCAGTTAATTTCAAGCTTTTTTCGTCCTGAATTTCAGATGAGAAAACTACTTTTAATTTATTGATTTTAGCTTCTTTTAAGCGTTTACGAATTGTTTTTGAAAAGTAACAGTTTATAGTTTTAGAAATATCTGTAACTTTTACTTTTGAAGCCAGCATTTTTCCGCCTGCTCCCATACTACTAATGATCTTTACTCTTTTGCGTTTAGCAGCAATAATCAAATTTAATTTTGGTGTAATACTGTCAATGCAATCTAAAACATAATCAAATTCAGGAGAGACAATCTCGAAAGCGCGTTCCGGAGAAAGAAATTCCTGTACTCTGGTAAGATTTAATTCCGGATTAATATCCATTAAACGATCTCCTACAATCTTAATTTTTGGCTGTCCAACCGTGGAATGTAAAGCGGGTAACTGTCTGTTGATATTGGTGATATCCACAACATCTCCATCCACAATTGTCATGTTTCCTACTCCGGCTCTTGCTAAAAATTCTGCTGCAAAAGATCCGACACCACCTAATCCTACAACTAAAACATTAGATTTTTGCAAATTTTCTAATCCTTCTTTCGTAAACAAAAGCTCAGCTCTTTCTGTCCATTCTGCCATATATTCTTAATTTTGTTTTTTTTTATTTGTTTAAAAATTTGTTTCAGGTTTTCGGTTTTCAACTTTTAAAAACACTTTTATAGTTACCTGAAATAATAGTATTTAACTTATTTATATTTAATTCTTTATATTTTGAAGCGACTTCATAAACCTGTTCAATTGTTTCCTCCATTGTATCCGTTTCCAAAAAGAAACGATCGTTTGGAATACTTTGAAAAACCTTTTCCAAATCAGGATTCTTTAAGAGATATTTTCCAAACGAAAGATAAAATCCTGCCGTGATCAACTGCTCAGCGACTTGCTTATTTTTCGAAAATCCATGAATAATCATTGGCACGGAGATTTTCAATCTTTTCTTTATTTCAATTACTTCCTGAAAAGCCGCTACACAATGTATAACAACAGGTTTTTTAAATTGTTCCGCTAAAGCTAATTGCTTTTCGAAAACAGAAATCTGCAGATCAAATGCAACCTCAATCCTTTTATCTAAGCCGCACTCTCCTATTGCTAAACAATTCTGAGTTTGTAATTTTTCTTCAATAATCTTCAAATCATCATCTATTCGGTTTTCCTCAATATACCAAGGATGAATTCCAATCGAATAAAATGGAATTGACTCATCAAAATCTTTTGGATATTGATTAACCAATTCTAAAATATTGGATTGATTACTAAATTGATGGGTATGAAAATTAAAATATTCCATTAATGAAAGGTCTTTACACCAGCTTTAATTTCAATTTTCAAATCATTTTCCAAAGGGACCAAAGGGCAGGAATACTTGTAATTATAAGCACAATAAGGGTTGTACGCCTGATTAAAATCGATTGCTATAGTATTTCCTTTTGGAATTTCTAAATCAATATAACGACCACCAATGTAACTTTGTTTTCCGGTTGTTAAATCTGAAAAAGGCAGAAAAAGATGGTTCTTGTATTTTTCCTGAACGATAAGTTCTAAACTCTGGTAAACAGCAAGCTGAAAAGGTTTTCCGTTTATTTTAAAATTTAAAGTTCCGTATTTTATATATTTTGGAGTACGGGTTCCTGAAGTTTTCATTTCAAAAACTTTTCCGCCTTTTGCTTTTACCAAAGTAGCATTAACAAAATAAGTCTCAGAAATAGGATAAAAATCTAAACTTTTAAAAGTCTTTAAATCTTCTGCCATTAACGGACTTGTCTTAGGATCAGCATATTCTGAATTCAGCTTCTTCTGAAATTTTTCGGCTTCACTCTTACTGAACTTTTTTTGGCTAAAGCCAATATTAAAAACCAACAATAAAAGCAGGACGTTTACAGTTCTCATCTTAGAAATTTTCTGCAAAAATAGTTCAAAAGTAACAAAACAACAACCACTTAACGAGACAAAGTTTCCTAACTTTGTGACGATAATCTATCAAATACAATGCTTAAAAACGCTTTTACCAATTACATCAACAACTTTAGAGGATTTACAAGAGAAGTTTGGATTCTGGCCACTATTACATTTATCAATCGTGCCGGAACAATGGTACTTCCATTTTTATCCAAATATCTTAAAGAAGATCTTCATTTTACGTATAATCAGGTTGGATGGATTATGGTTGCTTTTGGTTTCGGATCTATGCTTGGTTCCTGGCTCGGAGGTAAACTTTCGGACAAAATCGGGTTTTATAAAATCATGATTTTCAGCTTATTTACCAGCGGGGTATCACTCTTCTTTGTTCAGTACATTACAACATTTTGGGCGTTGTGTGCTGCTATGTTTGTTCTAATGACAATCGCAGATATGTTTAGACCGGCTATGTTTGTTTCGTTAGGAGCTTATGCGAAACCTGAAAACAGAACCCGCGCACTGACACTTGTTCGTCTTGCTGTAAATCTTGGTTTTGCCGCCGGACCTGCATTGGGTGGATTAATTATTATGGGAATGGGGTATTCAGGTCTTTTTTGGGTTGATGGTGCTTCCTGCATTATTTCGATTTCAATCTTTGCTCTATTGGTAAAAGAAAAGAAAAAAGCTGATCATGGTGATAAAACCGAAAGTGCCGTAGAAGTAAAATCTGTTTTTCATGATAAAATTTTCTGGGTTTTCTTATTTGTGAGTTTCATAACAGCAATGATTTTCTTCCAGCTATTCACTACTCTTCCTTTATATCATAATGAAAAATTTGGTCTGAGCGAATTCCAAACCGGATTATTAATGACTCTCAATGGACTTTTGATTTTTTCTTTGGAAATGCCAACAGTTGGATTTTTAGAAAGAAAAGCTTTTCCAAAGATTAGAATCATTATTATAGGCTCTTTTATTATGGCGTTGAGCTTCTTTTTATTACTTATTAATTTCTGGGCTGGAATATTGATAATCAGTATGATTTGTATTTCTATCGGAGAAGTATTAACCTTTCCTTTTTCTAATGCTTTTGCCTTAAGTCGCGCACCACGAGGACAGGAAGGTCGCTATATGGCTCTTTATACTATGAGTTTTAGTCTTGCTCATATTATTAGTTCTAAACTGGGCTTTGAAATTATAACTCGTTTTGGCTATCAAATTAACTGGCTTTTTATGGCTTGCATTGGAGTAATTGCAACTGGATGCTGTATATGGATTAAAAATGCATTGGTAACCCAGAAAACTCTTTAATAAAAACTTTAACTTCTTAATCTATTACTATTCAATTTATTACAATTAAATTTGAATAGCATTTTTGTACCTAAAAGCGAAATCAAACTTAATTTTTAGTTAAATAACTATTTTTATAGTTGTGTAACTAAAAAAATAGTTGTAGGTTTGAATTAAAATTAGAGAAGATGCAGAAGTTAACCAACAAAGAAGAAGAAATCATGATGATTTTATGGAAGCTTAAAAAAGCTTTTGTGAAAGAAATTCAAGCAGAAATAACCGAAGATCAGCCACATTACAATACTTTATCAACTATTGTGCGTAATCTGGAAGAAAAAGGATATGTAGGGCATAATGCCTTTGGAAACACACATCAATACTTTCCTGTTATCAAAATTGAAGACTACAGAAAAGGATTTATGAAAACAGCAATTGACAATTACTTTAATAGTTCTTATAAAAGTATGGTTTCATTTTTTGCTAAAGAAGAAAAAATTTCAGCTGACGAACTACGTGAAATTTTATCAATGATCGAGAATAAGGACGAAGAAAAATAATTTTTATGGAAGCAATTTTTGTATATATCGCCAAATCAGCAGTTTTAATGCTTTTGTTTTATTGCGCTTACTTTTTTCTGCTTCGCAAAGAAACATTTTTTAACAGCAACAGATGGTTCTTGCTATCAGGCTTGATTGTCTCATCAATTTTGCCATTATTAAGTTATACAAAGATTGTGTGGACTGATGCAACTCAAAACTTAAATACGAACATTGAATCGGCTTTATTATCTATTCCGGAAAAACAAAATTCAGACATCAATTGGAATTATGTGATTCTGGCATTTTACGGAATTGGCCTTCTAATTTTTCTTTTAAAATTGGCAATTGATTTTTACAGCTTAAATGCTATCATAAAAGGAAAAAAAGTAAAACAGCAAGCAGATTTTAAATTCATAGATACTCAGGAAAACATTGCGCCTTTCTCCTATTTTGAGTATATCGTTTACAACTCATCATTGTACACAGCTACAGAATTAGAGAATATTATCGAACACGAAAAAGTTCACAGCGATCAAAACCATACTATAGATGTATTATTTTCAAGGTTTTACAGCATCATCTTCTGGTTTAACCCAATAGTTTGGCTTTATAAAAAAGCAATTACTCAAAATCTGGAATTTATAGCAGATAAAGAAGCTTCTAAAAAACTAGCAGACAAAAAAGTGTATCAATACACACTTTTAAAAATAACAACGCATGAAAACTGCGTTGCCATTACCAATCATTTTTATCAATCATTAATCAAAAAACGAATCGTCATGTTAAACAAAAATCAATCAAAAAAGAGGAATTCATGGAAGTATTATGTTGTAATTCCTGCATTGGCAGCCTTTGTTTTATTATTTCAAATTGAAGTAATTGCCAAAGAGAGACCACAAATTGTAAATGAAAATGAATCAAACATTAAATCTGTAGATGTTTATAAAATTCGTAAAAACTCAACAGATGCAGAATTGAACGAAATCAAAAATAATTTACAAAAGAATCATAACATAAAATTTGAAGCTTCTGATGTTAGGAGAAATTCTTCTGATGAATTAACGTCAATTGTAGTTGATATTAAAAAAGGAAAGCAGCGCGCAAAATCGGTACAATCTTCAGATAAAGCTATAAATGAATTTGGAGTTCTTGTTATCACTTATAAAAATGGTGATAAAAAAATCGGAATTCAAACAATAAATGATTCAAATAAGGAATCAAAAGTTGCAACAAGTAAGGACATTACAGCTGTGAATGCAAATACTGATAAAAAAAATGATACTAATTTATCATCTTCAGATTCACAAATTATCATCACTAACAATCCAAACTCTAAAACCAATACCAATGTTAACATTAATTCTTTTACTAGTACAAAAACTAACAGTGATACTAATTCAAATATTAGCACTGTTGTAACTACAGATTCAGACAGCAAAACAAGTACTAAAATAACTATTGTTGGAGAGAAAGGTAATATTGCGTTTGCAAGCCCTGCAAAAAAAAATAAAGCAGAAGGGACTCCGCTAGTCATTATCGATGGAGAAGAAATGCCTGCTAATTATGACCTAAAAAGAATTGATTCAAAGCATATTGAAATGATTAATATTTATAAAGGAGAAGATGCCATTAGTAGATATGGTGAAAAAGGTTCTAATGGGGTAATTGAAATTGAACTCAAAGCAGGAGACAAACACAATAAATAGTAATAAAACATTCAAAATGCAAAAACTAACCAATAAAGAAGAAGAAATCATGCATATTTTATGGAAGCTCAAAAAAGCTTTTGTAAAAGAGATTCAAGCAGAGATTTTAGAAGATCAGCCGCATTACAATACTTTGTCTACCATAGTTCGTAATCTGGAAGAGAAAGGTTATGTTGCGCACAATGCTTTTGGTAATACGCATCAATATTATCCGGCAGTGAGTATAGAAGAGTACCGAAAAGGTTTTATGAGTACTGCTATTGACAATTATTTTAATAGCTCTTACAAAAGTATGGTTTCATTTTTCGCTAAAGAAGAAAAAATTTCTGCAGACGAATTACGAGAAATCTTAGATATGATCGAAAATCCAAAAAAAGGTAAATAATCAAAATACTATGGAAGCACTTTTCATTTTTATTCTAAAGTCAAGCGGATTGTTAACGTTGTTTTATTTTGCTTACATCATTTTACTACGTAAAGAAACCTTTTTTAACAGTAGTCGTTGGTTTTTAATTGCCGGTTTAATCACTTCTGTTGTGCTGCCTTTTATAGTTTACACTAAAATAATCTGGATTCAGCCAGCTCCAGTACCTGAACCAGTTGTTGTAAAAACAGCTGGTATTGAGCCTGCTTCTGTTACTATTCCCGTTAGTACTAAAAATGTTGTTTCATATGAACCACAATCTGTTTCTAACGTAATTGAAAAAGAAAAAGGTTTAGAAGTAAATTGGGCTCTAATTTTAATTGCTGTTTATAGTATTGGTTTTACTGCTTTCATGTTAAAATTTATACTTGACTTTTACAGCTTAAATTCTGTATTAAAGGGACAAAAGATTAAACAGCAGGAGGATTTCAAATTTATAGATGTAAATGAAAATATAGCACCGTTTTCTTATTTCGATTATATAGTGTACAACTCATCACTTTACACTTCTACGGAATTAGAGAATATTTTAGAACACGAAAAAGTACACAGCGACCAAAATCATACTGTCGATGTTTTAATTTCGAGAGTCTTCTGCATCTTATTTTGGTTTAATCCAATTGTATGGCTTTATAAAAAAGCAATTCTGCAAAATCTTGAATTTATTGCTGACAGTGAAGCTTCTAAAAAAATAGCAGACAAAAAAGCCTATCAATACACGCTTTTGAAAATCACAACACACGAAACTTGTGTTGCCATCACCAATCATTTTTATCAATCATTAATCAAAAAACGAATTGTCATGTTAAACAAAAATCAATCAAAAAAGAGAAATTACTGGAAGTATTATGCGGTAGTTCCTGCTCTTGGCGCCTTTATTCTTTTATTTCAGATAAAAACGATTGCACAAGAGAAAAAACAGGATTTAGCTGTTATTCAAAAAGATACGGTTAAAGATACCCAAGAAGTAATTAAAATTACAAAAAACACTACTGATCAGGAATTACAAGCAATCAAAACTAAGCTAAAAACAGATCATAATCTTGATGTCGAAGTATCTGACGTAAAAAGAAATTCTGACAAAGAATTAACCGCTATACAAATTCAGACAAAATCGGATTCAGGGAAAAAGCAAACTATTAAAATCGATAGCAATAAAGCGATCAAAGACTGTGAGCTTGCAATTGGAACTGATGAAAATGGAACAAAAGCCATTGTAATTAGTACTGATAAAAATTTCAAAGCGCCAATGATGATGAGAAACGAAAGAGTTATTGTTCGTAATTCAGGCGATTCAGATGTCACACCTCCTACGCCTCCAACTCCACCAGTTTTTCCTTCAGGACCACTGCCTGTCGCTCCAGCAGTAGATATGTCAAAAATGCCAAAACCTCCTGTTGCTCCAAAAAATCCAATGGATAAAGTGGCAATGAAGAAGTTCGAAAAAGAAATGGACGAATTTGAAAAAAAGATGGAAAAATTTCAACCAAATATAGACGCAATGTCTGCTTACGGTAATGCTGTTAGTGAAATTATGTCTAAACGTGAAGCTATCTTTGAAAAAGAAATGGAAAAGTATGAACTTGCAATGGAAAAATTCAACGAAAAGATGGAGAAATTCAATTACAATTTCAAGTTTAACTTTGGGGATGATTCTAATGAATATGAAAATGACATGAAGCAATATGAAAAAGACATGAAACAGTATGAGCTTGACATGAAACAACACGCTAAAGATATGAAACAACATGCTAAAGATATGAAACAACATTATAAAGACATGAAAGCTATGGAGAAAGATAATCGAAAAGCTTAATAATTCTTAATTGATAAACCAGTGTTTTTTTGCACTGGTTTTTTCTTTATAATAAACTGTTTTAATCTTAAATATCAAAAAGATGAAAATGTATTTGGTACTCTTTTTTTTGTGTTTTAATGCTTTTATTATTGCACAAGGAAATAATTTGGGAAAAGATGTTTTTACAGCAATGGATAAGACTGCCTCAATATTGCTAAATAAATCAAAGGCCAATTCAATTTCTATCGGAGTTGTAAAAAACGGAAAAACATATACCCGTCATTATGGCGAAATTGATAAAGGTAAAGAAAACATTGCTACTAACAATACTGTTTTTGAAGTAGCTTCTATTACAAAATTATTTACAGGTTTACTTACAGCTCAGGCAGTTTTGGAAGGAAAACTAAAACCTGACGATGATATTCGGAAATATTTGAATGATCGTTACCCAAATTTAGAATATAATGGGACACCTATTACAATAAAAGATTTAGTTTCGTTCCGAACTGGATTCAGCACTGACCTTCCAAATACAGAAGAATTAAGAAAAAATCGTAATGACAGTAGTTATCTAGCTTTTAAGAGAATAGATGAAACTTATACACGTGAAATTTTCTTTGAAGATCTTAAAAAAATAAAACTTGACACCTTACCCGGAACCAAATTTAAATACAGTAACGGAAGTCTTAATCTTACAGCGCATATTCTTGAAAATGTATATCAGAAAAGTTACGAAACGCTTTTAAAGGAAAATATACTATCAAAGTTAGATATGAAATCAACAGGAATTAATTTAAGTCCTGATATAATTATAGCAAATGGTTATAATTTAAAAGGAGTATTAATGCCTAGCATTTCAGACAATCTTTGGGGTGCAGCCGGCCGGCTAAAATCTACTTTAAGTGATCTGACTAAATTTATTGTGTATGAATTAAATACAAAAAGTAAAATCATTCAGGAGTCACAACAAAATCTGTTAAACAGCCCTACGACGTGGAACGGATATTTTTGGGATTATATTCAAGTTGATGAAAATGGAAAAAACTGCTGGAAACACGGCGGGGCATTTGGAACCCAAAATATGCTTGTAATTTATCCTGAAAAACAATTAGGTTTTTCTATTATTGTAAACATAAGTGATGAAAATACTGCCAATGCTTTAGGTGAAGCTGTGACAAGGCTTTCTAGTGATTTGTTAAGTGAGAATAAGAAGCAATCTGGTATTTATGGTTATAAGATAGTTAATGAAAAAATTATTTTTACGTATGAGCATGACAAAACATTAAATGCAGATTTAGTTAAAAGTGTATCTATTGCTGGTTCATTTGATAATTGGAATCCAAATGACAGTTATTTTCAAATGATTCGAAAGAATAAAAATACTTTTGAGTTAACTATTCCAAAATCAAAACTAGAAAAAAATAAAACACACTTATTTAAGTTCGTCATTAATAAAACAGGCTGGATGGAAGCCCCTAAAAATGCTATTAACAGAGAGGTAGATGGTGATAAAAACCTGATTCTTAAAATGTGAATTTCATACTATTAAGAACTCAAAAGACTTTGTTTCAAACACAAAGTCTTTTTTTATATATCTTTGCAAAAAAAATCTCCTATGTATAAAATTTTAGCCAAACTCAACAAGATACTTTTTCCAAGCTTTACTAAACAAGGTTTAGACATCGCAAAGGCAAAAAAATGGCAAATGGCTATAATTGGTTACCGTGCTTATGTAACAAAACGTGCATTAAGCAATTAGCATTAATACAATACGTCTACTTAAGTAGAGAAATCGCTTTATGCGAATCGTTCATGAAAAATAAAGAAATAAACCTTCCTCCTGTTCCGGCAGTGTTATTAGCAATTATTAGTGTACAGTGTGGTGCTGCAATTGCAAAAACACTATTTCCTGCAATTGGAGCTGCTGGTACTGCGTCTCTCCGTATTGGCATTTCAGCTTTAATTTTATTACTGGCTTACAGGCCAAATTTAAAAACAATTACTCCTACACAATGGAAAATCGTAATTCCATATGGTTTGTCCTTAGGCGCAATGAATTTAATATTCTATCTAGCAATAGAAAGAATTCCAATTGGATTGGCCGTTACACTTGAATTTGTTGGACCGTTATTACTGGCAATTGCGGGATCAAAACGTTTAATTGATTATTGTTGGGTTCTGCTTGCTGCAATTGGAATCTTATTGATTGCTCCCTGGACAAATGACCGCTTAGATCCTTTAGGAATTTTATTTGCTCTTTTAGCCGGAGCATTCTGGACTGCATATATAGTTTTAGGAGGCAAAATATCCAAAATAATGAATGGTGGGCAGGCCGTCTCGACCGGAATGTTATTTGCAGCGATATTAATCCTGCCGTTTGGTTTTCTGGAAAACGGGCTAACGAATCTGACTCCAAAATTCTTTGGTATGGGAGTCGCTTTAGCGCTTTTATCGAGTGCGATTCCATTTACTTTAGAAATGAAAGCTTTAGGTCAATTACCACCACGAACTTTTAGTATTTTAATGAGTTTAGAGCCTGCTGCAGCTTCTATCTGCGCTTTTATATTTTTACAAGAAAAATTAAATTTTTATGAGATTTTGGCTGTAGTTTGTGTAGTAATTGCTTCTACAGGCAGCACGTTAACTGCTAAAAGATAAAAAACTCAATAAATAGTATTTACTGAGCTTTTGAAATTGTAGGTTTTGTTACTGGAGATAATTATTTCTTTGGTAATAATACAGTGTCAACCACATGAATTACTCCATTTGACTGATTAACGTCTGCAATTGTCACTTTCGATTTGTCGCCTTTTTCATCTGTAATGTACAAATCTTTACCTTCCATCCAGGCTGTCAATGTACCACCATTTACTGCTTTTATAGTTGCTTTACCTTTTCCTGCTTTTATTGCTTTAGCAATATCAGCTGCGCTCCATTTTCCTGCAACTACGTGATAAGTCAAAATGTTTTGAAGCATTTTTTTATTTTCAGGTTTTAGTAATGTCTCAACTGTTCCTTTTGGTAATTTATCAAATGCTGCATTTGTTGGAGCAAAAACTGTAAAAGGACCTTTTCCTTTTAAGGTTTCAACTAAATCTGCCGCTTTTACTGCTGCTACTAATGTTGTATGATCTTTTGAGTTAACTGCATTTTCAATAATATTTTTATTTGGATACATTGCTGCTCCACCCACCATTACTGTTTTTTGAGCGAATGATGTAAATCCAAATGCCAAAGCTAAAATTACTGTAGCTAAAATTTTTGTAGTTTTCATAATTAATTTTTTAAGTTATAAAGTCATTTACGTCGATATAATTGTTTTGGTTTTACGAAAAATCAACAGATTGAAAGATAACATTAAAAAAAATGCAATATCCATTGAGGAACAAGGCTTTAATCTTTTAAAATATTTTAATTATTTTTAAGAAGTCTCTGAATTTTGCATTCTTTTTATTGTTAAATTTAGATTCAAAATCTAATCATTATGAAAAATCTACCTCAAAAAATCAGAAGTAAAAAACTTAGTTCACGAGTGGATTTAACCGCAATGGTCAGCGTTTCTTTTTTACTGATCATATTTTTTATGGTTGTTGGAGAGTTGGCTAAACCCAAAATTGTCGATTTAAGTTTGCCTCAAAAATATGATGATGAAATATGGCGGAATGTTATCACATGCGGTCACGTTGATGTAAATCGGATTGTAACTGTCTTACTAGACGATAATAATAAAATAATTACGTATTCTGGTCTTTTCTTTAGTCCTATAAAAGAATCGAAAAAAGTAGATTATGGAAATAATGGAATTCGTAAAATATTATTTGAAAGAAGTAATTCAATTCGAGAATATTCAGCCGCAATGGGAAGAACAAATTATGGTCCAATTGTAATTATAAAACCAAGCAAAAAAAGCAATTTTAAAAACTTAGTTGATATTTTAGATGAAATGGCTATTGGAAAAATTGATACTTATGCAATTGTAAATGAATTTACTCCAGAAGAGACACAATTATTAGCTTCTAATTAATAAATTAACTTGTTTATGAAAAACCTACCGCAAAAAGTCAGAAGTAAAAAACTTAGCTCACGAGTGGATTTAACCGCAATGGTCAGTGTTTCTTTTCTACTGATTATATTTTTTATGGTGGTTGGAGAGTTAGCTAAACCTAAAATTGTCGATTTGAGTTTACCAGATTATGATATACGAACATGTACTTGGCGCGGAGGTTGTGGTGAAGAAAGAACAACAACAATATTACTTGGTGAGAATAATAGATTAATTTCTTATACAGGACTTTTAGCTGTTCCAATAAGCCCTGCAAAAGAAATCAATTATGGTAAAGAAGGTATCAGAAAAGAGCTTTTGTTAAGAAATAAAGAAATGCTTAATTATTCTGCGAAATTAGGAAAACCTGGAAGAGGTATTGTTGTTATTATTAAACCTGGCAAAAAATCAAATTTTAAAAATCTTGTAGATATTTTGGACGAAATGGCAATTGCTAAAATTGATACTTATGCAATAGTAAATGATTTCAGTCCAGAAGAATCCAAATTACTAGCTTCAAATTAAAATTTAAATATCCAAAACTCATCGCTATGAAAAACATACCTAAAAAAATAAGAAGCAAAAAACTTAACTTACGAGTTGATTTAACCGCAATGGTCAGTGTTTCTTTTTTGCTGATTATATTTTTTATGGTCGTTGGAGAATTATCGAAGCCTAAAACGATTGACATAGATTTTCCGGATCACGAATGTTGCGATTGTCCCTACCCAAATCGAGAAGGTGAAAATAGATCTATAACTTTAATATTGGGAGAAAATAATCGGTTAATTTATTATATGGGACTATTAGATACCCCAATAATTGCTCCAAAAGACATCAAATATGGCAAAGAAGGAATTCGAAAAGAATTGTTAAAAAGAAAGAGTGCTCTATTGAAATATTCTTCAAAAACAAAAAAACCTGACAATCTTGTTGTCATTATAAAACCAACGAAAAAATCAAATTATGGTAATCTAGTAAATATTCTTGACGAGTTAGAAATAGCCAATATTGATTCTTATGCAATTGTTCCTGAATTTACTCCAGAGGAAACTAAGTTGCTGGCTTTGAAATAAAAACTTTAGTTTGATATAAAAAGAAAGTCCCACAATCATGTGGGACTTTCTTTTTATATCTTAATGAATTTCATATTTGAAGTTCCTTTGTCTGATTTTACTCTTATAAAATAATTGCCAGTTTTTAGCTTCGAAACATCAATATTTGAAGTCGTATTTGCATTTGGAACCGCAATTATTATTTGTCCTAAAATATCATAAATTTCAAAAGATTGTATTTCTATATTTTCAGCTTTAGAAATATTTAAAATCTGACTACTCGGATTTGGATATAAAACAAAATACTTAGAAAAATCAAAATCTGGATTTCCTAAAGTTGTTTTAAAAGTTGAAGTTGCTTTATTGGTCAGAATTGGGAAATTATAATCAAAATAAATATTCGCATCATTACTAAATGAATCTCCAACCTTTAAGGTTGGTTTTGTTTTGATTTTAAAAGCTACATAACCATCATTATTAGCATCATCAAAAGGAAGATTAATATTTTCGAATATAAATTCCACTTTATTTCCTTCTGAAATTTTAGTTACAAAAGAATGACTTGAACTGGTTGGAATTAAGGTTGATATATCAAATTTTGACAAATCAATTACATCTTTCACAACTACATTTTGGGCTTTGTAAGTTCCTGTATTTTCAAAACGAATCATATAATGAACATACTCTCCTATTAAATCTGGAGTAATAATATTACCTTCTAAGCAGGTTTTATCATTTGGATCATATGAACCAACAACTGTCTGCTTGAGTGTAAATATGTTATCCTGTGGAGTTTCATCATTACTTAAAGTTTTAATTTCGACTATGTAAGACAATATGTCTCCAATATTTATAGCTGGAGTCTCTGTAGGTCTATTTACTTTAAAAGATAGTAGTATTTCTCTACTTTCAAACGGCTTTAGATTAGCAAAACCCCATTCCACTGTATTAACTGAATTATTATTAGCTTCAATATCTGAAGAAATAAATTCTAACACAGCATCATCAAACTTTAAAGTAACTAATCCTGATTCAATAGTATTTCCTTTGTTTTTATAGACGATTTTATAATTAGCATCAAAACCTGGTCTTGCATCATCAACAGGAAGCAGTGTAACTTCCAAATCTGAGTGAATCCCATTTGAAGTGATGCAAAAATCCTGAATAAATGGATTAGCTTCAGTCGGAAATTCCACACTAGGAGTAGATGGTGTAACATTAAAGAATGATGGATTTTCTAAAATTATTGGTCGAATGGTATGTTTCCCGGCTTGTACATAAAAGTTGTATTTACCAGAATCATCAGTAATAAAATCCTGATTGATATTTCCGTTTGTGATATTAAATTTTAGAAAGGGAAAAATTGGATCATGAATATCACAGCCATTAGCATCAGAATCCCACTTTTGAGTACCTTTTACATTATATGAAACTCCACCTGGCATAAATGTACAGTACGAACTTACCACACATTGGCCAGCTAAATAGGAAACATTATTTATATTAGCTTGCAGATTTGATATTTCGGCCTCATCTGCACAAATAAATTTCAGTTCACTTTTAAATGTATTATTTCCAATACTTAAAGTTTCAAAACTACCGTTTTTAACAAACAGAGAATTTAATAGATAGTTATTGGAAACATTGATAGTTCTCGCACTATACATTTCTGATGCATCTAGTGTGGTAAGTTTATTACCCTTACATGTTAAATTCTGCAGTTTACCAATCCCCGTCATTTTTAGTTCCGAAAGATCTGTCGAACTGCAATCAATTTTTATTAAACTTGGCAGATTATCTAATACTAAAGTAGTCGCAATTATAGAAGTTTCACCAAAACTAAATCCTACACATTCAACTAATTCTAGTAATGGTAAATTTTTTATTTTTAAATTCTTTATTGCATTTTGTGAACAATATAAATTCACTAACGAATTGAGTCCTGTTAAATCTAATTCTTTTAATCCATTGGTGTTGCAATTTAAATATGATAAATCAGCAAGTCCAGTTACTTCTAAACTTAATATCATATTAGATTTACAATCTAGATACTTCAATTTTTTTAAATTAGTCGCGTCTAGCTTAGTAATTCTATTTCCTTGAATTTTCAAAGTCACTAGATTAGTAAAATACTCAATACCTGTAACATCTGTGATGAAATGATTTTCGTCTGAGATTTCGTAAACTTTTAGGGCTTCAGAAACATCTATTTCTTTATCACCATTAGCATCTACGTTTAAATAACTCCCCTTACTATCTCTAGTATAGTTTCCTGATAACAAATCAGATTTAAATTGTTGACTGGGGAAATTAATAATTTGCGCACTCAGATTATTAAAAAAACATAAAATAAGCAATAAAATGTAGAGTTTCTTCATATGTTGTATTTTCATACAAAAATAACTTTTTAACACAATAACACAACTTTTTCTGTTAAATTTCATATAGAAAACATTGAGCACAAAAAAAGTCCTGCATTGCTGCAGGACTTCTTATTTATAAAAAAGCTAAGAATTATTTTTTCTCAGTTTTTTCCATTTTAGCTTTTAAAGCAGCTAATACATCATTGTTGTCACCTAAAGTCGCAGCTGGTGCGTTTGTAGATGCAGATGTAGTAGTTTCAGCAGCAGCTTTCACGTTTTTCTCTTCTTCTTCACGGAAGATAGCAGTGTGAGAAGCAACTACTCTTTTAAATTCTTTGTTGAATTCAATTACTTTGAAATCAGCAGTATCACCTTTTTTCAATTTCTTTCCGTCTTCTTTTTCAAGGTGACGAGTTGGAATGAAAGCAACGATATCATCTCCGAATTCTACAGTAGCTCCTTTGTCAACGATTTCAGAAATTTCACCATTGTGGATAGTTCCTACAGCGAAAGAATCTTCGTATTGATCCCAAGGATTAGCAGTAGTTTGTTTGTGACCTAAAGATAATTTACGTCCTTCAACATCTAATTCTAATACAACTACATCAAGTTTCTCACCAACATTTACAAATTCAGATGGGTGTTTAATTTTCTTAGTCCAAGAAAGGTCAGAAATGTAGATTAATCCATCAATTCCTTCTTCTAATTCTACGAAAATACCAAAGTTTGTAAAGTTTCTAACGATACCTGTATGTTTAGAACCTACTGGGTATTTAGAAGTAATGTCAGTCCATGGATCTTGAGTTAATTGTTTGATACCTAATGACATCTTACGATCATCTCTGTCAAGAGTTAAGATAACAGCCTCAACAACATCTCCAACTTTCACGAAGTCCTGAGCAGAACGTAAGTGAGTTGACCATGACATTTCAGAAACGTGGATTAAACCTTCAACACCTTCAGCAACTTCGATAAATGCACCGTAATCAGCGATTACAACTACTTTACCTTTAACTTTATCACCAACAGTTAAGTTAGCATCTAAAGCATCCCATGGGTGAGCGTTTAATTGTTTCAATCCTAATTGAATTCTTGTTTTCTCATCATCGAAATCAAGGATTACAACGTTTAATTTTTGGTCTAATTCAAGAACTTCACTTGGGTGGTTGATTCTACTCCAAGAAAGGTCAGTAATGTGAATTAATCCGTCAACACCACCTAAGTCAATGAACACACCATAAGAAGTAATGTTTTTAACAACACCTTCTAATACTTGTCCTTTTTGTAATTGACCGATGATTTCTTTTTTCTGTACTTCAATATCAGCCTCGATAAGCGCTTTATGAGATACAACAACGTTTTTGAATTCGTGGTTGATTTTTACCACTTTGAATTCCATCATTTTGTTTACATATACATCGTAGTCTCTAATTGGCTTAACGTCAATTTGAGATCCTGGTAAGAACGCCTCGATACCGAATACGTCAACGATCATACCTCCTTTAGTTCTACATTTAACAAAACCGTTAACGATTTCTCCAGTTTCATTAGCTGCAATAACTCTATCCCAAGATTTGATAGTACGTGCTTTTCTGTGAGATAATACTAATTGACCTGTTTTGTCCTCACGGATGTCGATTAATACTTCAACTTTGTCACCTACTTTTAAGTTTGGGTTGTAACGGAATTCGTTTAAAGAAATAACACCTTCAGATTTAGCATTGATATCAACGATAACGTCTCTATCTGTAATTCTAACAACAACTCCTTCAACTACTTCTTCTTGATCTGTAGCGATGAAAGTTTTTGATACTAGTTCTTCAAACTCTTGTAAGTTTTTCTCATCTACTGCATCAATTCCTTCTTGGAAGTTATGCCAGTTAAAATTTGCTAAAAACTCTTCTTGTGATTTTAATTGTTCAGACATGCTGATAAAAAAATTTGTATTCTGCTTTTCTCGAGTTTCTCTATGCGATAGAAAATACAGAAGTTGTTTTACATAAATGGTTGATACCTAAAGGAAACTCTTCTCCACCAAAAGGTTTGCAAAATTACTACAAATATTTATAATAGCAAAACAATTCTAAATGATTATCAGTCAATTGCTCAGAAGCAGACGTTTTTGTTTTTTTTTAAGACGTAAAGTCCCGCTATCCGCTCCAATCTTTTATGCCGAACTCCGGCATAAAAGGATTTCCACTTCTATCGGGGCTAGGTTAGAATATTTAGTGTTTTTAATATCTTTATTTCTGCATGTAAAGAGCCTAACAGATTTTAAAAACTTATCATACCTAATCTAATTCTAACATCAAACCCGACAGGTTTTCAAAACCTGTCGGGTTTACTATGCGTAACTATCTTTGTCAAAGTTTTACGAAACCTGCAAGTTTTGGTTTTCTATCTTTACATTAAAACTTATCTCAGCTTTCAAAGCTTTAAAAACCTTAATAATAGTATCAATTGTTGCACTATTTGTACTGCTTTCTAGCTTAGAAATTTGAGCTTTTTTAACCCCAATCAAATCTCCTAATTGTTCCTGAGTTAGATTTCTTTCTTTTCTGGCAGTTTTAATCATTCTGCCCAAAATTTCCATACTAAGTTCATATTCGTATTGATCTCTTTCAGGTGTACCAATTTCCCCAATAACTTCATCTTTCATTTCAGAAAGCGAATATGATTTCATTTTATTTTCCGCCATAATTTTCATTTATTTTACTTTCAAAATACTTTATTTTGATTCTATTTGCTCTATCAATTTCGCCTGAAGGAACTCTATCCACCTTCTTTATAAAACCATGAGTAGCGAAAACCAAAGTTTGCTTGCTATCAGATTTATCCCAAAAAGCCAAAAGTCTAATTTGATTCCCTCCATATCTAACTCTGAATTCCCAAATATCATTTTTAAGCTTTTTAAAAAGCTTTGGATCTAGATTCTTTTCTGCTGAATCAATATTGTAAAGAACTTTAGTACTTACTTTTTTATCCAGTTTCAATATAAATTCTCGTGCTTCCTCTAAAAATTTTGTTTCAAAATATTTCATCAAACCTATACATAACAAAAATACCACAAAAGTTTCTAAGTTTGGAAACTTTTGTGGTATTTTATATTTTAATTAAATATTATTCTAGACAATGTCCTTCCTAAGAATCATAATCGAATTTTAATGACTCAAATTCTCAACCTCTTTCGGATCATGTTTATGTTTAAACAAAACAGCAAAAGCAATTGCAATTACTAAAGCATAAGCAGCAAACGAAAGCCAGATCGTATGCCAGTCTTTCATTAAAATCGGATTTGCAAAAATTCCATCTGTAGAAACTGAATTCCCTTGACCTTTTACAAATTCTAACATTTTAGAATTCGTTATATCTGTTTGCAAAAATCCTGCTAACTCAGTTGTACTGACAAATGATTTCGTAAAGAAACGATCAATTGCCCAACCTGAAGTCAAACTTCCTAAAACTGCTCCTACTCCATTGGTCATCATCATAAACAATCCTTGTGCAGAAGAACGAATTTTAGAATCGGTATTGCTTTCTACGAATAACGAACCGGAAATATTAAAGAAATCAAATGCCATTCCGTACACAATACAAGAAAGAATAATCATCCATAAACCTCCAACTGGATCACCAAAAGCAAACAATCCGAAACGTAAAACCCACGCCAGCATACTAATCAACATTACTTGTTTGATTCCGAAACGTCTCAAGAAGAATGGAATTGCCAAAATAAATAGTGTCTCAGAAACCTGAGAAATTGACATAATAATAGTCGAATATTTAATTACAAAAGAATCTGCATATTTTGGAAAATGCTTAAATTCATCCAAAAACACATCTCCGTAAGCATTTGTCAATTGCAGTGCTCCTCCTAAAAACATAGAAAAAACAAAAAACAAAGCCATTTTATAATTACCAAATAATTTAAAAGACTCTAACCCTAATGTTTCAATCCAGGTTGCATTTTCTTTTATTAAACGCTGTGGTTCACATTTAGGTAATGTAAAAGCATAAAGTCCTAAAATTAAAGCTCCTGCTCCGGCAATATAAAACTGATATTCTGTTGCTTTACTACCACTTAAATTAGTAATCCACATTGCAACAATAAAACCAATTGTTCCCCAAACGCGGATAGGCGGAAAATCTTTTACAATATTCTTATTATTAAGCTTTAAAGAAGTGTATGATATAGAATTACTTAAAGCAATTGTAGGCATATAACAACACATTGCCAAAAGCATAACTATAATAAAAGTATCAGGAGTTGCAACTTGTGCTATACCAAATAAAACTACAGCATAAAGAATATGAAGTACTCCATAAAGTTTTTCAGCATTCACCCATCTATCAGCAATAATTCCTGTAAGTGTAGGCATAAAAAGAGAAGCGATTCCCATGGTTCCGAAAACTAGTCCAAATTGTGTTCCTTCCCAGTTTTTTGTCCCAAACCAATAATTTCCAATTGTTATAAGCCAGGCTCCCCAAACAAAAAATTGAAGAAAGCTCATTAAAATCAATCTGTTTTTAATACCCATATAGTAATTTTATTTTTTAGTAAAAATGAAGCGGTAAAACTACCATTTAAAATAATATCTGCAAAAAATTATATCGTTTTAACAACATCATTCACCAATTCCAGAACAGCATTAAACTGCTCTTCCTTATTTAAGTAAGAATTATCTATCTCAATTGCGTCATCAGCAATTACTAATGGAGAATCTTCACGATGGGTATCCATATAATCACGATCCACTACATTTTTCAAAACTTCTTCGTAAGTAACATTATCTCCTTTTTGCTGTAATTCATCAAAGCGTCTTTGTGCACGCGTTTCTGCGCTCGCAGTCATGAAAATTTTAAGTTCAGCATTAGGGAAAACAACCGTACCAATATCACGGCCGTCCATAACAATAGCTTTATTGGTTCCCATTTCCTGCTGCTGTTCTACTAATTTGGAACGAACTTCTGAAACAGCTGCTACCTGGCTCACAAAATTAGAAACTTCAATTGTTCTAATTTGCTTTTCGACATTCTCACCATTCAAATACATTTCAGCAAAACCCAGGTCTGCATTAAATCTAAATTCTAGTTTAATATTTGATAATGCTTCTATCAAAGCTTCTTTTTTAAAGAAATCTGCACTTATCAAATTATTCTGCATAGCAAAATAAGCCACAGCGCGGTACATCGCTCCTGTATCTACGTAAACATATTCTAATTCTTTTGCTAATTGTTTTGCAAGAGTACTTTTACCTGTTGAAGAAAATCCGTCAATAGCAATAGTAATTTTTTTCATTCTATATATTATTTATTGTGGTGGCGGAGGTGGTTCTTCTAAAGAATCCTCCTTTTTAATCTCTTTTATTTTCTTTGAACGACAAGCTTTTACCTTTTTCAATTTATTAAAAACTGTTTTATCAAGCCCGGTATAATCATATCCAATATTCTTGTTGCTTTCAGAATCGACAAAAAAAACGATAATTAATATTAATTTTATGTTGATTCAAAAAAGTAATTGTTCTTTTTAAAGTAACACCATAATTCAAAACATAAATCTCAAGCTCATTCTTTTCTTTGTTATACAAGATTTTTTCAATCTTATGCTTTTCTATTTCTCCTGAGTTTCCTTCATTTGAAACCAACTCCTCTTCATTAAATCTGAACCATAAAGGTTTACAATAATTATAAAATTGATTTTCGCCCTCTGTTTTCCCCAAACAGAACCAATCTTTATTAACATATTGCTTCATCATATGTGCTAAATCATTTTGCGAATGCAAAACGTTAAAACAAAGAAAAACATATATAATATAACCGTATTTCATAAAAAAGCAATAAAAAATCTTCTATTACAAGTCATGTAAAATGAGACTTCATAGAAGATTATCTAAAAATCGAATACAAATTTAACGATTATTCCTGAAAGTAATTTAATAATAAATATCCATAAGGATATTTGACTTCGAACCGTCAATTATTTTTTCTATTCTTTTAAAAAACTGTTCATTTACCATTGGACAACCATGACTGTTACTGATGTAATAATCTTGTTCTTCGTAAGGAACGGCAGAATAATGATGAAGTACAATGGCTCTTTTTAAGGCATTATTATTACTTTCTTCCAGACCTGCCAATCGATAGGCTTTTCCAAAAATACCTTTATAGGTTTTGCCTACAGCATACCTTCCTAACGCAGTACAATTAGAATTTGGCAAATTGCTAAATTTAAGCATACCCTTGATGCCGGTTTCAGAACCGGAACCATGTGCAACTAAACCTTGATCTATAACTTCATGTTTTTCTAAATCATAAACAAAAAAGCGATTTTTCCCTGAAGGAACTTTCATATCTATTAAAAAAGCAATTTTTTGATTGTATTTAGAATCGACATTAATCATATTTTTTATCTCAGCTATTCTATTGTTAATTCTTTCCATTTCTATTGAAGAAATAGCTTCATCCCTAAAAGAAAGACTGGAAAACGTATAAAAGCTTATAAACGCAAATAGAAACAAACATATTTTTTTCATGTAACTATTGAAAATTTAAAATTAAACCAAAAAGACTTGTATTAGCCGCCAATGTATATCGGGAATAAGAATAATTAAATTTCAGTTTGTTTAATTTTAAACCAAAACCTAAAGAAACTCCGGAAAAATTTCGTTGTTCATCAACCCTTAATTCTTCTCCTCGTCTAAAATTATATCCCACCCTTAAATTAAATGCTCTTTTAGGAAAAAGTTCTACACCAAATGCAACATGTCTTAGTGCGTTATTAAAAAATGAAACTTTCTCGGGATTGGTTGAACCGTCTATATTTGTTTCTCCGCGATTAGGATTCGAAAAAGAAATATTCCATTGCTGCAAATTTTCCAAGGTGAGATGCCAGCGAATTGGTACATGTTCAAGTTCCTGAGAAATACCGGCAACAATTTCAAAAGGCAAATTCTCTTTTATTCCGGAATAAGTAGTAAACTGCGTTCCTATGTTGCGAAACACCAAAGCAAAATTGATGTCATTTTTTTCATCCAAATACAAAAGCCCTAAATCAACAGCTCCTCCGATAGAATTATAACTTTCTAATGACGAGGTGATCAGTTTGGCATTTGTACCGATAAAAAAATTTGTATAAGGAACGTTGTACGCATATCCTACGGTAAGAGCACCTTCACTTCCGGTAAAATTAGAGGTTGCCTGACCATTTTCATCATAACCTTCAAAAGAACCATAATTAACATAACTTACACCTGCATAAAAAGTCTGCAAATGCCTGTCATAAGTATAAGCGTATGAAGCTGTACCATAAGACGCTTCCCCGTAATAACTCCCGTAATTTATCGCCAAATGATTGTCCATATCCGCATTTATAAGAGCTGGATTAGACATGGCCTGATTAACATCTTCATCATATATCGTAATAATATCTCCTCCTAACGCCGCCTGTCTTGGTGAAGTAGTCAAATTTAAAAATTGATAGGTGTAACGTCCTCCAACTTGTCCAAACGAAGCCGAACAAATTAATAACAAAAAAAATAAAACGTTATGTTTAAACATGTCTATGGAACGCTCCTATATGGGAATAACGTAAACGCAAAGATAAAATTATATAACAGTAAAAATAAAATTAAGCCTTAATAAATTTTAATAAAAAAATTCCAAATCCCAACCGTTCAACATACAGTTTGGAATTTGGAATTTAAAAATATTGATGTTTAAAATTGAAGTTTATTTCAATGTTTTTGCGTTTTTCACACTTTGATCTGTTAAAGCAATTGCTAAAACTTCGCTCATTTCTTTTACATAATGAAAAGTAAGCCCTTCTAAATATTCCGCTTTAATTTCATCAATATCCCTTTTATTTTCGTGGCAAAGAATAATTTCTTTTATTCCGGCTCTTTTTGCAGCCAGGATTTTCTCTTTAATTCCGCCAACCGGCAAAACTTTTCCACGTAAAGTGATTTCTCCTGTCATAGCAAGGCTTTTCTTTACCTTCTTCTGAGTCAAAAGTGAAACTAAAGAAGTCAGCATTGCAATACCTGCACTTGGACCGTCTTTTGGAGTAGCTCCTTCCGGAACGTGTAAATGAATATTGTATTTTTGGAAAATTTCTGTACTCAAACCTAATTTCTTAGCATTTGCTTTAATATATTCTAAAGCAATAGTTGCTGACTCCTTCATTACGGTTCCCAGATTTCCTGTAATAGTCAAAGCTCCTTTACCTTCAGAAATCAACGATTCTATAAACAAAATATCACCGCCAACACTTGTCCAGGCTAAACCAGTTACAACACCGGCAACATCATTATTTTCATATTTATCACGCTCTAATCTCGGAACACCTAAAATAGCAACAATATCTTCGTCTGTAACTTTTTTATTATACTCCTCTTCCATTGCTACCGATTTCGCAGCATTTCTGATTACCTGAGCTATTTTGGTTTCTAAATTACGAACACCAGATTCTCTTGTATAACCTTCAACGATTTTTTCTAATTGTTTTTTACCAATAGTTAAATCTTTTGCGGTTAAACCGTGCGCTTCTAATTGTTTTGGAAAAAGATGTCTTTTAGCAATCTCCACTTTTTCTTCAATTGTATAACCTGACATTTTGATAACTTCCATTCTGTCGCGCAAAGCTGGCTGAATAGCTGCCATATTATTTGAAGTAGCAATAAACATTACTTTAGACAAGTCATATCCCATTTCAAGGAAATTATCATAAAAAGCACTATTTTGCTCTGGATCTAATACTTCCAGTAAAGCTGAAGACGGATCGCCGCTGTTTCCACTTGATAATTTATCGATCTCATCTAAGATAAATACCGGATTTGAGGTTCCTGCCTTTTTCAAGCTTTGGATAATTCTTCCCGGCATTGCTCCAATATAGGTTTTTCTGTGTCCACGAATTTCAGCTTCATCGCGTAAACCACCTAACGAAATACGTACATACTCACGTCCTAAAGCTTCAGCAACAGAACGTCCAATAGAAGTTTTACCAACTCCCGGAGGTCCTGTTAAGCAAATAATTGGCGATTTCATGTCATTTCTCAATTTTAAAACTGCTAAATGTTCAATCATTCTTTTCTTCACTTCTTCCAATCCGAAGTGATCTTTATCTAAAACTTTTTGTGCAAATTTTAAATCAAATTTGTCTTTTGAATATTCACCCCAAGGCAATTCTAAAAACAGTTCTAAATAGTTTCGTTGAATGCCAAAATCAGGTGACTGCGGATTCATTCTACGCATTTTTGACAATTCTTTCTCGAAATGTTTCTGCGTTTTTTCATCCCATTTTTTGGTTTTCGCTTTCAATCCCATTTCGTCCATTTCTTCTTCCTGCGAAACACCACCCAATTCTTCCTGAATGGTCTTCATTTGCTGATGAAGAAAATATTCACGTTGTTGCTGATCTAAATCGAAACGAACTTTTGACTGAATGTCATTCTTCAATTCTAATTTTTGAAGTTCAACATTCATATAACGCAACGTTTCTAAAGCACGCTCCTTTAAACCATTTATAGATAAAAGACCTTGTTTCTCTTTTACAGATAAATTCATGTTGGAAGAAACAAAATTGATCAAAAACGACTGGCTTTCAATGTTTTTAATTGCAAAAGTAGCTTCAGATGGAATATTTGGACTTTCTTTAATAATTTGAATAGCTAATTCTTTTACAGAATCTAAAATAGCTGTGAATTCAGAATCACTTTCATCAGGACGTTCTTCTGCTACTTCTTTAATAGTCGCTGTCATGTAAGGCTCTTCAGAAACTACTTCATCAATTTCAAAACGTTTTTTTCCTTGAAGTATAACTGTAACATTTCCATCAGGCATTTTTAACACGCGTAAAATACGGGCAACAGTTCCTATTTTATGAATATCATCTTTTGACGGATCTTCGTCTTCTTCATTAATTTGAGATACAACACCTATAATTTTTCCACCTGCATTGGCATCATTAATTAATTTAATTGATTTATCTCTTCCCGCAGAAATTGGAATAACAACTCCCGGAAATAAAACGGTATTGCGTAAAGGTAAAATTGGCAGAGAAACAGGAAGCTCTTCATTATTCATTTCCTCTTCGTCTTCCGGTGTTAATAAAGGAATTAATTCTGCTTCTGAATCAAATTCCTGAAGTGACAGATTGTCAATAGTGAGTATTTTATGATTTGACATGATAATATATAAGTCGTTTTGTCATTAAAAAATTTATGCTATCTGTAAAATAGGCATTGCATAACGAAGTTTTACTTGAAAACATAACATGTCATTCAATTACAAGATAGGCCATAAAATTAGACAATCATTATGCCAAATGCAAAATAAGTCAGTTCTAAAATTGGATTTAGTTTTTCATCAGATAAAAAATAAAATTAATTTTATCAAAAGTGTAACAAATAAAAAAAAGCAAAGTCCTTTATAAAAACCAAAAGCCATTACTTGAGTCAAAACAACCAAAATATCGAAGAATTAATTGCGCTTTGTAAAAACAACAATCAAAAAGCGCAGTTTGAAATTTATAATCGTTATTGCAAGGCGATGTATAATGTTGCTTATCGTATTGTAAAAGATGAACATTTTGCACAAGACGTTATGCAGGAAGGATTCTTAAAGGCTTTTACAAAAATTAATGACTATAAACAAGAAGTGGCTTTTGGAGCATGGTTAAAAAAAATAATCATCAATTATAGTATTGATTTTTACAGGAAAAACAATTCTTTTCAAGTGGAAGACTTAAGTAAACAACTTTATAAACTTGAAGAAAATGATGGAATTATTTCTGAAAATATTGACTTAAACAATCTTAAAGTAAAACAGGTACTGGATACTATTTTGCAATTAAAAGACAATTACAGAATGGTATTGACATTGTTTTATATCGAAGGTTATGACCAGGAAGAAATCTGTGAAGTTTTAAACATTTCCTACGCAAATTGCAGAACAACCCTGAGCAGAGCAAAAGATAGTTTAAGAAAAAGATTGGAAGAAATATAAAATGAATTGGAATTATGGAAAATGAAAAAGACAATTTAGAGAAATTATTCAGCAAATTTGAAAATCAATGGGATGTTCAGGATTTAAATCCGGATCATCAAACGGATTTTCTTCAAAAATTAAATAAAAAGGAAAAAACACCAAAGAAAAAATATTGGTTTGCAACAGCTGTTGCTGCTTCGATTGTTTTAATGATGGGTGTTTCAATCTTTTACAAAAATGAAAATCCAAAGGAATTCAAATTTGCTTCAAAAGAAACTAAACGTACCGATTCTATTTTCAATATTCTGATTGATAACGAACTTGTTAAATTAAAAGAAAAAAGCTCACCAGAAAACGAACAGATTATTAATGACGCATTACAACAAATGAAAACTTTTGATGCCGATTACCAAAAAATCATTAATGAACTACAGAAAAATGGTGAAAATAAACAGATTATTTACGCTATGATCAGTAATCTGCAAACCCGAATTTCTTTTTTGCAAACTGTTCTGAAACGAATTGAAGACAACGAAAAATTAAAAAACACATCAAATGAAGAAACACTATAACTTAATAATCTTATTTCTTTTGATTCCTTTTTTAGGATTTTCAAATGACGATACCTTTATTACCAAACAAAAAAACATTAAAAAAACCTATATCGTAAACTCAAACGCAGGAATTGATATAGACAATAAATACGGCAACATTTCTGTATCTACATGGGATGAAGATAAAATTGATTTGGATATAACAATCAAAGTCAATGGTCCGAATGAAAACTGGGTAAACGAACGTTTAAATAGTATTGACGTAAATATTACAGCTCTTAAAGGTTTGGTTTCAGCAGTAACCAATCTGGGAAATTCCACTCTAAAGAGCAAAGGAAGTAACAACAGCTTCGAAATCAATTATGTTATTAAAATTCCTAAAAACGGTTCCGTTAAACTAGTTAACAAATATGGTAATATCTCTACTCTAAATTTAGAAGGAAATTCAAATATAAGCTGTAAATACGGAAAAGTGACACTAGGAAAACTTAACGGATCCGGTAATCAAATAGAAATTGCTTATTGCCAAAACTCAACTATTGATTATGTAAGAGCCGGTTCTATCGATGCGCGTTATTCCGGTCTTAAAATTAACGAATCCGGAAATTTAAACTTAAACGCAAGTTATACCGACGTAAATCTTGGCGAGGGACAAAACATTAAATACGATTGTAATTACGGTAATTTTAAGTTTCAAAAAATTAACTCTCTAAATGGTTCCGGAAATTACTTAACGATTAATATCGGTGAGATTTCAAGCAACTTTAGTTTTGATACAAATTACAGCAAAATTAATATTGGAAGCGTAACAGAAAAAGCGGGAAATATAAATATTAATTCTGGTTACACCGATATTTCACTTGGCTATGCGGCTAATTATCCTTTTGATTTTGATATTTCTGCCAGATATTCAAATATTAAACATGACAATACATTAGATATTTCTCTTTCTGAAACCAAAAGTAATACTAAAAGAATAAGCGGTTTCTACAAGAAAAAAGGACAAAACAAAGTCAATATCAATTCTAATTACGGAAATATTTCGCTTATAAAAAATTAATCATCTAAAAATCAAAACAATGAAAAAGACAATCTTACTACTAACTGTCGTGGCACTTTTTGCAAATACAGTTGTTAATGCACAATGGTCTACTGACAAAAACAAAATAACAGGAAATGGAAAAGTTGTTACCGAAACCAGAACAACCGGAGATTACGACGGTATTAAAATAGCCGGTTTCTTTGATGTAGAGTTGGTCGCTGGAAAAGAGGGAAAAATCACAATTAAAGGAGAGGAAAATTTACTGCCTTTAATAAAAGTTGAAGTTGAAGGAAATGATTTGAAAATTTATGTAGAAAAAGGAAATCAAATTCGCAGCAGTTCAGGAAAGAAAATTGAAGTTACAGTTCCGTTTGAAAAAATTTCAGATTTAAGTTTAGCTGGATCGGGCGATATTAAATCTAAAGATGTTATTAAAAACGAAAGTCTTATCATCAAATTAGCCGGATCAGGAAATTTTACTCTGCCTGTTGATGCTAACAACTTAGACTTAAGTGTCAGCGGTTCCGGAAATATCAAGTTAAAAGGTACTGCTGATAAATTTACAACTAAACTTTCCGGTTCCGGAGATATTGATGCTTCTAATTTAAAATCTAAAATAGTTGAGGCAAATGTATCGGGTTCAGGAAATAGTAAAGTGACTTGTAATGAAAGTATAACAGCAAGAGTTGCTGGTTCAGGAAATATTAAATATATAGGAAATCCTGAGAAAAAAGATGTAAAAGTATCAGGATCAGGATCAATTACTAAAGGTTAATTAAAAAAAATATCACGAATTCCAAAATTATCATCAATCAATAATAATCTGCAATTCGTGATATTGATATCAAAAAGGCGTTTTAATTTAGTTTGAAACGTCTTTTTTATGTACTCTTCTTAAAAGGAATATTGACGTAATAAAGAAAATTGCCAAAATTACAATTGCAGCTCTTGGACTTCCGGTGATCTGGTCAATAATACCGTAAACACACATTCCGATTACGATTCCGATTTTTTCTGCGACATCATAAAAACTAAAAAAGGATGCGGTATCTTCTGTTTCCGGCAATAATTTTGAATAGGTTGAACGTGACAATGCCTGTATTCCTCCCATTACAAATCCGGCAACAGTTGCCATTACATAGAAATGCGTTGGTAAAGTAATAAAAAACGCAAGTGCACAAAACACTGCCCAGATAGCATTAATAAAAATTAAAGTTGGGACATTGCCAAATTTTTCAGAAGCTCTTGATGTTAAAACAGCTCCTACAACTGCCACTAACTGAATTATTAAGATACAAACAATCAAACCTATTGTACTTTGTTCTTTAGTTTCCCACTGAATTTCCTGTGCCCCAAAATAAGTTGCCACAAGCATCACGGTCTGAACCGCCATACTCGAAACAAAAAAACCTCCTAAATAGCGCTTTAATGGAATGTTTTCGTTTAACAAAGCCCAAACTTTTTTCAGTTCTTTAAAACCATTGAACACAACAGATTTTGTTAATTTTTGCCCAGTCTCTTTACTTCCTTTTGGTAAATAATAATAAGTATATTGGCTAAACAATATCCACCAAACACCTACCATTACAAAAGAATATCGCATAGCTTTCATTGCAGCTTCTCCTTCTGTCCCAGAGATTCCGAATAATTTTGGTTTCATAATCATCGCTAAATTGATGATTAACAAAATAACACTTCCTATGTAACCCAGAGAATATCCTTTAGCACTAATTCTATCCTGCTGATCTTCAAAAGCAATATCCGGCAGATAAGAATTATAAAAAACCAAACTTCCCCAATAACCAAGTAATCCTAAGAAATAAAATAGTAATCCGACATAAATATTATCTAAATCGAACCAATATAATCCCATACAGGACAAAGCTCCTACGTAACAGAAAAACTTCATGAATGATTTTTTGTTTCCAACATAATCTGCAATTCCAGATAATAAAGGAGAAATAAAAGAAACCACCATAAAAGCAAAAGCAGTAATAAAACTAATTAATGCCGAATTTTTAAGGTGCATTCCAAAAACATCAATGTAGTGATCACGATCCGAAAACAAAGCTTCGTAAAAAATGGGAAATACTGCTGAAGCAATTGTCAAAGTATAAACAGAATTGGCCCAATCATAAAATGCCCATGCATTTAAAAGCTTCTTATCTCCCTTTTGTAGGTTTTTCATAGAAATGGTTTTGTTAATAGGCTACGAATTTATCTAATTTTTATGATAATCAAATAGAAAATTTTTAATTCGTACATTATTAAATTATGAACTTCAATAAAAATAAAAAAGCTATTCAAAAATGAATAGCTTTTAGAAATTATATTTTTATAATAGGTCTTATTTGATAGTACCTACTTTAAGTGCAATTGCTTTAGCTTCCGGAATTAATGCTTTTATATTTGCAATTCTGGTAGCATCAGAAGGGTGCGTACTCATAAATTCAGGTGTTCCTGATGCGCCGGATTTTGCAGCCATTCTTCCCCAAAAAGAAACAGCATCTTCTGGATTATAACCTGCAATAGCCATTAAAGTCAAACCAATTTTATCGGCTTCACTTTCATTACTTCTGCTAAAAGGAAGCATTACTCCTACTTCAGTTCCCATTCCATAAGCCTGCGAAAATATTTCTCTTGTCTGAGCTGTTTTATTAGTCGTTGCAGCATCTAAAACTGCTCCACCTATTTGTTGTAATTGAGCTGCACTCATTCTCTGAGCACCATGATTGGCTAAAGCATGTGAAACCTCATGTCCCATAACTGTTGCCAAACCTGATTCATTTTGTGTTACTGGCAAAATACCGGAATAAACTACAATTTTTCCTCCCGGTAGGCACCAAGCATTGACCTCTTTATTATCAACTAATTTATATTCCCAGCGATAATCTTTTAAATACTGCGATTGTCCTAAATAGGCTAAATATTTTTCAGCTGCTAACTTAATTTTATATCCAACAGTTTCAACAAGTTTTGCGTCTGATGTTCCTGTTATTACTTTATTCTCAGACAAAAAAGTACTGTATTGTTGAAATGAAGTAGGAAACAATTCACTGTTTGAAACAAAATTCAAGTTTTGTTTTCCTGTTATTGGGTTGGTTGCACAGGATAAAACTAAACTGCTGAAAATCCCTAAAAACAAATATTTTTTCATAATTCGAGCTATTTTCGAACAAAAATACAATTATTAAAAATTACAATTTTATACAATAAGTCAAAAAATTATCAGAATTTTAACTACTCTCCTACAATATGAAGCTCATTAAACTCTTTATCAACGATTAAGAAATTATTTGATTCAAAACTAACATGATCAAATTCTATTTTTTCATTGTCAATCTCAATTTCTGTTACTTTAAATGGCAGCCCAATAAGGTTAATTTTATATTTGCTGTAAGGAGTATCATATTTTCCTTCTTTATGTAACTGAATGATTAATTCTTTTTCTTTTCCAATAGTTCTCAAAGATAAAAAGCTATAACGGCCTTTTTTGTAATCATATCCATCTTGTGCATCTTCATAAACTTGTGATTTCTCTTTACCATTTTTATAATATACATCAAGAGTCAATTCATCAAACTCTAATTCACCTACGTACTGTTGAACCGGATATTTTGGAATAATCGCCCCAGCTTTTATAAAAACAGGAATTTCATCAAATTTAGTATCAATCCAGATTTCTCTTCCACCAACAAACAACTCATTTGTCCAATAGTTATACCACTCACCTCTTGGCAGATACATACGTCTACCTACAGCATTAGGTTCAAGTATTGGGCATACTAAAATCTGGTTTCCAAAGATAAATTCGTCGTTACGATAATGCGTTTGCGTGTCATCCTGATCATAATAAACCAAAGGCTTTAACATTGGAACTCCCTCCTCAATATACTGCCAGAACATAGTGTATAAATAAGGTAATAATTGGTAACGAAGGCTAACAAATTTTCTGGTAATGTTAATCACTTCCTGATCAAATGACCAAGGCTCCTGATTTCCATGATCTCCTGAAGAATGCGTTCTGCAAAATGGATGAAAAACACCTAACTGAATCCAGCGGGCATATAATTCTCCTGAAGGTTGTTCTGCAAATCCACCAATATCAGAACCAGTAAACCCCATTCCGGAAATTGACATTCGCTGCACCTGAATATTCGCTATCCATAGATGCTCCCAGGTAGCCACGTTATCTCCTGTCCAGGAAGATGTATAACGTTGTGCGCCTGAATAAGCCGATCTTGTTATTACAAAAGGACGCTTTGGATAAGCAAATCGTTTTACACCATGATAAGTTGCCCTTGCCATTTGTGTGCCGTAAATATTATGTGCTTTTCTATGGCTGCAAGGATTTCCATCGTAGAAGTGACGAACGTCCATCGGAAATGTTTTATTTGGAACCTCCATCACAGCTGGTTCGTTCATATCATTCCAAACTCCTTTAACGCCTATTTCTGAGACTAATTCTTTAAATAAACCAGCCCACCATTCTCTAACTGCGGGATTTGTATAATCAGGAAAATTACATTCTCCTGGCCATACTTTACCTTTCATATAAGGCCCATCAGCTCTCTTACAAAAATAATCTTTCTCTAAAGCTTCTTTATAAACCCAATAATCTTTATCTATTTTAATTCCCGGATCTATAATAACTACTGTTTTAAAACCATCTTCAGCCAGTTCAGCAACCATTTTTTTAGGATCTGGAAAATAGTTTTTATTCCATGTAAAACATCGGAATCCTTCCATATAATCGATATCCAGATAAATGGCATCGCAAGGAATTTGCAATTCCCTAAATTTGGATGTGATTTCTTTTACTTTACTTTCGGGGTAATAACTCCATTTACATTGATGGTATCCCAAAACCCAAAGCGGCGGTAATTCTGGTTTTCCAGTCAAATCTGTATAAGTTGTCACCACATCCTGCATTTGAGGCCCATAAATGAAATAATAATTCATTTCACCACCTTCTGCCCAAAAACTGGTAATATTTCTTCTTTCCTGACAAAAGTCAAAGAAAGTTCTAAATGTATTATCAAAAAATATTCCGTAGGATTGTTTGTTGTGTAATCCAATATAAAAAGGAACTACTTTATATAAAGGTTCTTGATCTTTTTGATAAGCATATTGATCTGTAGCAAAGTTTTCAACTCTCTTTCCCTTTAGGTTCATCTGAGTTGCTTTATCTCCAAGACCATAATAACATTCTCCGTCTTTAGAGAATTTACTCATTTTTACAATATTCCCGCCATATTCATAACTTTCTTCCCAATGAAAACCAAGTTCATCTTCCAAAATAAGAAAATCGTTTAAATCATAAACCGCAAGACGAAGATCGGCTTTCTGAATTTTACATTTTACTTTACTGGTTCGTATTTCGAAATAAGTTTCCTCTTCTGTAACTTCTAAAAAATTATAACCGTGAAGCTGTGTTTTATCAATCGCATACGAAAAGTCATTACTAAAATAGCCTTTTGTAGTAAATCGAAATCTAATTAAGCTGTCTCTAAGAATAGTGACTTTTAAGATTACTTTGTTATCCGTATTGAAAAAAACCGAATCGCCTTCATGTTCATAAGAAACGATTTTCGATGGATATAAATCGCCTTTGTATTCTAATGATGTGTTTGTAATCATACCGCCAATGAATTAATTATAACAATAATCTCTATTTCAAACATACAAAAAAAGTTAGTAAAGGGCTATGAATAAAAGGTTTATTCACGAAAACGTTTTTTCTGATTAAGAATTGAATTAGAGGTCAAAAAATCGAAAAATCAATAATTTTAGAACGATAAAATGATAAAAAAGTACTTCTAAAATTATTTGTCAGATTTTATTTAAACGAAAGAATAGACGGTTACGCTTAAAGGGGGTAAAATTAATTCAATCGAAAATGCTCTTCCATCATAAGGTTTTGAATCCACTTTTAATAATTTTCCATTTTCAATTCCGCTACCTCCGTAAATCAAAGCATCACTATTAAAAATCTCTTTCAATTGACCTTTATTTGGAATTCCTATTCTATAATTTTCTCTTACAACCTGTGTAAAATTACAAATCACTACAACATTTTCATCTGCATTATTTCCTTTTCTAATATAAGATAAAACCGCATTCTGATGATCGGAATAATTTATCCACTCAAAACCTTCTCCTGAAAATTGTTTTTCATACAGAGCAGGATATGTTTTATAAAGCTGGTTTAAGTCTGTTATTAATCTCTTTATACCTGAATGGAAATCATATTGCAGCAAATGCCAGTCTAGGCTCTGTTCAAAATTCCATTCCTGAGTTTGTCCAAATTCCGCTCCCATAAACAATAACTTGGTTCCTGGATGTGTGAACATATAACCGTATAATAATCTCAAATTAGCAAAGCGTTGCCATTCATCACCAGGCATTTTATAAATAAGAGATTGTTTACCATACACTACTTCGTCATGAGAAAATGGAAGCATAAAATTTTCAGTAAATGCATATGTCATCGAAAATGTCAAATCGTTCTGATGATATTTTCTATAAACAGTTTCTTTTTGAAAGTACTTTAAAGTATCGTGCATCCATCCCATCATCCACTTCATTCCAAAACCTAAACCTCCAGTAAAAGTAGGTCTGGAAACCATTGGAAAAGAAGTACTTTCTTCAGCAATAGTTTGGACTCCATCAAAATTAGCATAGATTACTTCATTAAATTCTTTAAGAAAACTTATGCTGTCTAAATTTTCTCTTCCGCCATAAATATTAGCTTCCCATTCGCCATCTTTTCTGGAATAATCAAGATACAACATCGAAGCAACAGCATCAACTCGTAATCCGTCAACATGATAATTCTGAAGCCAGAAAACAGCATTACTAATTAAGAAAGCACGAACTTCATTTCTTCCGTAATTAAAAACTAAGCTTTTCCAATCCGGATGATATCCTTTTCTTCTGTCTGGATGTTCATATAAATGAGAGCCATCAAAATAGCCTAAACCATGAGCATCATCTGGAAAATGTGATGGAACCCAATCCAAAATCACTCCAATTCCTTCTTGGTGCAATCTATCCACCAAAACCATAAAATCCTGTGGTTTTCCAAAACGTGAAGTCGGCGCAAAATACCCTGTTAATTGATAACCCCAAGAAGGATCATAAGGATATTCCATAATTGGCATAAATTCTACATGCGTAAAACCCGTTTCTTTAACGTATCTAACCAAATCATCTGCTAATTCGAGATAACTCAAAAATCGATTATGTTCTGCTCGTTTCCAAGAACCTAGATGCACTTCGTAAACAGAATATGGTCTATCTAATGCATTTTTCTCTTTACGATGCTGCATCCAGTTTTCATCTTTCCATTTATAATCCAAATCCCAGACTACAGAAGCTGTATGCGGTGGTTTTTCGCAATACAGAGCAAACGGATCAGCTTTCTCTGTTACGACGCCATCAATATTCGATTGAATTTTATATTTATAAAGAGCACCTTTGGAAATCTCAGGAATAAAACCTTCCCAAATTCCAGAAGAGTCCCAGCGAACATTTAAATTATACTCTCCTTGTGTCCAATAATTAAAATCACCAACAACCGAAACTGACTGAGCAGTTGGAGCCCAGACCGCAAAATAAACGCCTTTTACTCCATTAACTTCAATTAAATGTGCTCCTAATTTTTCATATAATTTGAAGTGTTTTCCAGCTTTGAATAAATCTATATCAAAATCGGTAAATAAAGAATGTGCGATTACTTTTGTCATGTTTGTTTGTTAAGGCAAAAATTGATATTGATATTGATATTGAAAACTATTCTATTCTAAAATTATCTGATAATGTAACTCCTTTTTTAATCACAACAATTCCGTCTTTTATACTGTATAATTCGTTAGTAAAATTATCCAAATGCTTTCCACCGCTAATGTGAACATTGTTTCCAATACGCACATTTTTATCTATTAAAGCATTTTGAATAAAACAATTTTCCCCAATACCAACATGAATTTTACTGATGCTGCTTTCATGATTCAATTCGTCAAGATCCTGATAAAAATCATTTCCCATAACGTAACAGTTTTCCAAAACAGTTCCTTCGCCAATTCTAGAACGAATACCAATTACAGAACTTTTAATTTCTTTGGCATTTATGATGCATCCTTCCGAAATCAAAGATTGATTAATAATTGAGTTTCTAAATTTAGAAGGCGGTAATAATCTTGGTCTTGTAAAAATTTTATTCTCGTTATCAAATAAATTAAATTCTGGGATATCTGCTGTTAGACCAATATTTGCTTCGAAGAACGATTCAATGTTTCCAATATCTGTCCAATAACCTTCATATTGATAACTTAATATTTTATGCTTTCCAACGGCTTGCGGAATAATTTCTTTTCCAAAATCTTTCGTTTCCTGATTAGACATTAACTCCTCTAACAATGGTTTATTAAAAATATAAATCCCCATTGAAGCCAAGTATTTTTTCCCTTTTTCTTGCATTTGTTCACTTACTTCTGATTCCCATTCAGGCAATAAAGAAACGTGTGGCTTTTCGATAAAAGCATGAATATTATTTTCGTGATCAGTTTTAAGAATTCCAAATTCAGGCGCATCTTTAGCATTTACAGGTAAAGTTGCAATAGAGATTTCTGCATCAGCAGCAATATGAGCTTCCAGCATTTCGTTAAAATCCATTTGATACAACTGGTCACCTGAAAGAATCAATGCGTGATCAAAATCATGTTTTAAAAAGTGTGACATACATTGCCTAACTGCATCAGCGGTTCCCTGAAACCAAGTTGGATTATCAGGTGTTTGTTCTGCAGCCAGAATATCAACAAACGACTGGCTGAAAATACTAAAATTGAAAGTGTTTTTGATATGAGCATTTAAAGACGCAGAGTTAAACTGTGTCAAAACAAATATTTTAAAAATATCCGAATTGATACAATTGGAAATTGGAATATCAACTAAACGATATTTTCCTCCAATTGGAACAGCTGGTTTTGATCTCGTTTCGGTTAATGGGAATAAACGCGATCCCTGTCCTCCTCCTAAAATAATAGCAACTACATTTTTCTTTTTAAATTTCATTTTTCTCAATTATTAGGTTGTATATTTCGATATAATCCTGGCACACTCTTTCCCAGGAATGATCTGCTGCCATTCCTCTCTGTATTATTTTATTGAAATGTATTTTATCAGCGTACAATTGAACAGCACGATTAATAGAATAAATTATATCGCCAACAGAAGCCTGATCATGGCAAATTCCATTTCCATTGTCACCAAAATCAATTACAGTATCTCGTAAACCTCCGGTTCTCCTGACAATTGGAATTGTTCCGTAACGCATGGCATACATTTGATTTAAGCCGCATGGCTCTACTCTTGAAGGCATTAAAATATAATCTGAACCAGCATAAATTAAATGGGCCAATTCTTCATTGTAACCTATAAAAACATTATAATTTCCTTTATAATCATTTCGCAGCTGTGTAAGTTGTAATTCTATTTCAGAATTTCCTGAACCTAAAATCAGGATATTAATCTCTTCAAAATGCTCTGACAGAGCTAAAGCCGAAGCTTGTGGTAATAAGTCTCCTCCCTTCTCTTCAAATAAACGCCCAATAAAACTAAAAAGCGGTTTTGAAGGATCGAGTTCAAATTGTTCACATAACTTTTCTTTATTTTTCTTCTTTCCTGATTCAAAATCTTCTGTCGAATAATTTTCAGCAATCATTAAATCTTTCAAAGGATTCCAGACTTCAAAATCAATTCCGTTTAAAATACCTTTTGATTTACTTCGAACTGACTGAAACAGACTTTCTAATCCATTTGCAGCATAGTTAATTTCGTTCAAATAACTCGGAGAAACAGTTGTAACAGCATTCGCACATTTAATCCCGACTGCTAACGAGTTGACACAATTATTCCATTCTAATAGTCCAATATGTTTTAAATCAAAATCTGGGAGATAATACAATTTATCAAATCCAAACCAGCCTTGGTACAACCCATTATGAATGGTTATGACCGTTTTTACATCTTTAAGAATTTCATATTTATAAGCTACTTGTAGTAAAAATGGAACTAATCCTGTATGATGATCATGACAATTAATAATATCAGGAATCTTATTACGAGCTATAATCCAGTCTAAAGTTGCAATTTGAAAAGATAAAAAACGCTCAATGTCATCTTCATATCCATAAACATTTGGGCGATTAAATAAATCATTAATTTCTATGAGATATAATTCATAACCTAATTTATCTGTAGTCTCTTTAAGCACACTAAAAGGAAAATCAAAATTTCCAAGTTTCACTGTTCCCCAATGAACACATTCAAAATCATTTTCTTTTCTAAACTTTGTATCATAACAAGGAACAACAACTCTAACCTTATGCCCTGCATTAGTTTGATACTTAGGTAATGCGCCCACAACATCAGCCAAACCGCCAACTTTTGCCATTGGATAACATTCTGCACTTATATGAAATATCTCCATTTCAGAAATTAATTTGTGATTATTTTTTAAGAAACAATCATTAATATGCTACTTTTATCTTTTTTTAAATTTAGCAAAAAAACAAGCATAGTACTGCTTTCCAACAAGTTTTATTGAAATGGCAAAAAAGGCAATTAATCCTATTAAATCATTAAAAATTCCACAGATAATTATAGTATCTGCCAAAGTTTGTGCATTTGTATCGAAAAACCTCGCTACCAAATTTGCGGCAAAAATATTTACAACACCAATAAAACATAAAGTTCCCAAACGAGAATTTGAGATGGATCACAAAAGTTCCCAGCAAATTTTACAGGTTAAAGCAATCAATAAAAACATAAGAATATATCACTATGGTCAGAGTGAACACAAAGTATTATTAGTTCATGGTTGGTCCGGACGAGGAACTCAACTGTTCAAAATTGCTGATGAGTTATTGCAAAATGGCTATTCTACTATCAGCTTTGATGCTCCGGCACACGGAAAATCAGATGGGAAGACAACTATAATGTCTGAATTTATAGCTTCTATACTTGAAATTGAAAAACAATTTGGACCGTTTGAAATTGCAATCGGACATTCACTTGGCGGAATGTCTGTTTTAAATGCTATAAAAGATGGTCTAAAAGTAAATAAAGCAGTTGTAATTGGTAGTGGTGATATTGTACAGGATATTTTAGATGAATTTATCTCAAAATTAAAGCTTGAAAATGAGTTTAGTGAACGTTTGAGGATATTCTTCGAAGATAAGTATCAATTAAAGATGGATGATTTTTCAGCATACAAAGCAGCACAAAAAATTAAAATTCCTGTCTTGGTAATACACGATAATGATGATCCTGAAGTTCTTGTAAAGGCTGGAATTCACATTCATCAAAACCTTGAAAATGGTTCATTATTTTTAACAGACGGATTAGGGCATCGAAAAATACTTGGAAATCAAAATGTTATAAAAAAAACATTAGAGTTCATTAAAACGAAGTAACTTTACATGTAACTATCTAGATATCAATACAAAATAAAATTAAGATGGATTTATTTGGTGAAGCAGAAAATTGGGAAACTAAATTAAACCCAATTTTAAAAAAATACAAAGAAAGAAAACATCCTTTAGACTATCAAAATACTTATCAACTTTTGGTTATGGTAGTTTTATCTGCTCAAGACTCTGATGCTAATATTAATTCTATTTCTCCTGTTTTATTTGAAAAGTACCCAACACTAAAAAATTTGTCAAAAACTGACTTCGAATCTTTCTTACCATATATAAGTAAAGTACGTAATCATACAACTAAAGCGCAATGGCTTTTAGAAATTGCTAAAACAATTCAAAATGATAAAGATATTCCTTTAACAATGACTAGATTGACCTCCTTAAAAGGAATTGGAAGAAAATCAGCTAATGTTATTTTAAGAGAAACTGGTAAACCTGCAGAAGGAATTATTGCTGATTTACATGTAATTCGTGTCGCACCAAGAATTGGAATTATAAAAGAGTCAAAAGATGGAAATAAAGTTGAAAAAGATCTAATGTCAGTATTACCAAAAAATATCTGGTCTGAAATTGGGATGGCAATTTCATTTTTAGGAAGAGAAACCTGCAGACCAAAACCAAAATGCGAAGAATGTCTTTTAACTGATATCTGTAATTATTACAATACAGAATTTCCCAAGAATTGAATTACTTTTTTCTTGTATCAATCAAATAAATAATTTTCCAGGAATCCTTATCTTTAAACAGAGTGAATGCATTTACGCCTGAGTGACTTTGCTTATCATTAATATAAAACTGATATGGAGCCCATACATGAGCCATTCTACCATCAATCTGAATATTACAACTCAATATTTTCTCCTGAAATTTCATTTTTACAGGAATTGATGCAATAGCTTTATAAAATTCTTCCGGACTTTCATTAGTTAATTTATTTCCTGTAACAGAATTCTCACTAATGGACTGTAAAACCATTTTATCGGCACAAACAGTTTTCATTTTTATTGAATCTCTCTGGTGGAATCCTTCAAAGAAAATCTCTATAGATTTTTGAACTTCTTGCTTTTGCGCTTTACTTGCTAATCCTAAGAATAAGAAAAAAAGAATACAGTACGCCCTCATAATAAATCAGTTAAAATCAAACTCCAAATTGTAAAAGATGATGATCTAAATGTTTAGCAAACATATTATTCCATTCTTTTGAAGTTAGTTTTCCAAAAGAAAGGGATTCTTTGCCCTCAAATTCATTTTCTCCTAATTCTTGTGTTTTTATGATATAAGAAATCAGCCTATTCTTTTCCAGTTCAAAATTACAATCTCCTTTAATAATAAATTGTGGTGCCGTACTAAGGTTTCTTGGATAAGGCTTTTCGCCTACTATTTTATTTTTAGCTAAAAATTTCAATAAAAGTTTAATTAAAAAATTTGGCTTAGGATGGATATTATCATAGACCATTTCATATGTTACATTACAATGAGCCAGCATTTGATCAACAGACATTTTACCCCAAAGAGGTTGAGAATCCAAATTTAATTGATCGATACGATTTATAAAAACGTCACAATCTTCTTTTGAGAATATATTTTGCATAAAATTAATTTTGGTAAATAATAGCAGAAGTAAAAATATAAAATTTATCTAAGTTTTACCATTAGTATTTTTCTAATTCTAAAACTATAATCCAAAAAAAAACTTCAATTAGCTTTGCTAATTGAAGTTTTAGTACTCAGAGCGGGACTTGAACCCGCACGAACATTGCTGTTCACTGGATTTTAAGTCCAGCGTGTCTACCAATTTCACCATCCGAGCATTATGTGGTACCTCCAGGGATCGAACCAGGGACACATGGATTTTCAGTCCATTGCTCTACCATCTGAGCTAAGGTACCATTTTTACTTATAATAAAATAAGCAAAAGTTAGAATAAAAAACCCTGTTCTATTTGGACAGGGTTTTCAAAAGAAAGGCGACGACATACTCTCCCACAAAACTGCAGTACCATCTGCGCAGGCGGGCTTAACTTCTCTGTTCGGGATGGGAAGAGGTGAGCCCCGCCGCAATAACCACCTTAAG
>NZ_JBHUOT010000014.1:0-155161 GCF_042686225.1 Flavobacterium notoginsengisoli
AAAAAAGGCCGCATTTAAGCTTGAAAATGAAAACACCTAATTTTGTATATCAAAAAACCAGCAAAGAGAACTTTACTGGTTTTAATTAATATTGTGAAACCTGTCAACCTATTTCAGGACGACTCAATATTTACTTACTTTTGGATTCATTAAAAAAAACAATTTCCCGTTTTGGGAAAATTATTTATATTTGCAAAATTATATTATGAGAATAATAGCAAAAAGAACGTTGCAGAATTTTTGGGAACGATACCCAAATTCAAAACAACAATTAATAGCCTGGTACCAAGTATTTGCTAAAAATAATTTTACTAATTCAAATACAATAAAATCACTTTTTGGAACCGCGGATTTTGTTGGCAATAATAAAGTAGTTTTCAATATTTGCGGGAACCATTATCGTTTAATTGTAAAAGTTAATTACGAAACTCAGATTATATATATACTTTTTGTGGGAACTCATAGTGAATATGATGATTTAACAGACATAAAAAACATGTAACATGAATATAAAACCAATAAAAACAGAACAAGACTATAGTTTAGCGTTGGAAAGAGTTAATTCTCTTTTTGATGCCAAACCTGATACTTCTGAAGGAGATGAGCTGGACATTCTAGTTACATTAATAGAAAAATATGAAGAAATTCATTATCCGATTCCTGAACCCGATCCTATTGAAGCTATTAAATTTATGATGGAACAAAATGGACTTACTGACGCTGATTTAGGTATTATGATTAATAGTCGTTCAAGAGTGTCTGAATTATTTAACAGGAAAAGAGCTTTGACAATAAAGCAGATTAGAGTTCTAAATGAAAAACTTCATATTCCAGCCTCAACCTTGATTAAAGAATATATTTTGAACCAATAAAAAAAAGCCTCTAATATTTTAGAGGCTTTTTCTTTTGATATTCTAACAGGCTTTAGAAAACTGTCACTATAATTACAATTCTATTATTTCTATTCCGCAGCATTAATTTTTGCCTGAACTTCTTCTTCTGTTCCTTCGTAAACTTCAGTTGTTGTTTTACCGTTTTCCGTTTTTGTGACAGTTCCGGTCGTTTTACCATTTATGTTTTTAACTTCAACACGAACAGATTTTTTCTCATATTTACTAGTATCAAAACAGTCTGTTTTTTTGTACGGTTTTCCATTTTCATCAAAATGTGCTAAACATTTTGCTGTTTCTTCCGGAGAACAGCCTTTTTCCTTACACATTTTAATGCACTCTTCTTTTGTCATTCCGGACATGTCGCCACATTTCGAAATTCCGGCATGCATTTCTGTTTTTGTACAACAAGAAGCTTTTCCTGCAATATCAGACGCCCCATGTCCTTCTCCTAAAATTGGCGCAATTACCAATCCAATCAAACAAGTTAATTTAATTAAGATATTCATAGATGGACCTGAAGTGTCTTTAAACGGATCTCCAACTGTATCTCCGGTTACTGCTGCTTTGTGCGCATCTGAACCTTTGTATGTCATTTCTCCATTAATCATAACTCCTGCTTCGAAAGATTTTTTGGCATTATCCCAAGCTCCTCCGGCATTGTTTTGGAAAACTGCCCAAAGAACCCCCGAAACTGTAACTCCAGCCATATATCCTCCCAGCATTTCAGCAATTAACTGATTGTTGTCTGAGTAAACTAATTTGCCAATAAGTACAATTAAAATTGGAAATCCGATGGTTAAAATTCCTGGAAGCATCATTTCGCGTAAAGCGGCTTTTGTAGAAATTTCAACACATTTTCCATATTCCGGTTTTGCAGTTCCTTCCATAATTCCTGCAATTTCTTTGAATTGACGACGTACTTCGTAAACCATATCCATTGCTGCTTTTCCAACAGAATTCATTGCTAAAGCAGAGAAAACAACAGGAATCATTCCACCGACAAATAGCATGGCTAAAACTGGCGCTTTGAAAATATTAATTCCGTCTATTCCTGTAAAGGTTACATAAGCTGCAAATAAAGCCAATGATGTTAGGGCTGCAGATGCAATAGCAAATCCTTTTCCAGTTGCAGCAGTAGTATTTCCAACAGAATCTAAAATATCGGTTCTGGTACGAACTTCTTTTGGTAATTCACTCATTTCGGCGATTCCACCAGCGTTGTCTGAAATTGGTCCGAAAGCATCGATTGCTAATTGCATTGCTGTTGTAGCCATCATTGCAGAAGCCGCCAGCGCCACTCCATAAAATCCTGCTAAAGCATAAGAAATCCAAATAGCCACAGCGAATAATAATACCGTTGGAAAAGTAGAAATCATTCCTGTTGCTAAACCCGCGATTACATTTGTTCCTGCACCAGTCGATGATTTTTGTACAATTGCCAAAACTGGTTTTGTACCTAATCCTGTATAATATTCTGTTACTGAAGAAATAGCTCCTCCAACCACTAATCCTACTAAAGTTGCGTAGAAAACTCGCATTGATGAAATGGCTTTAGATCCTTCTCCAAAAAAGCTCATTTGCATAGTTTCCGGAAGCATATATTGTACTAAAAAGAAACATGCCACAGCAGTTAAAACAATAGAAACCCAGTTTCCTATATTTAATGCTTTCTGAACCTGAGCTTCTCTTGCATTATCATCTGAAATTTTCACTAACAACGTTCCGATAATAGAAAATAAGATTCCGAAACCGGCAATTGCCATTGGAAGTAAGATTGGACCAATACCGCCAAAAGCGTCATTGATACTTCCGCCCATATCTTTTATAACATAGTTTCCAAGAACCATCGCCGCTAAAACTGTTGCCACATAAGAACCAAATAAATCGGCTCCCATACCTGCAACGTCGCCCACATTATCTCCCACGTTATCTGCAATTGTTGCCGGATTACGCGGATCATCTTCCGGAATTCCTGCTTCAACTTTACCTACTAAGTCAGCGCCAACATCGGCAGCTTTAGTGTAAATTCCACCTCCAACACGAGCAAACAATGCAATTGATTCAGCTCCTAATGAAAATCCTGCCAAAGTCTCCAACACAACGGTCATTGTATCGGTATCTTTCCAGACTCCATCAGAAAATAAATTGAAAAAGAGGATAAAAAAAGCTGTCAATCCTAAAACTGCCAGCCCTGCAACGCCTAATCCCATTACCGTTCCTCCTCCAAAAGATACCTTTAAAGCCTGAGGTAAACTGGTACGTGCAGCCTGAGTAGTTCTAACGTTTGTTTTTGTTGCTATTTTCATCCCTATATTTCCAGCATAGGCTGAAAACAGGGCACCAAAAATAAAGGCAATTACGATTAATAAATGTGTTTTAACTCCGGGGATAAAAGTAATTCCTGCTAAGGCTAAACTCGCGATTATTACAAATATTGTTAACAGCTTATATTCTGCTTTGAGGAAGGCTAAGGCTCCTTCGTAGATGTAATCTGAAATCTCTTTCATCTTACCGTCTCCGGCGTCTTGTTTTAAAACCCAACTCCTTTTTATTCCCATGAAAAGTAATCCTAAAACTGCCATGACAATTGGCAGGTAAATCATAAATGCATTCATAATATAGTAATGGTTTTGGTTAATAGTCAACAATCTAACTAAAACGAATTTAAACAAAAAAGCAATACTCCTGACGGCAGTATTGCTTTTTTTATATATTATGAGTACTTAAATTATTTAATACTAAATAATCCCTCTGGTTTATTTTCAATATCGTTAAAACGCTTAGTACATTCAGCAATAATATCGAATGCTTCTTTTACGTCTCCCCATCCTTCAACATCAACTTTTTTATTTTCAAGATCTTTGTAAACCTGGAAGAAGTGTTCGATTTCTTTTACTAAGTGAGGGTTGATATCTGATAAGTCAGTTAATGAATTCCAAATTGGATCTGAAACTGGTACACAAATAATTTTCTCATCTGGTCCTTTGTCATCTGCCATATGGAAAACTCCGATTGGCTTAACTTCCATAACACACCCAGGGAAAGTTGGCTCGTTTACCAAAACTAATACGTCAAGAGGATCTCCGTCTAAAGCTAAAGTTTCCGGAATAAATCCGTAATCAGCTGGGTACATCATTGAAGAGAATAACATTCTGTCGAAACGCATTCTTTTAATTTCAAAATCGTACTCGTATTTATTTCTGCTTCCTCTTGGTATTTCGATTAATACATCGAAAGTCGTTAATTTGTCTGCGGTCATTTTCGTTTTTTAATGTTTCTATAATTTCGGTTGCAAAAGTAACTAAAGAATCCCTTTTTACAATGAAAAAAGTGCATTAATCTATGAAGTTTATTCATAATTTAATGCACTTTCTATGTTATCTAACAGAGAGTTAATAAAAGGTTTTACAAATTAGCGTCTTCTATCAATTCTTCGCTCAAAATACCAGAGCAAATTTCTCTAACTTCTCCTGTCATTCTGATATTAAAATCAGGATCAACTTTAATTTTTAATGTTCCTCCCTGCATTTTAATTGTGATGTTTTCATCTACTAAACCTTTCTTCTTCATTACACTTGCCACTGCACAGGACGAGCTTCCTGACGCAAGGGTAAATCCGGCTCCCCTTTCCCAAATCAATACTTCTACTTCATTTCGGTTAATGACTTTGGCAAACTGTACATTGATTCGATTCGGAAACATTTCATGGTTTTCTAAAAACGGACCAAATTGTTTGATTTCATCAATACTTAAATCTTCTTTCAGAATAACACAATGCGGATTTCCAACGGAAACACAGTTTACATCAAAAGATTTACCATTTGCCTCAATCGTAACGTTATCAACTTCCGGAGTTTCAAACTTTGTAGGGATCAATTTAGATTCAAAAATTGCCTGTCCCATATCCACAGTTATAATTTTCGCTTTGTTGTTCACCGCTTCTTCAATTGTCGCTTTTACGATTCCGCCTTTTGTTTCAACAGTAAATTCGTTTTTAGTTATTATACCATAATCAAAAACATATTTACAGAATATACGTAATCCGTTTCCACTTTTCTCTGCTTCAGAGCCGTCCGGATTAAAGATCTGTAAACCAATATCTGCACGGTCTGAATTAACTAATAAAAGAATACCATCAGAACCTATTCCAAAATTTACGTTGCAAATTCTTGTTATGGCTTTTTGAGTTAGTTCAAATGTAATATTTTGGCTGTCCAGCACTATATATTCATTTCCTAATCCGTGAGTTTTTACAAAGAAATTCTTGTTCATTTGTTTCATTATATTTTATTAATCTGACTAGAAATAGAACCCAAAAGATCCTTTTATAGCAAATTTATGAGCATCTGGCATATCTAGATAATTTCCTCTCCAAGAAAAGTCAAGTCGGAAAACTTTAAAGATATTTCCAATTCCTGCATTATATTCCCAATATACTTTTTCAGGAGCGTTATATGGTAATCCCGAAGCGTTTATAGCACGATTGGCATCAGAAATTGTACCGTGAACAGCTCTAACTCCAATAAACTCTCTCCAGTTTAACTTTCTCATAAATGGAATTCTGGCAAACAATCTTCCACCAAAATCATGATTCCATTGCAGAGTAGTATATTGATCGGTTACAAATTCGTAGAAATTCAGGTTGCTAAACGTATTTTCAATCGTAAAATAAGTCTGGTTCCCTGGAATTACACTCATTAATCCTAACGGAATAGTACCAAACGTTTTTCCTGTTTCCAAAATAATATTAGATCTTCCTAACGGTCCAATTATAATAGGCTGTTTATAGAAAATTTGTATTTTCTCATAAGCAAAATCACTATCTAAAACTCCTTTAAGTCCATAGCTGAAATTTACAAAGAAATGACTAAACGGACTGTCAACTAAATCTCTTTCTACACCATAACCAATTGTTTTTCGGTTTGGCATATATTCAAACTGAATATTCGCTTCCGTTTGTTTTACATCACTTTTGATAACTCCCATTGGGTCTGCGGTAGTTGGTAAAGTGGTATAATAATCTAAACTAAAAGTCTTTGAAGCCGATTCTAATGTTCGATACGAGAATCCTGCAGAAACAATAAAATTCTTCTTAGGTTCCATCTCAACAGAGACATTACTCAAATTGATGTTGGTCAATTTACCGTTACTTCCTGTTGTAAACAAAGCCGAAGAGGCAAAACTTCGTCCGAGAATATCATTTGTAGTCGTTAAACTGGCTCCAATTTGTTCAATATCACGCCTGTTTCCTCCGGAAATAATGACACGGTTTTTCTTATCCACCATCCATTTACCAGAAAGTCCGTATTTGAATTTATTATCGTCAAATCCATAAGCTGTATAAGCCTGTATACGCCAAGGATCGTTTGGCCCAAAATAGGTTCTTCCTCCTACTCTTAACCTTAAACCTTCCACTTCGTTATAACCGAAAGTCGAATAAATAGGTCCATAATCGAAGTTCTTAAATTCGACGTAACCACTTCCTAAAATGGAGACGAGACTATACAATTGCTTAAATCGCTTGACCGTCTGCAGTGTATCGAGCATTTTATAAATACCCGCTTCATCTTTATTTAATTTTTCAAAACGATTTTCTTCCCAGAATTCAGGCGGTCGATCATAGACCGCATTGTCTATGAAATTGACTTCCTCTTTATAAAATTTTTCAGGTTTTTGAATATTGAAGGTATGGTTTCGATATAAGGTCGTTCGTTTTCCATAAACTCCTTTTGATTTTTCTTTTTTATTCAAAGCAAAATCAGACATCATATAATCACGGGTCAAAAGGAAAATCGAGTCATTTTCTACTTCAAATTCCTGTTCGATATAAATATCTTTTACCCAGTTAATATTGGCACTTTTGGTAACGCCCATATTAATTTTCTTGATTGCAAAAGTCGTATCATTAACCCAGAAATCTCCTTTAAAAGTTAATTCGTTTTTACGTCTTGGATAAAAAACAATATTGAAACACCATTTTTTATCGATATAAGCACTGTCTTTTAAGACATAATTATAAACGTCAATTCCGGTTCTTGAAAGCGGACTGGTAAAACTTTTATCAAAAAATTTAAGGTGATTATCGTAAATATTATAATCAGAATAAAGGTCTTTTACGAAAGCTAAAATCTGCTGGTTTCCGTTAAAACCAGACATTTTATTTCCGGTAAGATTTTCTTTTACCTTCTTTAATTTATTATCCCCATAAACATCATAAACTGATTCGTTTATAAAAATAGGCAAATAGGTTTTCCCCGTAACATCAGAAGTATCGACATGATTGAAGACAAACTCCATTCCTTTAAAAAGTTTGTTTTTCATGAAGGCACTATCAATTGTGTTCATGTCAAACTCCACTTTTTCATACTTCTGCATTTGATATTGATTGAATTGGTAAAGTCCGTTTTTACGTTTTCTTTCCCAAATTTTCCTCAAAATATCCAGCGCCGGATTGTTCTTTTTGGACGTTTTTCCTGTGTAAATTACAACCTCATTCAATGCTTCGGCTTCGCCTAAAATAATTTTAAAGTTATAATTGACTGCTTTTTCCAGCGGCACTTCTTTATCTGAAAATCCTGCCGAAGTAACTAATAATGCTGTGTAAGTATTAGGCGATTCTAAATAAAAACGTCCGTCTTCATTAGAAACGATTCCGGTATTAGAGCCCTTAAACACAACATTTGCAAAAGGTATCGGCTGATTAGACTTGTCCAAAACAATTCCACTCACTTTCGTTTGTGCAGTAGCAATAGCCGCAAATGCGAATACAAAAAATAGGCTGAGTAAAATTATTTTTTTCATTGTCCGGGCAAAAAAAAACTTCATCAATTAACTATGAATGATGAAGTTTTGTGAGTATTTTAAATATGTATTATTTGTATAATACTTTTTTAACTGCTTTTACTACATCACCAGCGTTTGGCAACCAGTCTTTTAACAATACCGGAGAATATGGTGCCGGAGTATCTGCAGTTGTAATACGTTGAATTGGCGCATCAAGGAAATCGAATGCCTGTTCCTGAACGATATAAGAGATTTCAGAAGAAAGACTGGCAACTGGCCAAGCTTCTTCCAGAATTACTAAACGGTTTGTTTTTTTAACCGATTTTAAGATTGCATCTTTATCCATTGGACGAACCGTTCTTAAATCGATAATCTCACAAGAGATTCCTTCTTTTGCTAATTCATCAGCAGCGATAAAAGCTTCTTTGATTATTTTTCCGAAAGAAACAATAGTTACATCAGTACCTTCACGTTTAACATCAGCAACACCTAGAGGAATTGTGTATTCTCCGTCTGGCACTTCACCTTTGTCTCCGTACATCTGCTCAGATTCCATGAAAATAACTGGATCGTTATCACGGATAGCAGATTTTAATAATCCTTTTGCATCGTAAGGAGTTGAAGGAACAACAACTTTAAGACCTGGAGTATTTGCAAACCAGTTTTCTAAAGCTTGTGAGTGCGTAGCTCCTAATTGACCAGCAGAAGCTGTTGGTCCGCGGAAAACGATAGGCACATTAAATTGTCCACCAGTCATTTGACGCATTTTAGCAGCGTTATTTATAATTTGATCAATACCAACTAAACAGAAGTTGAATGTCATATATTCTACAATTGGGCGGTTTCCGTTCATTGCAGAACCTACTGCAATTCCTGAAAAACCAAGCTCAGCAATTGGAGTATCAATTACTCTTTTTTCACCAAACTCAGCAAGCATTCCTTTTGAAGCTTTGTAGGCTCCATTGTATTCTGCAACTTCTTCTCCCATTAAATATATGGATTCATCGCGACGCATTTCTTCGCTCATCGCTTCACAAATGGCCTCTCTAAATTGTATTGTTCTCATATTTTATATTGTATGTTGAATTTTCTGAAGAGCAAAAATAAATATTTTAAATAACTTAAAAGCATAAATTGAATTTAAAATCGTACGAACTTCTTTAGATCTTTAGGTTTTAACTTTTTTATACTTATTGTGATATTTACGAAATCGATATAATAACGTATAATCGACACTTATTTCATCCAAAATATTTTTTAGACAAACTTTAATTGATTTGTTTAATTCTTGTTTCTTCGAAATTCAATCATAAAAACGTAAAAAATAAAAAAATAGTATTTTTTATACAATATTTAACTTCTCTATTAGAACTCAAATATTGCAAAATTCCTAACAATCAGGCAAAATGAGTATTTTTTTAATTTTAGATTCCGATGAAAATCACTTGAAATCGCATAATCTGCGAAATCGTAATAGTTTTAAAAAATATTATGCATGCATAGTATAATTATTCCAAATTAAATTCTAAATTTGTAAAAGCATATTATAAATTCAAAATATATACTTATGAAAATACTAGTTTGCATCAGCCATGTGCCTGATACTACTTCTAAAATTAACTTTACTAACGGCGATTCAGAATTTGATACAGCCGGCGTACAATATGTAATTAATCCTAACGACGAATTTGGTCTTACACGTGCTATCTGGTTCCAGGAACAGCAAGGCGCAAATGTAACCGTAGTAAACGTTGGAGGTCCTGATACTGAACCAACATTGCGTAAAGCATTGGCAATTGGTGCTAACGAAGCAATTCGTGTAAACGCAAATCCAACTGACGGATTCTTTGTTGCGAAACAATTAGCAGAAGTAATTAAAAACGGAGGTTACGATTTAGTGATTGCCGGTAAAGAATCTTTAGATTACAACGGAGGAATGGTTCCTGGAATGGTTGCTGGTATTTTAGGTTCTAACTTCTTAAACTCTTGTACAAGTTTAACTGTTGACGGGAACAACGTAAAAGCAGTTCGCGAAATTGACGGTGGAAAAGAAACTGTAAGTACTACTCTTCCATTAATTATTGGTGCTCAAAAAGGTCTTGTAGAAGAAAAAGATTTACGTATCCCGAACATGAGAGGAATCATGACTGCAAGAACTAAAGCTTTAACTATTCTTGAGCCAGTTGATGCCCCTGTAAACACAAAAGCGGTAAAATTTGAAAAACCAGCTCCAAAATCAGCAGTGAAACTAGTTTCTGCTGATAATTTAGATGAGTTAATCAATTTATTACACAACGAAGCAAAAGTAATCTAGTAATCAGTTTTTAGTTTTCAGTTTTCAAACTTGAAACCTGAAACTTGAAACCCTCTAAACAAAAAAATCATGTCAATATTAATATATGCAGAATCTGCAGAAGGAAAATTTAAAAAAGTTGCTTTCGAATTGGCTTCTTACGCTAAGAAAGTAGCAGAATCATTAGGGACAACAGTTACAGCTTTAACTGTAAACATTAGCGACGTTAGCGAATTAGGCAAATACGGAGTGGACAAAGTTCTAAAAATAAACAACGATAAATTGGCTGGTTTTACAGCTAAAGCTTATGCCGATGTAATCAAACAAGCTGCTGAAAAAGAAGGAACAAAAGTAGTTTTACTTTCTTCTACAACAGACAGTATTTATCTTTCATCATTAGTAGCAGTAGCTTTAAATGCTGGTTTCGCTTCAAATGTTGTGGGATTACCAGTCAGCACTTCTCCTTTTCAGGTAAAAAGAAATGCTTTCTCAAACAAAGCATTCAACATCACACAAATCGATACTGATGTGAAAGTTCTTGGTTTAGCTAAAAACTCTTACGGAATTTTCGAAAGTACAGGAGCGGCGGCTGCAGAAGATTTTAATCCAACACTTGGAGAAAATGATTTCGGAATTAAAGTAGACTCTGTTGAAAAAGTTTCTGGAAAAGTTTCTATCGCTGATGCTGATATCGTAGTTTCTGGCGGACGTGGATTAAAAGGTCCGGAAAACTGGGGATTAATTGAAAATTTAGCTGAAGTTTTAGGCGCAGCAACAGCATGTTCTAAACCAGTTTCAGATTTAGGATGGAGACCTCACAGCGAACACGTTGGACAAACAGGTAAACCAGTTGCTACTAATTTATACATCGCTGTAGGTATTTCCGGAGCTATTCAGCACATTGCAGGTATTAACTCATCAAAAGTAAAAGTGGTAATCAATAACGATCCTGAAGCTCCTTTCTTTAAAGTAGCTGATTACGGAATTGTTGGTGATGCTTTCGAAATTGTACCGCAATTAACAGAGAAACTAAAAGCTTTTAAAGCTCAGCATTCTTAAATTAAAATTCTCTCTTAAAATATAGCTGCCTAAAAACAAGATAATCGTATCTTTGTTTTAAGGCAGCTTTTTTGTTCCATATTTTTTGATTAAAATTGCAGCTTTATTTTTCAATCAAAAAAAGCAATAAGATGAGGCGCTAAGTGCCTTTTTTACAAACATATATGAGTCTAGTAAAATTATCTATAAAAGGAATTTCATACAGCCAAACTCAAAATGGCGCTTATGCCCTAATTCTGAATGAAGTTGATGGTGAAAGAAAACTACCTATTGTTATTGGTGCTTTTGAAGCCCAGTCAATAGCTATTGCCTTAGAAAAAGAAATAAAACCACCTCGTCCGTTAACGCACGATTTATTTAAAAACTTCGCAGAAAGATTTGATATCGTAGTAAAACAAGTCATTATTCATAAGCTTGTCGACGGTGTTTTTTATTCAAGTTTAATCTGCGAAAGAGATAAAATCGAAGAAATTATTGATGCCCGAACATCTGATGCTATTGCTTTAGCGTTACGTTTCAATGCTCCGATTTTTACCTACAAAAATATTCTGGATAAAGCCGGAATTTATTTAAAATCAAACACTGCTGATTCTGATCAGGGATCTCAGGAAATTGACGATGTGCTTTCTAATCCTGAAACTTTTGGACATGAAGAAGAAACCAATCAATCCGGAGATGTTTATTCAAAACACACTCTACAAGAACTTAATGATCTTTTAGATCAGGCGGTTTCTCAGGAAGATTATGAAAAAGCAGCCAAAATTAGAGACGAAATCTCAAGAAGATAATTTAAGGCAGTAAGCTTTAAGCAATAAGCTTAACACGAAAACATAAAAAAACAAGCCGAAAGCATTTAGAAAAAAAACTAAAGCTCAAAGCCTAAAGCCTATAGCGATAATGAAGCAATACTTAGATTTAGTAAAACACGTTTTAGAAAACGGCAATCAAAAAGGAGATCGTACAGGAACCGGAACAAAAAGTGTTTTTGGTTATCAGATGCGTTTTGATTTAAGTGAAGGTTTTCCAATGGTTACAACAAAAAAACTTCATTTAAAATCGATCATTTACGAATTGCTTTGGTTTTTAAAAGGAGATACTAACATTAAATACCTAAAAGAAAACGGAGTAAAAATCTGGGATGAATGGGCTGATTCTAATGGAGATCTAGGACCTGTTTACGGACATCAGTGGCGTAACTGGAACAGTGAAGAAATTGATCAGATTTCGGAATTAATTACCGAATTAAAAACAAATCCTAACAGCCGAAGAATGTTGGTTTCTGCATGGAACCCTTCGGTTCTGCCGGATACGAAAAAATCTTTTGAGGAAAATGTAGCAAATAATAAAGCTGCTTTACCTCCATGCCACGCCTTTTTTCAGTTTTATGTAGCGGCACCTGATTTAGAAAAAGGAGAAACCAAAGGAAAATTATCCTGCCAGTTATACCAAAGAAGTGCGGATATCTTTTTAGGAGTTCCTTTTAATATTGCTTCTTATGCATTATTTACAATGATGATCGCTCAGGTTTGCGATCTGGAGCCAGGTGAATTTATCCACACTTTTGGCGACGCACACATTTACAATAATCATTTTGAACAATTAGAACTGCAATTAACCCGTGAACCAAAACCATTACCAAAAATGATTTTGAATCCTGAGATTAAAAACATTTTTGATTTTGATTATGATGATTTCACTTTAATAGACTACGATCCGCATCCTGCAATAAAAGGAAGTGTTGCTGTATAAAAAACAAAAATCGCTGAAAATTTCAAGCGGATTTTTTTTATACTATTAAAACACTATTTTCACTTCCGGCGTAATCATTCCACTTATAAGAATCTGCTTCAGGGTCGTTTACGTAAGCTCCGTCAATCACATACTTAAATTCGTAAATTGCATCTTTTACCAAGTCATAAGTAGCTTTAAAAGTTCCATTTTTCAATTTACTTAAAGTACCTTCTGAAGGGTTCCAGTTATTAAAATCTCCAACAACTGCTGCTGAATCAGCATCTTTGGCATCTATAGAAAATGTAACTTTAACAACAGGCTTCGTTTTGATAAATTGTTTTTTCAAAGACATAACTATTTCGTTTTTAGATTTATACCTCTAAAATTAAGTAAAATCGTTCAAATCCTCACTACCTGACTAATCGATTTATCATAATACTAAAAACAATACATTTTTTTAATTATATCTGTAATTTAAAGCACGTAAAATTTTGCTTTTCAAATTCTTATATCATTTCAAATCAAATATTCTTTTCCCAAAATATTGACTTTCAAAAATAAATTTTAACTTTATGATCTCATTTTTATCTTATGGAAAAAGAAGTGCACGAACAATACGAATACGCCAGACGACGATTAAGACAAAAAAAAATCCTTTATTTTCATTTTGTTCTTTTCCTTCTGGGAAGTTTATTTTTATTTATTGCCAATAGATTTTTTGGTTTCGGAGAAGGTACAACTCAAAATTGGTGTATCTGGGGTATTACAATCTGGTTGTTTCTTTTTATTCTTCATTTTATAAAAGTGTACATTACCGACCGTTTTATGAATAAAAAATGGGAAAGAGAACAAATTGACCGATTAGTTGCTTTACAACAAAAAAGAATCAGTCAGCTTGAATCTTCTATCAATGAAGAAAATGAAAATAAAATTTAGTTAAGCATACCATGATTATAATGATAGCGGCTGCAGCCGAAAATAATGAGCTTGGAAAAAACAACGAATTAGTGTGGCATCTTCCAAATGATTTCAAAAGATTTAAATCGCTTACTACCGGTCATCATATTATAATGGGAAGAAAAACTTTTGAGAGCTTTCCTAAACCATTACCAAACAGAGTACATGTTATAATTACACGTCAGGAAAATTATCAACCGGAAGGATGTATTGTTGTTGACAGTATTGAAAAAGCAATTGCTGCCTGTCCGGAAAATGATGATAGTTACATTATTGGTGGTGGCGAAATTTACAATCTCGCACTTCCGTTTACAGATATAATAGAATTAACGAAAGTTCACCACACTTTTGAAGCAGATACTTTCTTTCCTAAAATCAATAAAAGTGAATGGCTTTTAGTAGAATCTGAAGAAAACTATAAAGACGAAAAACATCTTTATGACTATACTTACGAAACTTACATTAGAAAATAAATAAAAAACATCCTCTTTTAAGGAGGATGTTTTTAAATAATTGGTTTTTAACCCGACTCTCTCAAGAAAAAGTTTTTGTTTAAAAATCACTAATGTTAGAAACATTGGTAATAACTGAATAACATTTTATGTTATTTGAGACCTAAATCTCAAAAACGCCTTTAACAACAAATACCACTAAGATATTAAAGGCAGAAAATTAAAATTTCCAAAAACAAATTTAATCCTAAGAACGTATTTTGCACTATCTAATTAGTATTTCCCCCCAAGAATAATACTTACAAAACTTTTTCAAGAACAAATGAAATTGCAAGCGCAAAAAAAGCAATCATTTGTTTAAGTCTTTGTGCTAATACCAATCATTAAACTTTAATCATTTTTACTTTAGCAAAGTTGTCTATATTAGGGCGATTATACAATACCGTGATTTAGGGATTTTATTAATATCCCTAAATTTAGGGATGCTAAACATAATGAGTCTAACTACAAAATAAATCACCCAAAACATTTATTTTAGAAATCAAAACTCAATTACAGTTAAACTAGATTGTTTATATTTGTCCAAATTAAAAAAATGTCTGAAAAAGTAACTCCGTATAAAGACTCTTCATTAGGTAAAAAAGAGCAGGTAACCCAAATGTTTGACACCATTTCTGGGAATTACGACAATTTAAATCGTGTCATTTCATTCGGTATCGATATCAAGTGGCGCAAAAAAGTATTAAAAATAGTATCAGACAAAAAACCTAAGGTTGTTTTAGATATTGCAACAGGAACAGGTGATTTAGCAATCTTATTAGCTCAAACTAATGCAGAAAAGATTATTGGCTTAGATATTTCTGCCGGAATGTTGGAAGTTGGAAAAAAGAAAGTTCAGGAAAAAAACCTCTCTAATATTATTGAATTAGTCTTAGGTGATTCTGAAAACATGCCTTTTGAGGACAATTATTTTGATGCTATCACTGTTGGTTTTGGCGTTAGAAACTTTGAAAATTTAGAAAAAGGTTTTTCAGAAATTTTAAGAGTACTTAAGCCAAATGGTGTTTTTGTTATCTTAGAAACTTCTGTTCCGGATAAATTCCCTTATAAACAAGGTTATAATTTTTACAGCAAAAACATATTGCCTCTTATTGGAAAATTATTTTCAAAAGATAATGATGCATATGGCTATTTATCTGAATCTGCTGCTGCTTTTCCGTATGGAGAAGCCTTAAACAATATTTTGAAAAAAACTGGGTTTATAGATGTTGTGGCAATGCCACAAACTTTTGGTGTCGCAACGATTTATTCTGCATCTAAAAAATAGTATGAAAAAAGCTGTAATCTTAATTTTATTAGTCTTAACAACAAAAGGGTACTCGCAATTTGCTAAAAACATGTTTAGCAAAGACCCTATTATTAACCTTGAAAACTGGCAGAAACAGCGCGTCTACTTTGGTTATTATTTAGGGTTTAACAGTTTTGATTTTAAATTCGATTACAAAACACCTGTACAACAAGATATTCAGGTAAAAAAAACTACTGGATTTAATGTGGGTGTTGTAGCCGATTTAAGATTACAGGAATATATAAACCTGCGTTTTGAACCTGGATTGTATTACACAAAACGTGATTTATATTTTCCCGGTGTAGGAACTTTAGAAAAAGATTATTTAAGAGAAGTGAACAGTACTTATATTCACTTTCCTTTGCTATTAAAATTTTCTGCTTTAAGAACAGGGAATATCCGTCCTTATTTAGTTGGTGGTATGTCAACCACTCTAAACCTGTCAAGCAACTCAAAATCTCAGGACGATAACTGGCAGCAAAAATTTAGAGTAAAGCAATGGACAGCTGCTTATGAAGTTGGATTTGGAATCGATATTTTTACCGAATATTTTATCTTTTCACCTTCTGTAAGAGGAATGTTTGGTATTACCAATGAAATTATTCCTGATAATGTAACGGCAGAACACCCTGTTAGCCCTTATACAGATAATATTGATTCAATGAAATCCAGAGCGATTCTAATAAATTTCACTTTTCATTAAAACAAAATCTTAACTATTTCGTTTAAATTCACTAAGAATAATTGCTGTTGCAGTAGCTACATTTAAACTTTCGGTTTTTTGAAGCTCTCCAAATCTTGGAATTGAAAGACGAGACGTTACTATTTTCTCAATCTCTTCTGAAATACCATTGGCTTCATTACCCATAATTATGATGCCTTCTTTTGGTAATTTTGATTGATAAATATTTTCTCCGTCCATAAATGTTCCAAAAACAGGCATTTTAGTTTGGTTAAGAAAAGCTTTTAAGTCAATATAATTTACATTTACCCTGGTAATTGACCCCATTGTTGCTTGTACTACTTTTGGGTTGTAAATATCCACTGTTTCTTTGGAACAAATTATTTGCTTGATACCAAACCAATCACAAAGGCGCAAAATAGTTCCTAAATTTCCAGGATCTCTGATATCGTCTAAAGCCACGATTAAACCGGAATCGACTATGGTCTTTTCTGCTGGCATTTTAAAAACTGCCAAGCAAGAATTTGGAGTTGATAACGCACTTATTTTTTTTAGTTCTTGTTCATTAATAAGAGTTCGTTTGGAAACCTGAACCGTTTCGAAATCGTTTAGTGTGGTGTATAAATGTTCTAATTCAAAATTGGATTGCAGCAATTCTTGAATTACTTTTACTCCTTCAGCAAAAAATAATTGATTTGCAAAACGCTGCTTTTTTTGATGTAAACCTGAGATAAGTTTTATTTGGTTTTTACTAACCATAAAATAATGTACTTTTGAATTAAATATTTAAAAACACTTGAAAAATAATTCCACAAAAATAATAGCATTTCTTCTAATTGCAATATTAATTTGCGCTTGTAATGCTGTAAAAAGAGTTCCCGATGGAAAAAACCTTCTTGTAAAAAACAACATTCTGGTTAACGGAAAATCTACTAATGACGAAGTTGCTTCCAATCAGATGTATCAGAAACCGAATGGAAAATTATTAGGTTATAAACTTCGATTAAATTTATACAATTTAGCCAATTTAAATCCAGATTCAACTTATCAGGCAAAATTCAAAAATAATCCAGGTAAGTATGAGCGTATGTCTAAAATATATTCTGCAAAACAGGTAGACCGTCTTGGACAATCTTTTTATTACAAAGGAATTCACGAGTTTTTAAAAAATACCGGTGAACCACCTGTAATCATCGACACTGCAAAAACAAAAAAATCATTACTGCGTTTAAAATATTATTATTTCAACAATGGCTTTTTTAATGTCGAAACAGGTTATACAATTGACACTGTTGGTAAAAAAAGAGCTGCAATTAATTATAACATCACAACAGGGCCCGCTTATAAATTGGACACCATCAATACAAATATAACAACCCCTGCATTAGATTCATTATACAAAACCAACAATGAACCTTCTTTATTAAAATCAGGAAATCAATACAAAACTACTGATTTTGAGGAAGAGAAAAACCGTATTACAACTTATTTCAGAAATCATGGTGCTTATTATTTTCAACCTACTTATGTGACATTTGATATTGATACAATTGGCAAAAAAAACAAAGCCAATGTAATGCTGAATATTAGCAACAATATTATCCAGGGAAGAGACTCCAGCAGAACTGAACCTTTCAAGTTATACACTATCAGCGACGTTAATATCTATACAGATTATTCAGCAGCAAATGCAAAGAAAAAACCAACTGACAGTACAACGTATAATAACTTCAACCTATACAGCTACAAAACACTAAAGTACAAACCGCGTGCTATTACAGATGCTATTTTTATTACCAAAGGAAGTACTTTTGCCGATTTCAGAACCACTCTTTCTTCTCGTTATTTGAATAATCTGAAGATTTTTAACTATCCATCTATCCAATATGAAGTTGACAAAAGAGATTCTACAGCCCAATCTCTTATTGCAAACGTATATTTAACTCCAAGAAAAAAGTACAGTTTTGGAGCTACTTTTGACGTAACACATTCTAACATTCAGGATTTTGGAATTGGAGCCAGTATTTCAGAAACCATTCGAAATGTATTTAATCGTGCTGAAACTTTAGAAATCTCCGCCCGTTTAAATATTGGTTCTTCCAGAGATATGGCCAATCCTAACAATAATTTCTTTAATGTTTCCGAATATGGTCTGGATATGAAATTAAACTTTCCAAGGATTTTGTTTCCTTTTGGAACTGAAAAAATTATCCCAAAAAGCATGATTCCGTACACTTCTATAACTTCAGGCTTTTCGAAACAGCGAAATATTGGTTTGGATAAAGAAAATTTCACAGGAGGTATTGCTTACAACTGGACACCAAAACGTCACAATACAGCAAAATTTGAATTATTAAATGCGCAGTTTGTTCGCAATTTAAATCCAGACAATTATTTTAGAGTTTATACTTCATCTTATAATGATTTAAATAACATTGGTAAAGATTATAATGAAAAAGCTCTAAACTGGGGAACAACTCCAGAAGAACAAGCTAACAAAAACCTAACTATACCTACAGGAACAACTGGTTTTACTAATGACGTTTTAACAAACCAAACTGCTTTGTTGCCGGGAAATCCGCAATACCAAGAAGTAGCAAGCATTGAAGAAAGAAGAGTTCGTTTGACCGAAAACGACTTTATTTTAGCAACCAGTTTTTCTTTTACAAAAACAACTAAAAAAGATCTCGCCGACAATAATTTCTATCAATTTAGAACTAAAATCGAATCCGCTGGAACATTGCTAACCGCTATTTCCAGCATCGGTAATCTTCCTAAAAACAACAGAGGAAATTATGAGATATTCAATTTGGAATATTCCGAATATATAAAAACAGAGTTTGATTATATCAAACACTGGGATTTTGGAAAAGAAAAAGTTTTGGCTGTTAGAAGTTTCTTTGGAATTGCTATTCCTTTTGGAAATTCTAATTACATTCCTTTTTCACGAAGTTATTATGGCGGAGGTTCAAACGACAATCGTGCCTGGCAGCCTTATGCTTTAGGACCGGGAAGTACCAACGCCGTAAATGACTTTAACGAGGCCAATATGAAAATAGCCGCGAGTATCGAATATCGTTTCAAAGTTTTTGGAGATGTTAAAGGAGCTCTCTTTGCAGATGCCGGAAATATCTGGAATGTACTCGATAATGTTGTAGATCCAAAAGCAAAATTTGACAACTTAAACGATTTAGAAGAAATTGCTTTAGGGACAGGATTTGGTTTACGATACGATTTAAGCTTTTTCGTTATTCGTTTAGATTTAGGCTTTAAGACTTATAATCCGGCACATGAGAAGGGCGAACGATGGTTTAAAGAATACAATTTTGGGCACTCGGTTTTAAATTTTGGGATAAATTATCCGTTCTAATGCTAATTAATTCTTATTTTTGCAACCTAAAAACTAAAAACAACTATAAAAAAAATTACAATGGCACACAACATTAAACCAGGAGTAGCTACAGGAGATCAAGTTCAAGAGATCTTTAATTATGCTAAAGAGAAGGGTTTTGCTCTTCCGGCAGTAAACGTTACTGGATCAAGCACAATTAATGGTGTTCTTGAAACTGCAGCAAAACTAAACGCGCCAGTTATCATTCAATTTTCTAACGGAGGAGCTCAATTCAACGCTGGAAAAGGATTATCAAATGCAGGTGAAAAAGCAGCAATCGCGGGAGGAATCGCAGGAGCTAAACACATTCACACTTTAGCAGAAGCTTACGGTGCAACTGTAATTTTACATACTGACCACTGTGCAAAAAAATTATTACCTTGGATTGATGGTTTATTAGATGCTTCTGAAAAACATTTCGCAGAAACAGGAAAACCATTATTCAGTTCTCACATGATCGATTTGTCTGAGGAGCCAATCGAAGAAAATATCGAGATCTGCAAAGAATATTTAGCCAGAATGAGCAAAATGGGCATGACATTAGAAATCGAGCTTGGTATTACAGGTGGTGAAGAAGATGGTGTTGATAACTCTGATGTTGACAGCTCAAAATTATACACTCAGCCAGAAGAAGTAGCTTACGCTTACGAAGAATTATCTAAAGTAAGTCCTAAATTTACAATTGCTGCTGCTTTTGGAAACGTTCATGGTGTTTACAAACCAGGAAACGTAAAATTAACTCCAAAAATCTTAAAAAATTCTCAGGATTTCGTACAAAACAAATTCAACACAGGACACAATCCAGTTGATTTCGTTTTCCACGGAGGTTCAGGTTCTACACTTGAAGAAATCAGAGAAGGAATTAGCTACGGAGTTATCAAAATGAACATCGATACAGATTTACAATTTGCATATACTGAAGGAATCCGCGATTATATGGTTAAAAACCTTGACTATTTGAAATCTCAAATTGGAAACCCAGAAGGTCCGGATGCTCCAAACAAAAAATATTACGATCCAAGAAGATGGGTTCGTGAAAGCGAAGTAACATTCAACGCAAGACTTGAACAAGCTTTTGCTGATTTAAATAACGTAAATACTTTATAGTATTCAGTGTTCAGTTTTTAGTGTTCAGTTTTACTTAACGCTAAGAACTGAACACTAAAAATTGATTACTGAACACTGAACACTAGAACAAATGGCTTGGTTTAAAAGACAAGAAAAAGGGATTACGACCGCGACAGAAGACAAGATGGACGTTCCGAAAGGATTGTGGTACAAATCTCCTACTGGAAAAATTATTGATGCTGATGAATTAGCGAGAAATTTATTCGTTAGCCCTGAAGATGATTTTCACGTTCGAATTGGAAGCGCAACCTATTTTGAAATTTTATTCGACAACAATGAATTTGTTGAGTTAGACAAAAACATGACATCAAAAGATCCTCTGCACTTTGTGGATACAAAGAAATATGCAGAAAGATTGAAAGATGTAATGGAAAAAACTCATCTTAAAGACGCTGTACGTACAGGAGTAGGAAAATCTAAAGGAAGAGAACTTGTAATCTGCTGTATGGATTTCGCTTTTATTGGTGGATCTATGGGAGCAGTTGTAGGTGAAAAAATCGCAAGAGGTATTGATCACGCTATCAAAAACAAACTTCCTTTTGTAATGATTTCTAAATCTGGTGGAGCCCGTATGATGGAAGCTGCTTATTCTTTAATGCAATTAGCAAAAACATCTGTAAAACTGGCTCAATTAGCTGAAGCTAAATTACCTTATATCTCTCTTTGTACAGATCCAACAACTGGAGGAACAACTGCATCTTACGCTATGCTAGGAGACATCAACATCTCTGAGCCTGGCGCTTTGATTGGTTTCGCTGGTCCTCGTGTTGTTCGTGACACTACAGGAAAAGATTTGCCAGAAGGTTTCCAAACTGCCGAGTTCTTATTGGAGCACGGTTTCTTAGACTTTATCACGCCTAGAAAAGAATTGAAAGATAAGATCAACTTATACATCGATTTGATTCAAAATAATGATATCAGAAAATAGTTCTTAAGACTATTTTAAAACATAAAATCCCAGGAAATTTGCTTCTTGGGATTTTTTTATATCTTTAATTCAAATCTTATTTGTATGGCGAGAGTTTTTATTTATTTTATGGTTTGTTTATTTCTTTTGAATTGTGCTAAAAAAGAGGAAAAAGCTGTTAATAAGAACAAACCTTACATCATCTCCTATGAAGACAAAGAACTTGAAAAATATTACGATTCATTAATAGTAGCTCCTCCATCAACAAAAGGATTTTTCTATGGAGAAAGCCAATTAATAATTGACAAAAAAGGAAATTTATATTTTTATCAAAAAGAATATATTCAAATCTTATGCAGCTACGGTAGTGAAAAAGACACACTTCCACATTTTCTTAATTTACAACCAAAAGACATTGTCAAAATTCCGAAAAAATGTCTAAACGATTTTCTATCAGAAAATATTTTATCAAAAGAGAAAAAGAGACATATTTTGATAATAGGTTCACAAACCGATACAATTAAAAATCCTTACTTCTTGGATTTTTTAAAAAGCAACATTATACAAACGTATCATATAAGAAGAACAACTCAAGAAGAAGATACTGTTTTGAAATACAAAAACAACCAAAACAAACATATCTACTATTATCCAGATTCTATAAAATGGGATAAGACGAAGATTAAACTTCCAAGCAATAAATAATATGTATCGTTCCTACGGAACTTACCATCGTACGGTTTCATTTCTCAACGGATTGAAATCCGTTGCTACAAGATCTTTATTCCTACGGAATTCTCTTAATATACAATATCAATTTTAACTCAATACATAAAACTAAGTTGCTACCAATATTTTATTCCTGCGGAATTTATTATCTAAAACTAAAGATTAGATCTTGTTATAAAAACTCAGTACCTTAGAATCTAAAAAACTTTACAACTTTACCACTAAAAACTTAGCATCTTAGCACCTCAGAATCGTAGCATCTCAAAAAACCTACATCCCTGTTCGAATTGCCTCAACAGGATCAAGATTTGCAGCAGAAATAGCAGGAAGAATTCCCGAAACCAAACCAATCAAAGCGGCTAAACCAGTTCCTAAAAGAATATTTCCTAAGCTTAATACAAATTCAAAATCCAGTAATTTTGTCAAACCAAAAGCAATTCCCCAAACCATCAACAAACCGATGATTCCTCCGATAACTGATAAAATTACAGCTTCAAACAAAAATTGGAATAAGATAAATTTATTTTTTGCGCCTAGAGATTTCTGAATTCCAATAAGATTGGTTCTTTCTTTAACCGAAACAAACATAATATTTGCAATTCCAAAACCACCAACCAAAAGAGAAAATCCACTAATGACCCAGCCTACAAAATTCATTTGACCTAAAATTCCATCAATAAAATCAGTAAATCCGGAAAGTACATTAATAAAGAAATTATCCATTTCACCTGCTTTCATGCCACGAATGGCACGTAACTTTTGTGAAACTTCAGCTTTATAAGCTTCCATGTCAACCCCTTTTTGAGGTTTCAAAATAATCATAGGAGTCATTGCATCACTATCGCCGTACATTCTTCGTAAAAAATTGGCTGGAATATAAACTGAAGTATCGTTGCTGTCTCCAAAAAAACCGGCTCCTTGTTTTTCAATTACACCAATTACAGTAAAACGCTGTCCATACAAACGAATATTTTTACCAATCGGATCAAGATCTCCAAAAAGACCTTGGGCGATTTCATATCCCAGAACAATTACAGCTGTTCCTGAATTTGATTCAGATTCATTATAAAAACGCCCTTCTTCAAAACTTAAACCATCAATATCTCCCATTTCAAATGACGAAGGATTAATTCTGACATCCGATACCGTTTTAGAATCGTATTTTAAAGTTTCCTTATTAACCCAAAGCTGATACCCCACCTGATCTGTATTATTAAGAGAATTTTTTAAGTTAATATATTCATCGTATTTTACATTTGGAAACTGTTCTCTTTTCCATTGTGGAATTTCTGAAGGCCCAAAACTGAATCTCATTAAATAAATTGTATTTTTATCTAAACTGCTCAGATCTTTAGAGATTTTTTTGTCTAAAGAATCAACAGCGGCCAAAACAGCAATAATTGAAAAAATACCGATTGTAACACCTAAGAGCGACAATAATGTACGCAATTTATTATTTCGCAAAGCATTGATAGCAAAGCTGAGACTTTCTTTTAATAATCTTAAATAAACGATCATATTTTAGTATTTTTCAATAAAGTAAAATTCAATAATTAAAAATCAAAAACCTAATAAAAGTTAACTTACTCATCAGTAGATTTTTTTAGCATTTTGTTACACTAATTTTCTTTAATATAATATATAAAAAAACTACTTTTGCAGTCTCAAAATCATAACTACACAATGAGCACAACAAAAAAAATACAATCGGCATTAATTTCTGTTTTTTCTAAAGATGGATTAGAACCAATTGTTAGAAAACTACACGAACAAAATGTAACACTTTATTCAACTGGAGGAACTGAAGATTTCATCAAAAACCTTGGTATTCCGGTAGTTCCTGTTGAAGATATCACATCTTTTCCTGAAATTCTTGGAGGAAGAGTTAAAACATTACACCCGAAAATTTTTGGTGGAATTTTAAATCGTCAGGACAACGAAAGTGATGTTCAGCAAATGAAGGAATTTGACATTCCTCAAATTGATTTGGTAATTGTTGATTTATATCCTTTTGAAAAAACAGTTGCTTCTGGAGCAAGTGAACAAGATATTATTGAAAAAATTGATATCGGAGGTATTTCATTAATTCGTGCTGGTGCTAAAAATTTCAAAGACACTGTAATTGTTGCTTCGGTTAACGAGTACAGTCTGCTTTTAGATTTGATTACAGAGCAAGATGGAACAACAACTCTTGAAAACAGAAGATTGTTTGCAACTAAAGCATTCCACGTTTCCTCTCACTATGATGGAGCTATTTTTAATTATTTCAATACAGACGAGACTATTTACAAAGAAAGCATTGCAAACGGTCAGGTTTTAAGATATGGTGAAAACCCTCACCAAAAAGGATTCTTCTTCGGAGATTTTGACGCGATGTTCAACAAACATCACGGAAAAGAATTATCATACAACAACTTACTAGATGTTGATGCTGCAGTTAACTTAATTGCTGAATTTAAAACGGACGGACCTACATTCGCCATTTTAAAACACAACAATGCGTGCGGATTGGCTTCAAGAAAAACAATCAGCGAAGCTTATTTGGCGGCTTTAGCTTGTGATCCTACTTCTGCTTTTGGAGGAGTGTTAATTTCTAATACTAAAATTGATTTAGAAACTGCACAGGAAATCAACAAACTATTCTGCGAAGTAGTTATTGCTCCAGCTTATGATGATGAAGCAGTTACCGTTTTACAAGAAAAGAAAAACAGAATTATATTAGTTCAAAATGAAGTTGAATTACCTTCTCGTCAAGTAAGAACTTGTCTTAATGGTTTGTTAATTCAGGACAGAAATAATATTACGGATAATAAAGAGCATTTAAAAACCGTTACCATTACAGAACCTACTGCTCAGGAGATCGAAGATTTGATCTTTGCTTCTAAAATCTGCAAGAATACAAAATCAAACACCATTGTATTTGCTAAAAACGGAACATTGATATCATCAGGTACAGGTCAGACTTCAAGAGTTGACGCTTTAATTCAAGCTGTTGACAAAGCAAAAGCTTTTGGATTTGATCTAAACGGAGCTTCAATGGCAAGTGATGCATTTTTCCCATTTCCGGACTGTGTAGAATTAGCCAAAAAAGCAGGAATAACTGCTGTAATTCAGCCAGGAGGTTCGATAAAAGACGAATTAAGCATAAATTATTGCAACGAAAATAATCTTGCAATGGTATTTACAGGAACTCGTCATTTTAAACATTAATTTGTTTAACTTTGTTCAAAATAATTTATAACATTTTAAACCCCTAAAAAACTTATGGGATTTTTTGATTTCATGACCGAGGATATTGCAATAGACCTTGGTACCGCAAACACTTTGATCATTCACAATGATAAAGTTGTTATTGACAGCCCCTCTATCGTAGCACGCGACAGAGTTTCAGGCAAAATCATCGCTGTTGGTAAAGAAGCCAACATGATGCAAGGTAAAACGCATGAAAACATTAAGACCATAAGGCCTTTGAAAGACGGTGTAATTGCCGATTTTGATGCTTCGGAAAAAATGATCAATATGTTCATTAAAAGTATTCCTGCATTAAAAAAGAGAATGTTTACACCTGCATTGAGAATGGTAGTTTGTATTCCGTCTGGAATTACAGAGGTTGAAATGCGTGCTGTAAAAGAATCTTGTGAACGTGTAAACGGAAAAGAAGTTTATTTGATTCACGAACCAATGGCAGCTGCAATTGGTATTGGTATTGATATCATGCAACCAAAAGGTAACATGATTGTAGATATCGGAGGTGGTACAACTGAAATTGCTGTAATCGCTTTGGGTGGAATTGTATGTGACAAATCTGTAAAAATTGCAGGTGACGTTTTCACAAATGATATCGTGTATTACATGCGTACACAGCACAACTTATTTGTTGGAGAAAGTACTGCTGAGAAAATCAAAATTCAAATTGGAGCGGCTATCGAAGATTTAGACGGACCGCCAGAAGATATGTCAGTTCAAGGTAGAGATTTGCTTACTGGGAAACCAAAACAAGTAGATGTTTCTTACCGTGAGATTGCAAAAGCATTAGACAAATCTATCCAGCGTATCGAGGATGCTGTAATGGAAACATTATCACAAACTCCTCCTGAATTAGCTGCCGATATTTACAACACTGGTATCTATTTAGCTGGTGGTGGATCTATGTTAAGAGGTCTTGACAAACGTATCTCTCAAAAAACAGATTTACCAGTTTACATAGCTGAAGATCCATTAAGAGCTGTTGTTCGCGGTACTGGAATGGCGCTTAAAAACATTGCAAAATTTAAAAGTATCTTAATTAAATAAGATCCAAAATAACAATCAATTTACTTTTATGAGGGTTAAATTTTTAATATTTAACCCTCGTAAAATCTGAAACCTTAAAGCATATCCTGAAACAAAATAACCAGACAAGAAATGCAGCAAATATTTAATTTCATTATAAGAAACAGTAATCGGTTACTGTTTTTGCTGCTTTTAGGTATATCGTTAGGACTCACAATTCAGTCTCATTCCTTTCATAGAAGCAGAGTAATAAGTTCAGCTAATTTTTTAAGCGGCGGTGTTTACGAAAGAATCAATCGTGTAAATGAATATTTGAATCTAAGAGCAGAAAACGACGAACTTGTACTTGAGAACGCAAGATTAAAAAGTCTTTTATTCAACAAAGAAGACACTACAAAACCACCTACACCTGACAGTATCAAAGGCGTAAAACCTTCAGATATAATTGTATCTAAAGTAATTCATAATTCATACAACACCCACGAGAACTATATCACTTTAAACTCCGGAAGTAAAGATGGAGTCAAACAAGATATGGGAGTTATCAATAGTCTGGGAATTGTAGGCGTTATCGATAATACTTCGCCAAACTACTCAACTGTGGTTAGTATTTTAAATATGAAATCGCATATTAATGCGAAAATAAAAAAATCAAATCATTTTGGTTCCTTAACCTGGAACGGAAAAAGCACTGGATATGTACAGCTTGAAGATGTTCCAAGATTAGCCTCTATTAGAAAAGGAGACACTATTGTTACCGGCGGACAATCTGTAATTTTTCCTGAAGGAATTAATATTGGAACAGTTGATATTGTCTATAAAAAAGAAGGCACAAGTTTTTATGTTATAAAAGTGAAGTTATTCAATGACATGACTAATCTAGGACACGTTTATATCATTAAAAGTAAAGGAAGAGAAGAACTTATTAATTTAGAAAACAAAAGCAAAGAAAAAGATGAATAGCGCTTTGTTGGTAAATATTTTTCGATTTATTATGCTGCTGGCAGTTCAGATTGTTATTTTCAACAATATGAATTTCCTGGGATACATAAGTCCTTTTCCATATATCTTATATATTATTTTATATCCCGTAAACAGCAACAAAGCAGGTTTGATAATCTCTAGCTTTTTACTTGGGTTAATGATGGATATGTTTTGTAATTCCGGTGGAATACACGCAACAGCATGCGTAATTCTGGCTTACTACAGACCTTATATTTTTAAGTTCTCTTTTGGACTCAGTTACGAATATCAAACCATCAAACTAAACGAATCTTTAACACCAGAGCGATTTTCATTTATACTGGTTTCGGTTCTAATGCACCATATTGTATTATTTGTACTTGAAGCATTTCAATTCAAATTCATCTGGGACATTCTACTCCGAACCTTATTTAGCTCTATTTTCACCATAATCACCTCCATAATAATAATTTATCTTATTAAGCCCAATAAACGATGAGAAAAGTTCTGCTGCCCACTATAATTATTATTGCAGCATCTTTGCTAGTGATCAGGATCTTTTATTTGCAGATTGTTGACGATTCCTTTAAACTGAAATCAGAAAATAATGCGATAAAAAAAGTCTACGACTACCCTGAAAGAGGCTATATCTACGATAGAAATGGAAAACTTCTCGTAGCCAATCAGGCTTCTTATGACATCATGGTTATCCCAAGAGAGGTTAAAAAAGATTTAAATATTGCCGAATTCTGTGCCCTACTGAATATTACTCAGGAAGACTATCATAAACGCATTGCAAAGGCAACAGTCTACAGTCCAAGACTTCCTTCTGTTTTTTTATCACAATTAAATAAAAATGAATTTGCTGCTTTTCAGGAAAAAATCAGGAAATATGAAGGTTTTTATTTTCAGAAAAGATCTTTGCGTGACTATGAAGTAGATTATGGCGCCAATATTTTTGGTTTTATTACACAAGTTAACGAAAAATTTCTAGCTAAGAATCCTTATTATAATAGTGGAGATTTACATGGAATGCAAGGTGTAGAACAAAGCTACGAAGATATCTTACGCGGTATAAAAGGTGTAAAATACATTCAAAAAGATAAATACAATCGAGAAATCGGGCCTTATAAAGAAGGAAAATACGATACTATTGCCGTTGCTGGAGAAGATATTAATCTAACGATTGATGCGGCGCTCCAAAAATATGGCGAAGAATTAATGATCAATAAAAGAGGCGGTATTGTAGCTATTGAACCTAAATCCGGGGAAATCTTAGCACTTGTTACTGCTCCTTCTTATGATCCTGGAATTTTAGTTGGCCGTCAGCGATCTAAAAACTATACATTATTATATCACGATTCTATTGCTAAACCATTATACGACAGAGGACTTCTTGCTGAATATCCTCCAGGTTCTCCTTTTAAGATTTTAACCGGATTGGTTGCTCTACAGGAGGGAGTCATAAATGAACAGACCACTTTTATGTGTCATCATGGTTTTAGCTATGGAGGTGGAAGATTTATGAAATGCCACGGCTTTGGTCCTCATCAATTGCATAATGGAATCTACAATTCCTGCAACACTTATTTTGGACAAGCTTACATGCTCACCATCAACAAATACAAAGATCCAGGCCAGGCTGTTGACGTTTGGAGTGACCACGTAAAAAGTTTTGGGTTAGGACAATTTATGGGTTACGACTTACCTACAGGAAAAAGAGGAAATATCCCGACTTCAAAAACCTATAAAAGAATTTATCCTAACGGAGGGTGGAGAAGCTCAACCATTGTATCTAATGCAATTGGTCAGGGAGAGGTTTTGATGACACCTATCCAGTTAGCCAATATGATGGCAACAGTTGCTAATCAAGGGTATTATTACACCCCTCATATCATTAAAAAGATTGAAGGAGAAAAGATTGATGAAAAGTTCACTACTAAACATGTAACAACCATTGATCAAAAATATTTCCCTCCGGTAATCAGTGGATTGTTTGATGTATATAACAAAGGTACGGCTTATGCCCTTAGAGTAGAAGGAATTGACATTTGCGGAAAAACAGGGACTGCTGAGAATTATGCCAAAATAAACGGTAAAAGAGAAAAGCTTAAAGACCACTCTATTTTTGTGGCTTTCGCACCAAAAGACAATCCAAAAATTGCGATTGCCGTTATGATTGAGAATGGAGGTTTTGGAGCAACAGTTGCGGGTCCGATTGCAAGTTTAATGATTGAAAAATACCTAAGAAACAAAATCACAAGGACTGACTTAGAAACAAGGGTATTAAACAAAAGCTTAGCTGCTGAATATGCAAAATTAGGAGGAATGAATGAGGCTAGCAAAATCGAATCAGTACCAAAAGATTCTGTTTTACAAGCAAAAATCATAAAACCAAAAGCACCTGTTACAACGACACCAAAAACAGAAGTTAAGAAAACAGCAGTAGACACTACTAAGAAAAACTAAGAGAAAGTATTTCAAATGAAAAATCAAAGTGTAAAAAATAATATTGACTGGATAAGTGTCTTTATCTACATTGCGCTGGTAGTTTTAGGTTGGCTGAATATCTATTCGTCTTCCCTATTATCAACAGATGGAACTTACCAAAAACAGCTTATTTTTATTGGCTGTACAATTCCTTTGATATTTGTTGTACTTTTTGTTGATGGTAAATTTTACGAAAAATACGCCAGTATTATCTTTGGAGTTTCATTACTATCTCTGGCAGGTCTATTCCTCTTTGGAAAAACAATTGCCGGACAGCGATGCTGGTACGCTATCGGGAGCTTTACTTTACAACCTTCAGAGTTTGCTAAAGCGGCTACATCATTAGCCTTAGCCAAATACTTAAGCGACACACAGATTAATTTAAAGGAAACCAATAGACAGATTCAGGCTTTAGCTATTATGTTATTACCTGTAATGCTTATTTTACCACAGCCGGATCCTGGAAGCGCATTAATTTACAGTGTCTTTATTTTAGTTTTATACAGAGAGGGATTACCTTCCTGGTACGTATGGACGGCTTTTATAACCATTGTGCTTTTCGTCCTTACATTAGTATTAGAACCGTATGTAGTGATTGGAATCGCTTTCATCGTTTTGGCTATTATACACTTCAAAGGAAGAGTTGTTGATCGAAACTTATTACTAAGCGCAATCTTATTGGCTTTAATGTCCGGTTTTGTATTTTCTGTTGATTATGTGTTTGATAACGTTTTTAAACAACACCACAGGGATCGTTTCAATATTTTGTTAGGGAAAACAGTCGACATGAAAGGTATTGGATACAATACTAATCAATCTGAAATTGCAATCGGATCTGGCGGATGGATCGGAAAAGGTTTCTTAGAAGGAACACAAACTAAAGGAGGATTCGTTCCGGAACAGCATACCGATTATATTTTTACAACCGTTGGCGAAGAATGGGGATTTGCAGGCTCTTTGACTGTAATTGCTCTTTTTGTGACATTACTTCTTCGAGTTATTTATTTAGCCGAAAGACAGAAAACAAAATTCAGCCGGGTCTATGGCTATTGTGTCGCAGGAATTCTCTTTATACATTTCTTTGTAAACATCGCCATGGTAATTGGAATTTTTCCAACAATTGGAGTTCCTCTGCCCTTCTTTTCGTACGGAGGTTCCGGACTTTGGGGATTTACGATATTGTTGTTTATTTTCCTTAAAATGGATGCCAATAAAGTAAATGAATGGTAATTTAAAAACATTCAATTCTTAAAAATTCTAAACAGGACTTAAGCCCAGAAAAGATTATTTTTTTTTATCGACTTAACATCTCTAACGTTTTTAATCTTAAACAGAGAATGCATAAGTTATTTTACTACAGTTGAAACCACAGGTTATGCAAAATACTAAAACCCTGATATCAACATAAAAAAAATCCGAAGCAAAAAGCTTCGGATTTTTTTATTCTTTAATTAAATCTGTTCGTTCGGTCTCTTTTTTAAAAGCTTTACTAAGACTGGAAACGTTGATATTATTATGATGATTATAATGATATATTCGATATGTTTTTTCAAATCTATTCCTTGTTTTAAAAATATGCCATACAAATAATGTCCTGCAAAGATCAAAATGAATGACCAAAGGAAAGAACTTAAGATATTATAAAACATAAACTTCTTTTTATCCATCGAAACAATTCCTGCAACTATTGGAGCGAATGTTCTAAAAATGGGAAGAAATCTAGCGTAAATGATTGCTTTTCCACCATACTTTTCGAAGAAATCTTTTGATTGAAGCAGGTATTTTTTCTTAAACCAAAAACTGTCTTCTTTTTTAAACAAATAATAACCGCTTTTAGCACCAAACCAATATCCTGTCATATTTCCTAAAACTCCCATAACCGCAACTGCTGTTGAAAGTAAAAATACGTTTATAAAATCATTCGGAATAAATGCAACATTTTCAATTAAATCACGGCTGTAAATACCAGCTAAAAAAAGCAAACTATCTCCAGGTAAAAAGAAACCTGCAAAAAGTCCTGTTTCAGCAAAGACTATAAACAGCACAATAAACAACCCAATCTGAAAACCTCCAACACTTAAAGTAATATAAAATTCAGGGTTTATTAACTGAGTCCAATCAAAATTATTCATAAATCGAATTTGGTTATTTTTATAAGTTTGTGAAAGTAACAATAATTTACCTTAACCGCAATAAAATGCGGTATTTTAAACATAAATTAACTATTAAAAAAAGCCCAAACTAATGTTTGGGCCCAAAGCTATAATTATTCTCTCACATACTTACAACAGCTATGAAGATTCTCATAATCTGCATCTGTTGCTTTGACCTCTTTAGTATCATGACCTGCTTTTGCAACTGCCTTATTTAAATCCAAAGGAGAGGCTTTTTCTTCGTTTAAAATAACCGAAAGCTGATGAGAACTAATATCCCAGCTGGCTGTTTTTACACCAGGAACACCAAAAGCCGCTTTTTCAATTCGTTTTTTACATTGCTCACAGTTTCCGTTTACTTCTGTGGTGTATTTTAAGTTTTTGTTCTTTTTAGTTTGCGCCTGCGCCGAAAATCCGAAAAGAGCTATCATTACTATTAAAACTAATTTGTTCATCTTAATTATTATTTATTGTTATTAAAATTGATTTTTGAAATTGTTATTGTTTATTTAATCTTAAACCTTAGACCCGCATAATACATTTGCCCAAAAATTGGCGCGTATGCTACAGATGCATCAAAATTAGGTCCAAAAGGGTTTTCTGCTCCTAAAATTGCTTTTTCCTGTCTGTAATTTCCAATATTTTCTCCTCCTACATATACTTCAAAAACAGAAGAAAAAACACGGGTTACTTGTGCATTCATAACGGCATAAGCAGGCGAAAAATCAGGGAATTGATCTTCTGCAGGATTTGAAGCCGTATAAGGCAACTGCTGTTTACCTGACCAGTTATATGTAAAATCAAATCTCCATTGTTTGTCATCATTTAAAGTTGTTTCGTATTCCAGATTTCCTAAGAAACGATGTTTTGCCTGCAACGGACGCTGGAAAGAACCTCTCAAATAATCGGTTTGAATATCGTAATATTTATAAGCTGTTCTCAAATTCAAATTGTGAATCAACTCGTAATTAAATTCTACCTGAAAACTGTTTGCAAAAGAGCTTCCTTTTAAATCATAAAACAAAACTTGCTGCGGACTCTGCATTACATCTACAACCGCCTGATTTTGAAAATCGGTTCTGTAAAAGTCAAAACCAGCATCGGCATTTTTACCAAAAATCTTGAATTTCTGAGAAAAACTTACCCCGTAATTCCAAGCAATTTCTGGATTCAAACCATACACTTTTCCGCTAGAATCTAAAATTGAAAACGTTCTTGAACTAGCAAAAAGCTGTTGGTTTTCAGCAAAAATATTGGCTGTTCGTTTTCCTCTTCCTGCAGAAAAACGAATCACACCATTTTTCCATGGATTGTATCTCATGTGCAATCTTGGAGTTACAAAGAAACCTAAACGGTTATGGTTGTCTACCCTTCCTCCTAAAATCAAACTGAAATTATCTGTGTTATCATAAGTATATTCGAAGAATGCTCCAACCGAATTGTCAATTCTGCTGTAATCTGCAACATTTACAAATTCCTGATATTGATCGTATGTAAAGTTCAAACCCGTTGTAAACTTGTGCATTGTATTACTAATGATCGAATTGAAAATCAAATTAGAATAAAAACTGTTTTGTTTGATATCGTATTGATTTAAACCAAAGTAAGAATCTTGTTTATGACTGTTAAAGGCATTTTGAAAACCAATACTTTGATACGGCATATCTTTGAACACATAACCAATTTTGGTTGAAACATCAAAACGTTCTGTATTGATTTCTGAACCCCAGAAATTTGTTGTACCACGGTCACGGTCTTTATCAAAATCCAATTCTCCGGTCTGTTTTTTATCATTCATATATCTGAAATTAATAAAACTGACTAAACCGCTTTCTGGATTATAATATTGGTAACGATTTAAAACATTGATCTGTTTTCCTAACGGATTATCCAAAAATCCATCATTATTCATGTCGTTCTTTGCCACACGCGTGTTTCCGTGTACAAATAAACTTGTTGCCCATTTATCAGAAAGTTTTTTATTGAAATGGGTATTTAATTCAAATCTGGAATCGGTTGAACCGTAAGCATTCAAAAAGAAAGGAATATCACTTAATGGTTTTAAAAGTTCTGTATTGATCTGACCCGAAATGCTTTCGTAACCGTTGATAACACTTCCCGCTCCTTTGGTAATCTGAACACTTTCGATCCAGGTTCCGGGAGTAAATGACAAACCGTAAGCCTGAGACGCCCCGCGAACAGAAGGTATATTCTCCTCTGTAATCATTAAGTACGGACTTGTTAAACCAAGCATTTTAATTTGTTTGGTTCCTGTTAAGGCATCAGAAAAATTAACATCGATTGATGGATTGGTTTCAAAACTTTCAGCCAGATTACAACAAGCGGCTTTAAGCAGTTCTTTACTGGTAATTACAGATGTATTGGCTGTTACGGTGAAGGATTTTTTAATTCCCTTTTGTTTTTTATTGATTTTTACTTCCTCTAAATCTTCTTGTGAAAAAGCAGCAACAGAAAGCAAAAACGCCATAAAAAGCATTATATTTTTTTGCATAAAAATGATTTTAATGTTAAATAGAATTACATTTTTGATCTTTGTTCGAAAACAAAAAACAATCAAAATGTAAACGCGAAGCCTAATAAGACTTGCATTTTATCTTAAAAACATTAAAATCAGGAATAGAAAATATACTGATGGTATAATTTGAATAAGGGAGGTGCATTAGCATCAGCGTAATACGAAAGGACTTCTCTCTTTTTAAAACTTGGAAGTTCTAAAAAAGCTAAAGGTTTGTAATCTTGCAGAACCGCAGGAAAATCAAATTGAAAGAAGAAGAATTTAAGCGTTGCGTTATCAGACTTTTTCTCAATCTGAACGTGTTTGTCTTTACAACAAGAGTTCTTTTTTTCTTTAGAACCACAGCATTTCTTTTCGATTACTGGTTTTGAAGTTGTATTTAAAGAAATCGAAGCTATTTTTCCTCCGCAATAGTGTACATCAAGAGCAAACCCAATATTGGAAACCAATAATAGGAACGCTAAAAACAGTCCTGTACACTTTTTTAAATTCATACTGCAAAACTATTCAAAAACTATCGATAAAAAAACCAAAATAAATGTTATTTTTTTGATTTTTGAAGCTGATAGTAAAAGCCAGGAATAAACAACAGCACTAAAATAGGCTGAATGATAAATCGACGTACATAAAAAAGAAGCCAGCCCGCATCCTGGAAAAATTGCACTATTACGAAAAACATTGCTAAAAGCAATACCAGAAAAAAGGTATAGACAAACAAACTGAATTTAAAAATATCCCGATCCTGAAATAATACATAAATCAATAAAAGAGACAAACCGGAATTCAGAAAATACCTGAAAAGAAGTCCCAAAAAAAGCTTTAGAGTATCAAATTCAGGAAAAGGCAGATTTGTAAAGTCATCCTCAAAGTAATTCAGAAAAGGATCATAAAATAATTGTGTTTCAAAACTCCTAATTAGAGCGAAACACATTATCACAATTACAGCAATAAAAATCTGCAGTTTATTTTCTTTTAAATTATCCAGCATATTTTGAAAATCTATTGATCCAGAAAATCCACAAAATAAAAACATATCCATAAATAATTAACGGAAACACAACACCATGCAGTAAGTGATTTTGGGATGGAAAACAAAGTAAAAGAACTGTCAGTAAAGCAATTCTAATTACATTCAAAATATAAATAGATACAATCCCGAAAACTATAAATAAGAATGTTTGCTTCAGTTTTCCTGAAAATGCCGTAACAAAAGAAACAAAAAGGATCATTACACTTATTGCATTACATCCTTCAACAATAAGTGCGATTTTCATGCCATTCAGCAAAACATTCATCCATGGATACTGAGCGCTTTTCTGTATGATTACATCATAATTAAAAAGCTTCAACAACTGTTCTGTGTTTCTGCCTACGATTAAAGTTATATCATCAAGATCATTTGCTCCAAAACTATTTAGATAGAATTTATAAAGTACCGTAAGAACAATATAGGTCAAGAAAAAGATCCCTACAAAAATCAAAAACGGTTTAAATTGGACTAAATATTTTTTCAAGAGATTTTTTTTTCAAATTTATGCATTTTTTGAGTTTAGCTTTAAATACTTTTGTATAAAATTTTACATCATGACATTTCAGGAATTACAACCAAAGATAAGCAGTATTATTACTGATAATAAACCAAATAGAGACGAAAAACTATTAGCGGTTTGTCAACTGCTAAATGAAAACATAGATTATTACAACTGGGTTGGTTTCTATTTTGCCAATCATGACACTAAAACTTTACACCTGGGACCTTATGTGGGTGCAGAAACAGATCATACTGTTATTCCTTTTGGAAAAGGAATCTGCGGTCAGGTTGCAGAAAGCAATGCTAATTTTGTAGTTCCGGACGTTAAGGCACAGGATAATTATATTGCTTGTAGTCTGACGGTTAAATCTGAAATCGTAGTACCACTTTTTGTTAATGGAGTAAATATTGGCCAGATTGATATTGACAGCCATGTTATTGATCCGTTTACAGAAGCTGACGAAAGATTTTTGGAATTCGTAAATCAGGAAGTTGCTAAATTATTCTAGAAGCCCTATTTTTAGTATAAAAAATAGACCAGAATGAAAAAAAGCATTTTAATAATACTCTTTGTTATATTTTCAACTGGTCTATCAGCACAAATTAACATGGTCTCGAAAAAAATTTTTCTTGACTCGTTAAATCGTGAAACCACTTCTCCAGACTACAGCTACACAAGAGTAATCACCAATTATTCCCAAAAAAGTGCGAGGTACGTTGTTACTGATTTTTACAAAAACGGAAGAAAGAAAATGACCGGGGCAACTCTCGACAGAGATATTTTGAAAAGAGAAGGAGAATTCATCTGTTATTACAAAAACGGAGCAAAAGAATCGGTTGTAGAGTATTCTGATGATCATAAAGCAGGTAAAGAAATTAATTGGTACCAAAACCAAAACAAAAAGTCTGAAAAGCAGAATTTATGGGATCCTAAAGCAAAAAAATCACAAACTCTGATCCTTAACTGCTGGAATGAAAACAAAATGCAAACTGTAACCGACGGAAATGGAGAATATGAAGAAACCGATGGACCTGTAACTCAAAAAGGAGAAATAAAAAACGGCTTAAAAGAAGGAATATGGCAAGGAAATGATTCATCTAAAAATATTTCGTTTACAGACAATTATGCCAAAGGCATTTTAATTTCGGGAATTAGTATCGATGCAAACAATGTAAAAACTTTCTACTCTTCTTTAAACGAAAAACAGACAGGCAAGAAAGTTTCGAAATTAAAATAAAACTACTTGTCGAAATTTCTTAATTTGTTAATTTCTAAACTTTGTTCATTTGTATTAAAAATATTACTTTGGCTTAATTTTATTTCCAAAACCTATATGAAACAAATTTTACGTCTTTTATTTTTTATTTTAATTTCTATACAAGCTTTTTCTCAAAATGCTGTAACTGCTAATAAGTTAATTTATTTAGATTCTATGTGGGTTCCGGCTACTCAGGAAAATTATAAATACACCAGACTTATTGAAGAATACTATTCAGATAAAAAGTCTTATATCTATAAAGACTATTACAAATCAGGAAAGATAAAATTTATTGCTACTACCACAGACAGAGATATTATAAAAATTGAGGGGCAAGCTGTCTCTTACTATGAAAATGGAAATAAAAAATACACTGTCAACTATGTCAATTCAAAGAAATCAGGAAAAGAATTTAACTGGTACGAAAATGGAAACATAAAATCTGAGGTTTACTATCCAGAAGATGAAAAAGGCAGTATTGAGGGCAAACTAAATAACTTTTGGAATCCTGAAAAAGAACAAATTATAACAGATGGAAATGGATATTACTCCTATAAAAGCAAAAACAGTGAAGAAGCCGGACAAATAAAAGACGGCGAACCGGAAGGAACATGGAAAGGAAGTGATTTTAGGAGAAAATCAAGTTTCATTGAAATGTATAAAAATGGGAAATTGGTTTCCGGCATTACCACAGATTCTCTAAATATAAAACATTCCTACGGTACAAAATACCTTCAGCCAAGTCCTCAGAATGGAATAAATTCATTCTACAGTTATATTGGAAAGTCAATGCGCATTCCTTTTGAAGCCAGAAAAGTTTCCGGAAAAATATACATGACCTTTATAGTAGATGAAGAAGGAAATCTGGTCGAACCAAAAGTAATAAAAGGCGTTGGTTACGGTATCGATGAAAATGCAATACAATTGATTAAAGAAGCAAAAAAATGGAATCCCGGGAAGAACAGAGGTATTCCGGTGAGAGCTCTTTATAAATTACCAATAACGATAATGGCAAAATAAAATTAAAAATCTTAATTAAAAAACCACCTTCAAATCATTAAAATTAAATTTTATAGAGCTCTATTTTAAGATTCTTTTATTTTTGTTTGATTCTTTTGTTTTTTTAATCTAATTTTGCACCCGTCTTACAAGAGTTGTATGACATACATAAAAATCATTAAATAATATTGGAATGTATTTAACTAAAGAAAAGAAAGAAGAAATCTTCGCACAACACGGTGGTGCAACAAACACTGGAAGCGCAGAAGGTCAAATCGCATTGTTCACTTACAGAATTTCTCACTTAACTGAACACTTGAAAAAAAATCGTCACGATTACAACACTGAGCGTTCTCTTGTACTATTAGTAGGTAAAAGAAGAGCTTTACTTGATTACTTGAAAAAGAAAGAGATCAACAGATATCGTGAGATTATCAAAGTATTGAATATCAGAAAATAATCAATATAGAAAAGAGGTGCGAAAGTGCCTCTTTTTGTTTTTACATTACACGCATACTATTACAAGAAAAAAAGTTTGGTTTTTCATTGGGTTTTAGACAACAACAACTACACACAACAACAACTACAACACAACTAAAACCCATTGTATAATCAAAAGGAAAAAATTTATGATTCCACAATTATTTGTAGAAAAGATCGATTTAGGTGATGGCAGAAGCATCACAATCGAGACAGGACGTTTAGCTAAACAAGCTGACGGTTCTGTAGTAGTTAGAATGGGCGACACTATGATTCTTGCAACAGCAGTTTCAGCTCGCACATCAAACCCAGGCGTTGATTTTTTACCGTTAACGGTAGATTACCGCGAAAAATTCGCAGCAGCAGGTCGTTTCCCTGGAGGTTTCTTTAAAAGAGAAGCACGTCCAAGCGACAGCGAAGTATTGACAATGAGATTAGTTGACCGTGTATTGCGTCCGCTTTTCCCAGACGATTACCATGCTGAAACACAAGTTATGATTCAGTTAATGTCTCATGACGAAACTGTTATGCCAGATGCTTTAGCTGGTTTAGCTGCTTCTGCAGCATTAGCAGTTTCAGATATTCCATTTTACAACTTGATTTCTGAAGTTCGTGTTGCACGTATCGATGGAAAATTAGTGATCAACCCAAGCAGAGAAGAATTAGAAAAATCTGACATCGATATGATGATTGGAGCTTCTATGGATTCTGTAGCAATGGTTGAAGGTGAGATGAAAGAAATCTCAGAAGCTGAAATGATCGAAGCTATTAAATTTGCTCACGAAGCGATCAAAGTTCAAATCCAGGCTCAATATCGTCTACAGGAAGCTTTTGGTAAAAAAGAAATCCGTACTTACGAAGGAGAGAGAGAAAACGAAGAAATTTACAAAAAAGTAAAAGAAGCAGCATACGATAAAATCTATGCTATTGCAAAAGTTGGTTCAGCTAAACACGAAAGAGGCGCTGCATTTGCTGAAGTAAAAGAAGAAGTTAAAGCTTTATTTACAGAAGAAGAATTAGCTGCTGACGGTGATTTAGTTTCTAAATATTTCTACAAAACAAACAAAGAAGCTGTTCGTAATGTAGTTTTAGAATTAGGCGTTCGTTTAGATGGTAGAAAAACTACAGACATCAGACCAATCTGGTGTGAAACGGATTATTTACCAAGAGTTCACGGATCCTCTTTATTTACACGTGGAGAAACTCAGGCTTTGGCTACAGTAACTTTAGGAACTTCCAGAGAGGCAAACCAAATCGATTCTCCATCTGAACAAGGTGAAGAGAAATTCTACTTACACTATAACTTCCCTCCTTTCTCAACTGGTGAAGCAAAACCATTAAGAGGAACTTCAAGAAGAGAAGTTGGTCACGGTAACTTAGCTCAAAGAGCGTTAAAAAATATGATTCCTGCTGATTGTCCTTATACAATTCGTGTTGTTTCTGAGGTTTTAGAATCTAACGGTTCTTCTTCTATGGCAACGGTTTGTGCCGGAACAATGGCACTTATGGATGCTGGAGTTCAAATGGTAAAACCAGTTTCTGGAATTGCTATGGGATTGATTACTGACGGTGAGAAATTTGCTGTATTGTCTGATATTTTAGGTGATGAAGATCACTTGGGAGATATGGACTTTAAAGTAACCGGAACCGCTGACGGTATTACTGCTTGTCAAATGGACATCAAGATCGATGGTTTACGTTATGACATTATGGAGCAAGCTTTAGCTCAGGCTCGTGATGGACGTTTACATATCTTAGGAAAATTAACTGAGACAATCGCTGCTCCAAGAGCTGACGTAAAAGCTCATGCACCGAAAATCATTACCAGAACTATTCCTGGAAACTTTATTGGAGCATTAATTGGACCTGGTGGAAAAGTAATTCAGGAATTACAAAAAGCTACTGGAACAACTATTGTGATCAACGAAGTTGATGAGCAAGGTGTTGTTGAAATCTTAGGAACTGACCCTGAAGGTATCAAAACAGTATTGGCTAAAATCGATGCCTTAACTTTCAAACCTCAAATGGGAGAAGCTTACGAAGTTAAAGTAATCAAAATGCTAGATTTCGGAGCTGTAGTTGAATATACTGCTGCACCAGGAAACGAGGTATTGCTTCACGTATCTGAACTAGCTTGGGAACGTACTGAAAACGTTGCTGACGTAGTTAAAATGGGAGACGTTTTCCAAGTGAAATACCTCGGAATTGATCCTAAAACTAAAAAAGAAAAAGTGTCTAAAAAAGCACTAGTTCCAAGACCTCCACGTGAGGAGAAAAAAGAGTAATCAGATCTTAGTTTACTAAAGGTTTATTCATAGAAAACCCCAATTCATGTATTTGATTTGGGGTTTTTAAGTTTAATTTATTGCCTGTAAACTATCCCAAACATCAGGGTCTGAGAGCCAAAGTTTTTTTCTACTTTATCATTAAATATTCCGTAAGGAGACCATTGATAATGACATTGTAATCCTGTATTTCTATAATTTAGCTTAATTCCTTGTGACAAATAAAATGTAGTTAAAACTTCTTTTGTATGCTCTCCATCTTCAAATTCTAATTCTTTTGGAGCGTTATAAAAATTTAAAGCCAGCCCAATTCCGGAATTCCATTCTAAATTAAAATCTGTTTTTCGTTGCGATAGCGGGATAATTTTTGCAAAACGTGTTCCGATATTAATTGCAAAATGGCTTGATTTGTACTGTACAATAGAATCCCGATATTCAAAATTGACATTTAATGGCTTTTTTGGTACAAAAAAATTGAATCCAAAATCTACAAAATCATCCTGGCTCAGTTTATTTCTAAACCAAAAACCAAATGATGGCGATAAATCAAACTTTTCAGAAAGTTTCCCTAGTGGCTGCACAAATCCAGCTTCTACATAAATCCTCTCATATGTATCAGACAAATTCTGAGATTCATTTTGAGCAAATGCAAATTCTGAAAATATAAAAATCAATAGCATTAAAAATTGTCTCATAATTTACCAATTAAAAAAAGGCATAGACCTTTTATTATTTATATTCCAAAGACCTAATTGAAAACCTTTAGAATTTGACTTATTCAAAACTCCTATTTGCAAACCTTTATTCATTCTGGTTTGATTAAAAATTCCCAGATGTAATCCGCTTAATTGGTAGGATTGATTATAAATTCCAACCGTTGAACCAGTCAAATCATTATTAGCATTATAAATTCCAATCGAAAGTCCGTTTTGATGATCTGCAATCGTTCCTAAAACAGTAAGCGAAAGTCCATTAAAATCATTAAATTTATTTCCTGCAGAAATATTTAATCCGTTCATGCTGGTAGTAGTAAAAAAGCATCCTGAACTAACATTCAAACCATTTAATTTTAAATGAGGAGCGTAATTCATATTCTTAATCCTATAGTAATCTTCAGTGTTTTTTATACTATCCGATTTTTTATTATTCCTGATAATCTCAGGCAGATAAACTAATGACATAAAAGCTATAAATGCTCCTGCAACCGGCGCAGGGTTAACTTCTGCATTTATACCATTAATAGTCTGACTTGCAACACGTTTATTTTCAACATGCCCTACTCCAAAAACCAATCCGTTTACTTTATCTACATTTTTAGACATTGGCGAAAGACTGAAAATTTGAGAATGCAATACCACAGAATCATTTTCAACAAGAACAGCATTCTGACCGTAAGAACATCCAAAAACAAAACTTAAGATTATTAAAATTGATGTTTTCATAAATCATTATTTTAAAATTACAGGACAAACCTATTGCATTTATCACATATCAATTTGCGAAAACCAATAAAAAAATTTTATAAATTTGTGAATATCGCAAAATATGAAATCACAAGAATTATTTTTAAAAGCTATAAAACAGAAAATCCCTCAGTCCATTTCTTTGATTGATGAAATTGCCGGTGTTTTAGAAATTAGCTACGATGCTTCCTACCGAAGAATTTCAGGAAAAAGCAAATTTTCTATTGATGAAACAATTAGACTGGCTAGTCATTTCAACATTTCATTAGATAATTTATTTTCGAATAAGGGAAAGGTAATTGTTGAGAAAACAATTGAAATTGAAAACTTAAAAGACATGCTTCAATATTTTAAATCATCTGCAGAAAATATCGAAGTATTAACAAAAAATAAAAAAACAAAGCTCTTTTATTCTGCAAAAGACATTCCGCTATTTTATTTTATGGACGGAACCATATTATCAAAATTTAAAGCTTTTGTATGGCTGAATCTTTTAAATTCCAATCAAAAGAAAACATCATTTGAAAATTTTGTAATTGACGAATCTTTTACAGAATACATGCAAAAATTAAAAAAAATCTACGAGAACACAATCGTAAATGAAGTATGGAATGATACCACTATAAACAGTAGTTTGCAACAAATCCTCTATTTTTACGAAGCTGGTCTTCTAAGTCTAAAAAGTGCAAATGCTCTTTGCATTGACCTAAAAAGAATTATTGAACTGATAAAAACGAAGTGCAACGAACCAAACGAAAAATTTTCTATCTATTATAATGAGCTCATATTATTAAACAATAACATGCTTATAGAAACGGAAGATAAATTAACCATGTTTGTTCCTTATACACTTTTAGGGTATTTTATAACAGATAACGAAGACAGCTGCAAAAATGTACATCAGTTTTTCAAACAACAAATTCTTAATTCAATTCCTTTAGGTCTGTCCGGCATTAAAGAACAGCATGTTTTCTTTAATCGAGCCATTAGAAAAATAGATTATTATCTCGAAAAAATAAATTCGCAAGTAGATTTATTGTTTTAAACGCATCTTTTTTTTTTCATGAAACACTATTTAGCATTTTTGCTATCCAATTAACAGATTGGTATTTTTGATTTTAATAACATAAAAAAATTATTACATTTTAACACCTACACGTGATTTTTATAACATTTTTTTAATACTTTTGGAACCAATCAATCCAAAAACAACTAATCACGTTCCCTTGAAAAATTACCAAAAAAAAATCATTTCACTTGCGATATTCACAAGCTTATTAAATATATCGCAATTACACTCTCAATCTGTTGAAAAATCGTCATTGTACGATTACTTCGATGAAGCAGTAGGAAAAGACAATCTAAACATCAATAACGGAATCGTTCACAGCGAGCCTTTTCGTCCACTGGCTGGTAAAAACAGATACTATATTGACGAGTTTAATCTTGGCGATATTAGTTTTGAAAATCAGATTTATTCTAGTGTTAATCTCAAATATGATATTCTACAGGATCAGGTTATCTATAAACAAAACGGATCTTCAGAGAATTTACCAATCAACCTGATTACAGAAAAAGTTGATTATTTCTTTATCAAAAACAAAAAATTTGTTAATCTTAAAGAAGAGTCCATAAAATTTCCTTCCACGATAAAAGGTATATATGAAGAAACATATGTTGGCGACAATGTTTCTCTTTATATCAAACATTCTAAAGAAAAAGTAAAATCCCTGCAAGCAGACATTATTTATTATAATTTCATTTATAAAATCAGCTATATCTTAAAATACAACAGCTATTTCTATAAGGTTGAAACAGCTAAAGATTTTAAGAAAATCTTTCCAAATTATAAAAAGGAAATAAACGGTATTTATAGTACTGAAAAAAAATTAGAACGTTCCAATAAACCACAATTCATGGAAAGTCTAACGAAACAAATCAATGGTCTTTTAAAAAAAAGTTCTAATTAAATGAAAAAAATTACTCTTATTCTATTTTTAATAGCCTTTCAACAAATCATATATTCTCAGGTAATCAGTGACAAAATATCAGTTGAATTTAAAAATGCCAATATAAAAACTGCTATTCAGGACATTGAAAAAGTATCTTATTATAAATTTTACTTTGACGAAAAATGGTTTGAAAATGATAGTACTTCAATCGTTAAACGATATAAAGACACCAGAATTGGAGAAGTTCTTGAAGATGTTTTTCAAAATACCAGCTTTAACTTTTATATTTCTGACAATAAAGTTATTGTTACAAATAACAGTATCATTTATAGTCAGTTACCTGATGATTATTTCGGAATTCCTCTTGAAAGAGATGAAAATGGACAAATTACAACCCCAATATTTTATCAACAATATGATTCGATAAAAAAAACAAACTCACGAAATCCTAATAAAAACATTAGGGATCTTGTCCTTATTGGCAAAGAGGTTAAAAATCAAAAAAAGAAACCAACCTATACATTATCCGGAGTTATACGAGGTGGAAAAAACAATTCTGCACTTGCTAATATTATAGTAAAAGTACCAAACTCTGAATTTTCTGCTACGACAGACAAAAAAGGATATTACACCCTGCAGGTTCCGGGAGGATTAAATGTTGTTGAAACAGAAAGTTTCTCATACAATAAGGTGACTAAAAACATTATGGTTTATAATGATGGTGCATTAAATTTTTCTTTAACAGACAACATAAACCAGCTGGACGAAGTACTTATTAAAACCAATAAAAGTAAAAGTGCAAAATCTGCCATAACGGGAGTAACGACCATTGACGCTGAAGGAATTAAAAATGTTCCGTTGGTTCTTGGCGAACGTGATATACTTAAAGTTGCTTTAACTATGCCCGGGATAAAAACAGCGGGAGAAGGATCTGCAGGATTTAATGTCAGAGGTGGTAAAGAAGATCAGAATTTATTTTTACTGGATCATGCTACTTTATACAATCCGTCACATTTCTTTGGCTTTTTTACTGCTTTGAATCCTTACACCACTAAAAAAGTAGACATTTATAAAGGAAGTATTCCTGCTGAATTTGGAGGAAGATTATCATCTGTTTTTGATATTTCATCTAAAAGCGGTAACGTTAATGAATTTCAGGGAGAAGGCGGTATTGGTCCCGTTACGAGTAATTTAATGCTTTCTACACCTGTTGTAAAAGGAAAATCAAGTCTGATTGCAGGAGGAAGAGCAACTTACTCCGATTATATTTTAAAAAGTCTGGATGATGAAAGTCTAAAAAATAGTCAAGCTTCTTTTTATGATCTTATCCTAAAATACAATCATAAAATAAACGCCAATAATGATATTGAATCTACTCTCTATTATAGTAAAGATAAATTTAGTGTCTCTTCAGATTCGTTATACAAATACAGTAACAGATTAGCAACTTTAAAATGGAATCATACTTTTAATGAAAAAAATAAAGGCTCTCTGATAGTTACTAATAGTGAATACAAGTTTAATATCGATTATCAGTCTGAAGGAATAAACAATTTTGATTTTGGCTATAAAATTGATGAGACGCAGGCAATGCTAAAAATGACATATCAATTCAATGCAAAACATAAATTCAGTTATGGTCTTTCTACAAAACTATATGCTGTTGATCCAGGATATTTAAATCCAAAAAATCCTCAGTCGACTTTAATTCCAATTGATATTGAAACCGAGAAAGGTTTGGAATCTGCTGCATATATTGGAGACAATTTTAAAATAAGCGATAAATTCCTTCTGGATTTTGGTTTGCGTTATTCCACCTTTGCCGCTTTAGGTAAATCTACTCAGAGAATTTACGAAGAAAATCTGCCTATAAGTGATGCTACAGTAACTGAAACAAAAACTTTTGGCAATAATGAAGTAATCAAAAGATACGGCGGATTTGAACCACGACTTGCCGCAAGGTATTTTATTACAGATGATTTTTCTGTACGTGCAAGTTATGACAAAACCTATCAGTACATTCATTTATTATCCAATAATACAACACAGTCTCCAACCGATATCTGGAAACTTTCAGATTTGAACGTCAAACCGGAAAGTGCACAACAAGTTTCTTTAGGTTTCTACAAGAATTTAAAAGATGGCGATGTCGAAGTTAGTTTAGAAGGGTACTACAAAAGATCTAAAAACATTCTGGATTATAAAGTTGGTGCTGAATTACTACTTAACGACAACATTGAAACAGAGCTTTTACAAGGAGAAGGTAAAGCTTACGGTATAGAGGTTTTATTTAAAAAACAAGTAGGTAAATTAAATGGATGGGTTGGTTATACTTATTCAAGATCTTTAATAAAACTTGACAGTCAGTTTCAACAGGAAAAAGTAAATGACGGAAAATATTTTGCCTCTAATTTTGATAAACCACACGATTTCAGCGCTGTTTTAAACTACAGAATTACAAAACGTTATAGTGTTTCAAGTAACTTTGCTTATCAAACCGGAAGACCAATTACTTATCCAATTGGGAGATACGATTATGGTAACGAACAATATACTGTATATAGCGACCGTAACAAATTTAGAATTCCGGATTATTTTAGACTGGATCTTGGTTTGAATATTGAAGGAAATCATAAAATCAAAAAATTAGCTCATAGTTTTTGGAATATTTCAGTTTACAATGTATTAGGAAGAAACAATCCTTATTCGGTATTCTTTGTAACAAAAGAGGGACAAATCAAAGCGTACAAAACTTCTATTTTCTCAATTCCAATTCCAAGTATTACGTATAATTTCAAGTTTTAAAACCGTGAAAAAATATATATATAAAATCTCATTGTTCTTCATTTTAGCATTTGCGATTAGCAGCTGCACAGAACAATATGTCTTTCGAAATACCGATTTTGAAAGCGCTCTTGTGGTTGAAGGAACTATAACAAACGAACTTAAAAATCAAATTATAAGACTTTCCCAGGTTTATCAGCTTGAAGAAACAGGCCCAAGGATGGAAAAGGGTGCAAATGTGTTTATTCTGGACGATCAGGGAAATGAATATCAATTTACAGAAAAAGACACGGTTTATGAATCTTTAACTCCTTTTAGAGCCGAGCCGGGAAGAAAATATCAATTAAAAATTAAAACAAGTGCAGGTAAAAACTATGCTTCTGATGAACAGGTTTTGACTACTGAAACTAAAATTGATAACGTGACAGCTACTGTAGAAACAGTAAATGGAGAACGAGGTGTGCAAATCAATGTAAATAGTTTTGACCCAAGTAATACTTCAAAATATTATCGATATGAATATGCCGAAACCTATAAAATTGTAGCTCCTGTGTGGGATCCCAGAGAAGCTGTAATGGATAGTTATCCTGCAACTCCGGCAAATCCGGTTGAAGGCACTCCAGGTTCTCCAGCCGGGGAAAACATCTTAGTAAGACCCCGAAATAGAGAAACCAGAACTTGTTATTCCAGCAAAAAATCTAATGATATAATTTTAAACAACACTAATAGTCTCAGTGAAGATCGCGTGCATTTTCCTGTCCGTTTTATTAGTAATCAAAATTATATCATTTCACATCGTTATACCATTTTTGTAAAACAATATATTCAAAATTTAGCCGCATATACCTATTACAAAACTTTGAAAGATTTATCTTCTTCAGGAAGTGTTTTATCACCAAAGCAACCTGGATTTTTTTACGGAAACATAAAATCAGTAGAAAATCCTTCAGAAAAAGTTATTGGTTTCTTTGAAGTTTCTGCAGTTTCTTCGGATAGAATCTTCTTTAATTATGCTGATTTATTTCCAAGAGAACCTCTGCCACCTTATTATGAATCAGATTGCGATATTAGAAATTTTGTAGATTGCACAGGACTCCCTCCTTGCAGCGGACCACAGTTACGCGATGCAATAAGATCACGATCATTAGTATTAGTATCAACCAATTATGAAGATGAATACGGAATGGTAAAACCAGCTTGTGGTGACTGTACTTCATTTTCTTCTAACATTGTTCCTCCTTTTTGGGTAGATTAATTCTTTAAAATTCATGAAAAACTTTTCTATATATAATCAGAGTACTATCTCATTTAGAATTAAGCAATTGACTCTCTTAATGCTTTTGTTCATAAAGAGCGGACTTACTTTTGCACAGAATTCACAAAATAAAAATACCATTCCTGATATTTCAACTCAGGAAACTATTTTTCTGCACTCCAATACCACTACATTTTTGACTGGCGAGACATTGTTTTTCAAGTTATATTGTTTAAATCCATTAAACAACAAAACAAGTCAAATCAGTAAAATCGCATATGTTGAACTTGTAAACAGTGATAAGACATCTATTCAGAAAAACAAAGTTTATCTGGATAACGGAATAGGAACCGGCGACTATTTTATCCCTACAACCTTAAAAACAGGTAATTACAAGGTTATTGCATATACAAAATGGATGTTAAACAATGTACATTCTCAAAAAAATGAAATAGACATTTTTATTATAAACCCGTTTGAAAGTCAGGAACCTAATGACAACATCACTTTTGAAATTTCTAATCCTAAGCAAACAGCTGTAGCGGTTCAAACAATAAATTCTAACTCCGGAAATGATAAAAGAATTGATTTGGTGTTTGATAAAGAAAACTATTATACAAGAGAAAAAGTCAATTTAAAACTAAAATCTTTAACCGAAACAATAGAAAAAGGAAGCTATTCTGTTTCGATTCGAAAAAAAGACCAAATCCCCACATCAAAACAGTTAACTTCTTCAGAATTTGCAAAAAAAACTGCGGAATCCTATAAAAATACGCCAAACACTTTTGATTATATTCCGGAAATCAGATCTGAATTAATTACAGGTTACATCACATCTGCCAACAATGGTGAGTTGAGCAATAAATCGATAGCTTTATCATTACCGGGAAAAGAATATGTTTTAAAAATTGTGAAGACCAACGCTCAGGGAAAATTTGCTTTTTTACTGGATCAGTTTCCTAATTTCCCAAATGCAATATTACAGGTAATTGACGAAAAGCGAAATGAATATACTATTCATTTAGATGCATTTCCAAAGTTTGACACTTCTTCACTGCAATTTACGTCAAAACTTAATTTATCACCAGAATTAAGAAAAGACATCGAAGAAAGATCTACTGCCAGTCAGATTCAAAATGCTTACTATCAAATCAAGAAAGACAGTTTGGTTACTGAAGCGGTTATGAATCCATTTTTTACCACTATTGAAAAATCGTATGTCTTAGATGATTATACCCGATTTCCTACTTTAAAAGAAAATATTGTAGAAGTTATTGTTGAACTTTATTATAGAAGAGAAAACGGTAAATATCAGCTGCACATTCGAAATAACCAAAAAGATTTAATGATTTATGGTCCGCCAATGGTCCTTGTTGATGGATTATTGATTCAGGATCCAAGTGATCTTTTTGATTACAATATGGCAAATGTAAGCAGAGTAAGTTTAATAACGGAGCCTTATGTTTACGGACCAAATTTATACGGAGGATTAATTAGTTTTGAAACTAAAGGCAATGAATTTTCTACAAACTATGCTAAGAAATATTTAAAAACAATGGAAATTCAACGCCCTAATCCGGAAAAGATCTATAATAATCCTGATTATACAGCAGGCAATAAATTACAAAGAATCCCGGATTACAGATATCAATTATTATGGAGACCAAATATTAAACTGGATACAAAAGAAGATAATTTATCATTTTACACCTCTGATGTTAAAGGAAATTTTGAAGTTGTACTGGAAGGCTTTACTGATAACGGACAACCTGTTTATGTTTCTAAGACTATTAGTGTAAAATAAACAATTGATATTTACATTAGTAATTCATTCTGTAAATCAGGCGACATTAATACAGTTTTAAATTCAAGATATTACCTAATAATTTTAAGTTTTAGAACCATGAATATATATAAAATCTCTCTGTTCTTAATTTTAGCATTTGCGATTAGCAGCTGCACAGAACAATATGTCTTTCAGAATACCGGTTTTGAAAGTGCTCTTGTGGTTGAAGGAACTATAACAAACGAACTTAAAAACCAGACCATCAGACTTTCACAAGTGTACGAGCTTGAAGAAACTGGTCCAAAACTCGAAAAAGGTGCAAATGTATTTATTTTAGACGATAAGGGAAATGAATATCAATTTGCAGAAAAAGATACGGTTTACGAATCCATAACTCCTTTTAAAGCTGAGCCGGGAAGAAAATATCAGTTAAAAATTAAAACAAGTGCAGGCAAAAACTACACTTCTGATGAACAGGCTTTAACTACTGAAACCAAAATTGATAATGTTACAGCTACCGTAGAAACGGTTAATGGTGAGCGAGGTGTACAAATCAACGTAAATAGTTTTGATCCAACCAATTCTTCAAAATATTACAGATACGAGTATACCGAAACCTATAAAGTTATTGCACCATTATGGAGTCCATTTGAAGCTTTTGTAATTGATGTCCCTGCTGTTCCGGAAGATCCCAGAGAAGGCACTCCCGGCAGTCCTGCATCGGAAAATATCTCAATTGTTCGTAGAACTAAGCAAGTCAGAATCTGCTTCTCTACCAAAAAATCAAACAGCATAATTTTGAATAGTACTAATGCCCTCAGCGAAGATAGAGTACATTTTCCGGTACGTTTTATTAGTAATCAAAATTATATCATTTCACATCGTTATACCATTTTTGTAAAACAATATATTCAAAATTTAGCTGCCCATACTTATTACAAAACTTTAAAAGATTTATCATCTTCAGGAAGTATCCTTTCTCCTAAGCAGCCCGGTTTTTTCTACGGTAATATAAAATCAGTAGAAAATCCTTCAGAAAAAGTTATTGGTTTCTTTGAAGTTTCTGCAGTTTCTTCAGAAAGAATCTACTTTAATTATGAAGATTTATTTCCAAGAGAACCTCTGCCTCCGTATTATGAAAGTGATTGTGAAATGAAAGAATTTGCCGACTGTACGGGAGATCCGCCATGCGCCGCTGTACAATTACGTTCTGTAATCAGGAGTCGCGAATTAATATATTTTTCCGGTTTTTCTCCCTATTTTTTAGTAAAACCTGCTTGTGGTGACTGTACAAAGTTTTCATCTAACATAGTTCCTCCTTTTTGGATAGATTAATTCTTTAAGATGAAACCCCTTTTTTGCATGTTTTACTTCAACAAGAGTTAAATTAGATAAAAACTAAAGGTATTTTTATGCTTTATTTCAAGAAAAAAAATACCTTTAGTATACCTTAAGATAAATTTTAACTCTAAAAAACAACGTTAATGGCTTACACTGTTTTACAAAACACAAGAATCAATACCCAAGATTTCATTTTTACACATCCTGAAACTGTTACTTATCCCGTTCCTCCATTAGTTTCTGCAAGATTTTACACACCGGAAGGAGGTCCGCTTACCTTAAAAATCAGAGCAACTTTATACATTAACTCTGAAGACACAAATAATCCTACTGTTGAGGAACCTACTGAAATAGATGGCACTACTCTACAAATGTTTTATGATTACGATTTTTCTGAAGAAACTCCGGAAAGCTGTGATGTTTGGTATGTTGAAGTTGATTATACTTCTAAAACGGTTGGTAATATTACGGAAGTTCTGTCTTTCTTAAAAGATATTGATCCTGAAACGTCAAGAGGAACTGAGACAAAAGTCACAACTCCATAAAAATTTAAATAAGCTGAAACCATAAATGAAATATCAAAAAAGACATAAACTTATATTTTATTTATGGTTTCCATATCAAAAATAAACCTCTGAATGTCTAAAAACAGTTTCTCAATATTTTTAGTACTATTAATTTTTCCGTTTTTACTTTTTTCACAAAATAAAAATTGTGAGGAAATTATAAAAACTAAAATTAAACTAAAATCTCTTGAATATAAGTCTGAAGATAATTTCAGGAAAGCACAATATTTTTATTCTACAAAAAATTGGGATTCGACTTTAGTCTATTCGATGAAACAATTAAGCTCCTCAAAAAAAACAGCCCTGACAGATTACTGTCACTTATTAAGAGGACTTAGTTTTAGACAATTAAAATTATTCAAAGAAGCTGAAAAAGAGTTTTTATTAATTTCTAAAAAATTCGTTTTCTATAATTATATTGATAATTATTTAGCCTGTAATTACATTGATTTAAAGGAATTTAAAAAAGCAATCCTTCATTTTCAAAAAGTTCTTGAACCTTCTACAGACAACAATGACTGCAATATAAATAGCGTTTATGGCAACCTTGGTATCTGTTATCTTCATTTAAGTCAATTTGATAAAGCAGAATTTTATTTATTAAAAAATTCAGAAATGCTACAAAGTAGTAATGATACATTACCACTTATAAATTCTTATTTTAATATTGCTTCTTTATATTATGAGCAATACAAAGATGCCCAGGCCATTCCTTATTTTAAAGATGCCTATTTATTATCAAAAAAAGTTAAAGATCTAGATACTAAGAGAGTAGCTGCTAAAAACATGGCTGTTGTAGAAGAAAACAGGGGCAATTTTAAAGAAGCTTTATCTTATCGAAAAGAATCTGAACAATGGAAAGATTCATTAAATAATCAAAATAAAGTCTGGGCAGTTGCTGATTTTGAGAAAAAATTTGCTGTCGCTCAAAAACAAAAAGAAATTAAAGTCCTTCAGGTTGAAAATAAACTAAAAAATACGCAACGCAACGGATTCTTTTTTGCTGCAATTGGCTTATTATTACTTTTAACCGGAGGTGTTTATCTGTATGCCCAAAAAGTTAAAAACTCCAAAATCATATTGCTTCAAAAAAATAAACTGGACGAACTCAATGCCACAAAAGATCAATTATTCTCTATTGTAAGTCATGATTTAAGGTCTTCTGTAAATGCATTAAAAACTAGTAATGCAAAATTATCTTCCACATTAGAAACCAAAAATTATGAGGAATTAAATCAACTAATTGTACAAAATAGCGGTATTGCAAATAGTGCTTACAGTTTACTTGATAATTTATTGCATTGGGCTATGTTACAAACCAAACAATTATATTTTCATAAAGAATCGGTGCATTTATATTCTATTGTGCAACAAATTGAATATAATTACAAGCCATTGCTTCTGGACAAAGAAATTACTTTTGAAAATTTGGTTTCAAAAAATATTTTTATCTTCGTAGATCTTGATTCGTTAAAAATTGTACTTCGGAATTTATTAGATAATGCGATTAAGTTTTCTAATGAAAACGGAAAAATTAGTTTTTATACCGAAAATAATGATTCTGATTCCTGTCAACTAATAATTCAGGACAATGGAATTGGAATGAAAAAAGAAACCATCGAAGCATTACTTTCGGATAGCGAGTTACTAACAAAAAAAGATAATTCTGAAATTATTGGTACTGGTTTAGGTTTACAACTATGCAAACAAATGATTCGGAAAAATGATGGTAAATTAGCCATAGAAAGCGATCTTAACAAAGGAACAAAAATGATTTTGACTTTTCCAAAAACAGTAAACAATGGATAATATTCATGTTTTAATTATAGAAGATACGCCAGAGCAAAGTGACGCTCTGGTAAAAGTATTGCTTCAAAACAATTTTACTGTTGCAGGGGTGGCCAGAAACTTTACTGATGCATTAAAACTTTTTTACGAAAACACGGTCGACATCATTATTATAGATGTTTTCTTAGACGGAAAACCAGACGGAATTACCTTTGCTGAATCGATCAATATTATTCCGAATGCTTCAAAACCATTTGTTTTTTTGACAAGTTCTCAGGATCGCCAGATATTTGAACGCGCTAAACTTACAAAACCTTTCAGCTTCCTGATGAAACCTTTTAATGAGCTTGAGATTTTATACGCCATAGAAATGGCTGTTGAGAAATTTTATGCTCAGACAAATGTATTTTTTAGTGAAGAACAAGACACTGTAATCAGCAATGATTTTTTATTTATAAAGAAAAAAAACGCCTTAAAAAAAGTATCCCTAAACGATATTATTTACATTGAAGTCGAAGAACGCTACTGTAATATTATTACCGAAAAAGAAAAGTTTGTCATTCTCATTTCGTTAACTAAAATCAGCGATTTATTAGATAAAAATAAATTCATCAGAACACATCGAAACACTATTGTCAATTCAGATAAAATCGAAGAAATAATTCTGGCTGATAATCTCATTGTCTTAAAAGGTAATCATAAAATAAACCTCAGTGATACTTACAAAGATTTCATAAAAAAGATCAATATTTTATCCTGACAAACTACCAAATCTCCTTTATATACAAGGAGATTTTTTTATTTAAAGAAAAATCTTTCCGCAGATCATTTTATAAAGATTTCATGACATAAAAAAGAGCTTTCATGACATTTTTTAGTCCTTCCGAAAAAATCAAAATTACTTTTACATCTGAAAACAAATAAACAAATAAAAAAGTAATAGTAGATGAGAATCGAACTAACCAGACAACCAGAAATGAAAATTTTAGCTCTCGTAAAAAAAACAATAAATAATCCGTGGATTGGAGTTCTGGTTTCATTAGGAGCTATTATTCCTTCTCTATATAAAATTCTGGATGACATTACCGTAATGAGAATTGAATATATTGTATTGTCAATTGCATTTCCAATTTACATTAGATCGCTGAAAAAGATATTTGACGACATTTTAGATACTTCTGACGATTATTCAGATTAAGATTTTTTGCCCCCATTTTAATCAAGCAATTGCAACCTGAGGCACACGCTTGTTAAAAACCCCAATTCAATCCTCTGAATTGGGTTTTTAAATATTTATCATTTTAGACGCAACCTTTTCAACTTTGAAAGACTATTAATTAGAAACCAAGTTAAAAAGTCGTCAAGATGAAAAATTACATACTAAAAACTGTTGCGCCAATATTTCTGCTTTTTACTTCTTTATTATCCGGATGCGCTTTTGAAGATAACCTTCATAACGAAATTACGCTCGATTCCGGTAAAGCCGGAGCTCCAATTAAAAAAGATTCTGATCTTTATCAGACGTTACAAAAAACAACTGTACAGGAAACAGCACAACAAGCCGAAGAACCTCCATGTGTTGAGTTTATTTATCCGTTAAATTTACGATTATACGATGCTAATCTGAATACAATTGGCATAAAAAGTATAAACAGTGATGCTCAGTTTAGTACCGTCTTAGAAAATCTTTCAGGCGATCAGTCGTTGAGTATCAGTTATCCTATTACCACAACTTTGGCAGACAACACAAAATATGCTGTAAATAATAATGCTGAATTAAATATAGCTCTTAAAAACTGTACAAGAGAAGATATTATTCAATATTGTAATGATATAGTTGTGCCTCCGACTGAAAATCCGACTAAGTTTTTCTGGAGGGTAAAATATGCTGAAACCAATGACAATACTTATTTCAGTGGTAAATTTTCAATAAATCCCGGAAGCAGTTTAGTTTTCTATTACAATAATAAAGAATACAATGGTTCCTGGTTCTTTTTATTTGTTGACGATAAACTGCATTTAAATATAAAACTGGAAGGCGATTCGCAAATTGCAAAATACTGGAGTTTTGATCAGGAAATTGAAATGGAAGGCACTAATATTTTGATAAAAACGCTTCCTAAAAACATTAATCTTGAAATTATGCTAACTCCTCAAAAAGTATATAATATTGGAGATTTTGGTCCTTCAAAAGGAATTGTTTTTTATGACAAAGGCGAATATAGTTTTGGATGGCGTTATATCGAAGTTGCTGCAAAAGATTTAAAAGATTCTGAATGGGGATGTTCTAATTCGTCTATAATTGCTGCACGAAATACAGAATTAGGAAGCGGATATTACAACACCGCCCAAATAGTAAATTACCATGATAATCTAATCAATTATTATTTAAATCCTTCCGTTTGTAATAGCATAAACAACGGAACTGTTTTGGCAAAAGAGGCGACAAAATATACTCAAAACTATTACAATGACTGGTTTTTACCTTCTGTTGATGAATTAGAGCTTATCTATAAAAATCTTTATCTAAAAAACCTGGGAGAACTAACCGATTTCAACTATTGGACTTCTACCGAAACAGATCAGAATTCAGTACGTACCATTAATTTTAAAACGGGAGAAAAAACCACAACGTCAAAAGTGCCTGAAAAAAATACAATCAAAGCCAGAGCAATAAGATACTTTTAAATATCAAAAATAAAAACATTGTATTTCATATATTTAAGAACCATAAACCACTGAATTTTTGAATTTAGACCAGCTCATAAAAGGTTGCATCAGGCAAAACCGAAAATCACAAGAAGAACTTTATAATCTCTATTATAAAAGTCTTTTTGTGATAAGTCTAAAATATTGCCAAAATGAGTCTGAAGCAGAAGACAATCTCCATGATACCTTTATTGAAATATTTACCAACATTAAAAAATTTAAAAATACAGGGAGCTTTGAAGGCTGGATGAAAAGAATTTTAATCAATAAAGCAATCAGCAGATACAAAAATTCTTTTTTTCTGACTCCCATAAAAGATGACAATCCGGAAGAAGTTACACTTAATGAAAATGAACTTGATTTCCCTATAGATTTCCTGCTGTCATTAATACAAGAACTTCCTCATCAATATCGATTGGTTTTCAATTTATATGAACTTGATGGATATAGTCATAAGGAAATTGCCGAAATGCTTTCTATATCTGAAAGTACTTCTAAATCTAATTTACACAGAGCAAAATTAATTCTAAAAGAAAAAATCACTTCAAAAAAATCATTCCATAATTATCAGGCAAACCATGGAAAATAAAAAAGAAATAGGCAAAATATTTAAAGACAGCTTAGAACTATTGGATAAAAGTCCAGGCCATAATGTATGGGCTTCAATCGAAAGTGATTTAAACAAAAAAAGAAAAAGAAGAATTTTGTTCTGGCTTATTCCATCGTTTGTAATAATGGGGCTTGTAAGTTCCTTTTTTCTTTTTGAATCAAAAAATAATCAAAACAAATCATTAAACACTGAACACGAAAACCGTATTGTCACTAAAACAGATAATCAAAAAGAGTCTTTAACTAAGAATAAAACAGTAGCAGATTCTGTTCATGAATCTGTTTCATCAGGCAAAATAACTACGAAAAAAACAATTGGAAATTCAAGCGAAACAAAAACAACAATCAGGAAAAGCAGAACCGAAAAACTTGTAAATCAATCTTCAAAACTCATTACTACAACCGACGAATATGAGGAATATGAAGTAGTAAAGAAGTATAAGGTGATTATTCGAAAAAACAAAACGGTTACCACTACTAAAAAGTCCAGTTTTGTTTCAAAAAAACCAAATTCTCTTGCAGCAAAATCAAACATCATTGCTGAAAAATCAAATAAAAGTTCAAAAAAAGCAAGATCTCAAACTGTAAAAAAGCAGCAAAAAAATAATGTTTCAAAAAATAAAACAAAGAAAGTTTCAACTCAAAAAAAACAAAGTATTCCTAGTGTTTCAGAAGAAACCAAACCTCTAAAAACCAAAGATCCGAAAAAAAATAATAGTCCTAAAATTACAGCTAAAGAAAGTCCGGAAAATTTAGAAACAGTCAAAAAAGACACTATTAACATTCTCAAACAGGAGAAAAAAACAACGCCTAAAAGAGAATACATCAAAAGAGAATATCCGGAACAGACAAACGAAAATGAACCTGAATACTCTGTTTCTGTTTTTTATGGACCAGCTGTTTTTGGTTCTTTGTCCGGAAAATCGACAATTAATGAATCTTTTAATGAGATCTCCAAAAGTCATCCTGTAACTTCTCATTACGGATTTTACTTTAAGTCTATGTATGGAAAATACGGTTTTAGAGCAGGTATTTCTAAAATCAGTTTAAAGATCTCAAATCATATTAACAATCAGTCCACTATAAATTATGACAATATGGTTTTAACAAATGATGATATCTATAGTGTTATGGCCAATGACGAAGATATTCGATTAGTCCAAAAAATATCGTATTATGAAATTCCACTGGAGTTTAATTATGCCATAAAAAAAGATGATACTCCTTATGGAATAGAAGCTTTTACAGGGGTTAGCGCATTGATTTCAGAAGCGAATCAATTATATCTTTCTTCCAATAATTTAAAAAGTGAAAGAATTGGCTCAACTAAAAATCTGAACAAAATGAATCTCTCTTTTAATTTAGGATTAGGTTTCAATTATAAATTAACAGAAAAATTTCAATTGGATTTCAATCCGATATTTAAATACTATCTTACTACATTTAAGGACAATAAGGATCCAAAACCGTATAGTTTTTCTATTCAGTCTGGTGTAACTTATAAATTTTAAAAAATAAAATAATCTTTTTTGTAACTTTTTTGATGCTCTTTACGTATAACCATTTGTACACTTTAAAAATAGGGAGACAACAACATGAGACAACTTAAAATCACCAAGCAGGTAACTAATCGTGAAACTGCATCGTTAGATAAATATCTACAAGAAATTGGAAAAGTTGACCTAATTACCGCTGATGAAGAGGTAGAATTAGCACAAAGAATAAAGGCTGGTGATCAAAGAGCTTTAGAAAAACTAACAAAAGCCAACCTACGTTTCGTAGTATCGGTGGCTAAACAATATCAAAATCAAGGATTAACTCTTCCGGATTTAATTAATGAAGGAAACTTAGGTTTAATTAAAGCGGCTCAACGTTTTGATGAGACTCGTGGTTTTAAATTCATTTCTTACGCTGTATGGTGGATTCGTCAATCGATTCTTCAGGCTTTGGCTGAACAATCCCGTATTGTACGTTTACCATTAAATAAAATTGGTTCTATCAATAAAATCAACAAAATGTATGCTTTATTAGAGCAATCTAACGAGCGTCCGCCTTCTGCTGAGGAAATTGCAAAAGAACTTGACATGACTGTAAACGACGTAAAAGAGTCTATGAAAAACTCTGGACGTCACCTATCTATGGATGCACCTCTTGTTGAAGGTGAAGATTCTAACCTTTATGACGTATTACGTTCTGGTGAATCTCCAAATCCGGATAGAGAATTAATTCACGAATCACTTCGTACTGAAATCGAGCGTTCTTTAGAAACATTAACACCAAGAGAGGCTGATGTAGTTCGTTTGTATTTTGGTCTTGGCGATCAGCACCCAATGACTCTAGAAGAAATTGGAGAAACTTTCGACCTAACTCGTGAGCGTGTTCGTCAGATTAAAGAAAAAGCAATCCGTAGATTGAAACACACTTCCAGAAGTAAAATCCTTAAAACTTATTTAGGATAAACAATATTTGTTTCAAGTTTAAGGTTTCAGGTTGCTTCTCGTAACTTGAAACAGGAAAACATTGAAACCTTTGTAACGCAAACAACAGTTTGATTGACTGTTCGTTTTTTGATTGATGATTGAAACTCCGGCTGATTACCGGAGTTTTTTATTTTTTACTGAAAAGCTTTTTACCGCAAAGAAGCAAAGGATAACGCAAAGTTTGTAAAGAAAAGCAACATGAAACTTTTCATAGAAGCATTCGAAGATCTCAAAGCTTTGTGAACTTTTGGTTACTTACTAACACGTACTTCGTGAACTTTGCGAAAAAACTTTGCGAACTTTGCGTTATTTATTAAACAAAAAACCTTGCGAACTTTGCGCAAATCTTAGCGAACTTTGCGGTTAAACTTTATCTTTGTAAAAAAACAACACACTACACTACAATGAAAAATACATTTATTGCTCCTTCTGTACTTGCAGCCGATTTTGCTAATTTACAGCGTGATATAGAAATGATTAATATCAGCCAAGCTGATTGGTTTCATATCGATATTATGGATGGAGTTTTTGTTCCGAATATCTCTTTTGGAATGCCTGTTTTAGAAGCCATTTCAAAACATGCCAAAAAATATATTGATGTTCATTTAATGATTGTCGATCCAGATCGTTACATCAAAACTTTCGCCGATTTAGGAGCAAACGGATTAACGGTTCACTACGAAGCCTGCACGCACTTACACAGAACACTTCAGGCTATTAAAGCGGAAGGAATGAAAGCTGGAGTAGCAATGAACCCTCACACTAATGTTGATCTCTTAGAAGACGTTATAAACGATATTGATGTTGTTTGCATTATGAGTGTGAATCCTGGATTTGGCGGACAATCATTTATCGAGAATACTTACGACAAAGTAAAAAAACTGAAAGCATTAATTACACGCAAAAATGCTTCAACTCTAATTGAAATTGATGGCGGAGTGACCAGCAAAAACGCCAAGCAATTAGTAGAAGCCGGTGCAGATGTTTTAGTTGCAGGAAGCTTTGTTTTTAAAGCCGAAAATCAAATTGAAACGATTGCTGAATTAAAAGCTCTTACTGCTTTTTAATTCTATATAAAATGACAAGCCGAAGAAATCTTCGGCTTTTTTTTACTTTCTGCAAATCAGATTAATTTTCAAAAACCTTACTCCTTCTATATGCTGTCAAACTAATAGTGTTGTGTTTTTTGAAAAATTTATTGAGATGACTTTCATCAGAAAAACCAAATTCTGCAGCAATTTCATTTATTCTCATATCACTAAAACTTAAGCGATGTTCGATCAATCGAATTTTATAATTTGAAATAAATGACTGAATCGTTTCTCCACAATGATTTTTAAAATAACTTCCCAAATATGTATCAGATATATCAAATTCGGATGCAATTACTGAAACTTTTATTTTTTGAGGCAAGAAAATATTCGCCTGAATATAGTTAATGATTTCCAAAATTCGTTTATCGGCATTCTCTTTTACACCAGACGGTTTTATTTTGGCAATATTTCTGGCAGCAATTACGATAAGAGCATTCACATAATGCGTAATTAAATCTTCATCATAAATATCCTTATTTTTTGCAGCATGAAGTAATGAATCTGAGATTGATTTAACCAAAAACTCATCTTCTTTTCGTTTCAAGATACAACCTGATAAGTGCGTTGCATAATATAACAAACACTCCATATGATCAATACTTTTAGATCTGTACTCTCTTACATATTCACTATTAAGCTTTACCAATAAAAACTCTGTTGTTGTAGTAATTTCAAATGAATAATGGTCATTTGGCGTTAGAAGCATTAAATTTCCTTTTTGATAGGATATTGCATTTCCGTTAATCCGAAGAAATCCTGTTCCAGAAATAACATAAACCATCTGAAAAAAACTAAGATGCGATTTTACCAGCGGACATTCATCCACCTTTTCATAAATCACTTCAACCGATTGATGCATATTTTCTTTTTTCATATCGCAAAAGTACTTTTTTACCCTTTTTTTATACTGATAAAAAGAATTAATTCAGTTTATTTTTGACAAAAACATTCAAAAATGAAACAAAAATTTTACACCCGAAAAAACACAATAGTCTTAACCGCCATTTGTCTCGCCACATTAATGTTTTCTCTCGAAATTTCCAGTGTACCTGTAATACTTCCTACGCTTGAAAAAATACTAAATGCTAATCTAAAAGACATGCAGTGGATTATGAACATCTATACCATAGGCTGCACCAGTGTTTTAATGGCAACAGGAACTCTAGCAGATCGATATGGCCGAAAACGAATTTTAATTATTACCTTGATTTTATTTGCCATTTCCTCTTTAGTTTGTGGTATTGCAGAAAATGTGTCCGTTTTAATCATCAGCCGATTTTTTCAAGGAATTAGCGGAGGAGCAATGTTAATTTGCCAAGTCGCAGCCCTTTCACATCAATTCCAGGAAGGAAAAGAGCGAAGTAAAGCTTTCAGCATTTGGGGAGTTATTCTTGGCATTGGCTTGGGATTTGGTCCAATTATAGGTGGTACAATCGTAGCACTTCTATCCTGGCAATGGGTCTTTTTAATACATGTACCAATAGCTGTTTTGGCTGTAATTCTTGTTTACGGATATGTTGATGAATCTAAAGATCCTGATATTAAAAAATTAGACATCTGGGGAATGCTTACTTTATCTGTCTCTGTTTTTGGATTAACCTATTTTATTACACAAGGTCCAGATCTCGGTTTTACAAGTCCAATAGCGTTGAGCAGTATAATTATTACTATAATAAGTTTCATCCTGTTTTTATGGATCGAAAAAAGAATTTCGCATCCAATGTTTGACTTTTTAATATTCAAAATACGGAATTTTTCCGGAGCAATTTTTGGCTCGATTGGTATGAATTTCAGCTTTTGGCCTTTTATTATTTATTTACCTATTTATTTTCAAAGCTATTTAGGATATGATGTGGTCACGGTTGGTCTTTCTTTATTAGCCTACACTCTCCCTACTCTAGTGATTCCTCCTTTAGCAGAATATCTTTCGGTTCGATATCGTTCAGGAATTGTTATTCCTTTAGGTTTATTTGTGATTGGACTAGGTTTTATTTTTATGAGATTTGGCGCAATGGCAGAACACGCGAGCTGGCTGACAATGCTTCCCGGTTCTTTACTAGCCGGAATTGGATTAGGTTTAACCAATACACCTGTAACCAACACAACAACTGGCTCTGTTTCTAGTAATCGCGCAGGAATTGCTTCGGGAATAGATATGAGCGCCAGATTAATTACTCTATCGATCAATATTGCTGTAATGGGATTTTTATTAGTCGAAGGAATTTCTTTTTATTTAAACACTGCTTTTGCTGGATCTATCAACACAAAGACATTACGTTCTATTGCAGAAAAAATAGCTGCAGGAAACTTCTCGTCTCTTCATCAGGATTTTCCTGAGCTTGCCCAATTAGATTCGTCTGGAATTATTGTACACAATGCACTTTCTCATGGTTTTGAGATTGTACTTTTATATGGCGGATTAGGTGTCTGGATTTTGGCAATTATCAGTTTTATGACATTCAACCTTAAAAGCAAGCAAAAGCATTTTTAACTTAAAAGTCTTTACTACTTTTTAAATTTTTCAAATTTGGAAAGAAGTCAATTCCAGTCATTTTTTCTAAAGTCTCAATCGGAACTACAAAGTCATAAATCGATTTGTCGCTTTTTTCATTTGGAACTAAAAAGGCAATAGCTTTGTGCTCTTTATCAGATTTAGCTAAAACAATTTTATAAAAATATTTAGGAACAGCAACTTTTTCTGTTCCTATTTTTTTGTCTGAATCTTTTGGAATCCCTCCAGTCACCACATAAATATCACTGTATTTTTCAGCCCAGTAACGTGTTTTCTGCTCTAGCCTGTTCCAGATTCCGGAATTAAATTCTTTTTTCTGAGGTGAAATATTCGAAGTATAAAAAGTATCAGTATAAGCATCTTTACTGAATTCCATATCTCCGGCCGGACAAAGATGTCCTTTATCATAACCCGATTTTTTATAATTTCTCCAGTCTGCAGAACCTGTGGTTACTTTCGGATCTTCAATAAAATAGGGCCTTTTAAAATCGTTGTTTTTCAAATACTCTTTTTTCAATTCATAAGCCACCCATTCTGCCTGCTCAAACTTCTCATTGTATGAAAGTGTATAATATTGGTGTTTTACAATTTGTTTTGTGGTTGAAGTAGGAAGATAGGCAATGTTGTACAAAGAATCTGTACTACTTGAATTTCCTTTAAAAGAAACTACTTCAGAAGTATCTATACTTTCTTTTTCTACAATTTCCTTTTTACAAGAAAGCAATACAAAACACGCAAAAATTAAACTTAAACAGCCTTTCATAATTATAATTTTAGAAGCTAAACTTACAAAAAAACGCTCCATAAATTCAAAATTTATAGAGCGTTTTTAAACAAATTAAATTCTTTTAGAACTTAAGACTTCACTAGTTTATCCTTTTTCATTTTAGGAGAAACATTATTATTTTTAACCAAACCTTTTGGTTGTAAATCATCCAAAACATTTAAAGCTTCTTCAACATAAATATCTTTCGCTAAAGCTTGGTGCCATGCATCTCTTTTTTCTTTTAAAGAAGCATCAGCCTTAGTTTCAGCATCTTCATAAGGAAGTGATTTGAAAACCAGATCATTTTTATAATCTAAGATTGGTTTGTATTTTTTACCTTCATTTTCAACCTGCTCCTGAGTTGCTTTAAAGCTCTGGATGTTCAGGCTATAAGTATTCTCTTTATTCTTAACATCAATCCATTTTGCATTATCATCAATCAATTTGAATTGAGCATTTTGAGCAATTCTGTTTTTACTATTATTAATTGCTCTCGAAAAATTCTCGCTAGAAGTCCACGTACTGTAATCAGCCGGATCAATTTTATCCCAAGGCATCGCATTGTCAATATCTCTCTCACCCATTTTCAAGTAAGCATAACGATCTGGCATCACAACATCACTATGAACACCTTCTAATTGGGTAGAACCTCCATTAATTCTATAGAATTTTTGCCCTGTAATTTTCAAAGCTCCAAGATCTCCGTAATTTGCGTTACGAACAAATTGATTCAAATCTAATACATTTTGTACAGTTCCTTTACCATAAGTTTGTTTACTTCCAATAATTACACCACGTTTGTAATCCTGAATTGCAGCTGCCAAAATCTCAGATGCCGAAGCAGAAAAACTGTTTACCATGATAACCAATGGACCATCCCATTCGATTTTTTTATCTTTGTCGTATAAAACTTCTTTCTTTTTACCAGCCGATTTAACCTGAACAATTGGTCCTTCTTCAATAAATAAACCAGCAATATCAACTACTGTCGAAAGAGATCCTCCACCATCATCACGAACGTCTAAAACAATTCCGTTGATGTTTTCTTTTTTCAGTCTTTCTACTTCAAGCGCGATATCTTTTCCAGCATCACGTCCGTCTTTATTTTCAAAATCGATGTAAAATTTAGGAAGATAAATTACTCCATATTTTAAACCGTTTTTCTCCACAATACTAGATTTAGCATACGTTTCTTCAATCTCAACAACATCACGAATAATTGAAATCACTTTGATTGAACCGTCCACTTTTTTCACAGTAAGTTTCACTTCAGTTCCTTTATGACCTTTGATTTTTTTAACAACATCATCCAAACGCATTCCAACAACATCAACAGGCTCTTCATTTCCTTGGGCTACTTTCAAGATTAAATCTCCAGCTTCTAATTGTTTTCCTTTCCATGCTGGACCTCCAGAAATCAACTCGTCAATTTGAGTAAAGTCGTTTTTCTTCGTCAAACGAGCTCCGATACCTTCCAATTTACCACTGATGTTGACATCAAAACGGTCTTTTTCTTCAGGTGCAAAATAACTTGTATGCGGGTCAAAACGTGCCATGATAGAGTTCAAATAAACAGAGAACCAATATTCTCTATTCAAATCTTTAATCACGCTGAAATTATCATCTAAAGATTTTAATGAACTTTCACGAGTTTCTTTTTCTAAAGTTTCAAAAGATTTTTCTTTGTAAGCTGCATCTTTTTTCTTCTTTTCTTCTTCAATTTTTTGTTTCGTTACCAAAGAAGAAAGCGTAGATAATTTGATTTGTTTTCTCCATCTTTCATTAAGCTCTGTTAAGTTTTTTGCATACGGAATGTTCTCATAATCTGCATTAAAAGTTTCATCAACATTATAATTAAAAGGCTGTGCCAAAATCGTTTTATAACGTTTTTTACTTTCTTCCATACGCTTCATCAACCTTGTATAAGTCAGGTTGAAAAAAGTAATATCCTTATTCAAAAACTGATCGTCAAGCATTAATTCATACTGCTTAAACTCATCAATATCAGACTGCATAAAGAATCTTTTTGAAGGATCTAATGCATCAATATAATCTTTAAAAATACCTTTTGAGAATTCATCATTTATTTCGGCTGGGCTGTAATGTCCTTTTTCAATAACAAATGCTAATAATTCTAAAAGTGTTTTATCTCTGTTCGGATCAGGGTCGATTGTCCTATCAGCATTCATCTTAAATGCAAATAATGTAAGCGATAAGCACAATACGGCTATGAGTATCTTATAATTTCTTTTCATAAACTTTATAATAGCATTCATCAATTTTTTTATCTAAGTTACGTTAAAAACTATGCCACGAGAGCTAACGTCACGATAATTTTTTGTTAAAGATATAAAAATGTTTAATTCGCAAAAAAGTTCTTTACCTTAGTTGACAAATTTTACAATATTTGTGACTTATCTCAGGAAATACACCACTAAATTTGTTTTTAAAATCTTACAATTGTTAAAATTACACATAAAATCCACAAAATGAAAATCCAAAAACCTTTAATATTGGTAACCAACGACGACGGTATTTTAGCACCCGGAATACGAGCCCTTATCAGCGTCATGGAAACAATTGGAGAAGTAATCGTTGTTGCTCCAGACAAACCGCAAAGCGCAATGGGACATGCCATAACCATCAATAACACTTTATTTCTAGATAAAATTTCTAAAGATGACGACGCAATTGCAGAATACAGCTGTTCCGGAACTCCTGTAGATTGTGTAAAACTGGCAGTAAACGAAATCCTGAAACGCAAACCAGATTTATGTGTCTCTGGCATTAATCATGGATCCAATTCTTCTATCAATGTCATTTATTCCGGAACCATGAGTGCCGCTGTCGAGGCTGGAATAGAAGGCATTCAGGCCATTGGTTTTTCCCTTTTAGACTTTGATTGGAATGCCGATTTCGAACCTATAAAATCCTTTGTTAAAAGAATAACTTTAGAAACTCTGGAAAATAAATTACCACCAGGAGTTGTTTTAAACGTAAACTTTCCAAAACTAAAGGAGTCTGAAATTAAAGGCATTAAAGTCTGTCGTCAAGCGAAAGCCTATTACGCACAAAAATTTGATAAAAGACAAACCCCTTTTGGAAAAGATTATTACTGGCTTGCCGGAAAATTTGTCAATGAAGATCAAGGCGAAGATACAGATGAATGGGCATTGGCAAATGGCTATATTTCAGTAGTTCCTGTACAATTTGATTTAACGGCACACCACACAATTCAACAACTTAACACCTGGAAATTAAATGGCTAAAGAAATACTTATTGGATTTTTAATTGGCATTTTTACTGCGCTTTTAGGCAGTTATTTGTTTATTACTTTTTTCACAACATTTGATCTTTCGTCTGGAATACATATCATTAAACAAAAAGGATATCTTGGAAAAATCATCACTTTAGGAACACTTTTAGATCTTGCCGTTTTCGCTATTCTTTTAAAAAGAAATAAAGAATTTATGGCTCGAGGCGTAATTTTAGCCGTGATTGTATTGGCCATTTCTACATTAGTTTTATAAACCTTATCTTTGTTCTGTTACAATTTTAGCACTATTTTCAAAAAAACCAACATGAAGTATTACATAATTGCAGGTGAAGCCTCCGGAGATTTACACGGTTCTAACTTAATGAAAGCATTATATGTCGAAGATCCACAGGCAGAAATTCGATTTTGGGGTGGCGATTTAATGCAAAAAGCCGGCGGAACTCTTGTAAAACATTACCGTGATTTGGCTTTTATGGGCTTTATTGAAGTGGTTTTCAATTTAAAAACCATTTTAAATAATATTAAAATCTGCAAAAAAGACATTTCAGAATTTAAACCTGATGTCATCATTTTTATTGATTATCCTGGTTTTAATATGCGAATTGCGAAATGGGCAAAAGAATTAGGATACAAAACGCATTATTATATTTCTCCTCAAATTTGGGCTTGGAAAGAAAACCGCATCAAAGCCATCAAACAAGATGTCGATAAAATGTATGTAATTCTTCCTTTTGAAAAAAGTTTCTACGAAGACAAACATCATTTTCCTGTAGATTTTGTTGGACATCCTTTAATAGATGCTATTCAAAATCAGCCTGCATTTGATGAAAATTTATTTAGAAAAGAAAACAATTTAGGCGAAAAACCAATAATCGCCGTTTTACCAGGAAGCCGTAAACAGGAAATTACCAAAATGCTTAGCGTAATGCTTAGCGTGGTTGATGATTTTCAGGATTACGAATTTGTAATTGCAGGCGCTCCTAGTCAGGAATACGAATTCTATCAGCAGTTCTTAAAAAATAAGAATATAGCATTTGTTTCTAATAAGACTTACGATTTATTGCGTTCTTCAACTGCAGCTTTGGTAACTTCAGGAACCGCTACTCTCGAAACAGCTCTTTTCAAAGTACCTGAAGTAGTTTGCTATAAGGGAAGTGAAATTTCATACCAAATTGCGAAACGTATTATTACTTTAAAATACATTTCTCTGGTAAATTTAATTATGGATCAGGAAGTCGTAACTGAATTGATTCAGGGAGATTGCAATAAAAAACGAATCAAAGAAGAACTTCAAAAATTATTAGAGCCTAGTCATCGCAATAAAGTGCTACAAAATTACGATATATTAGAACAAAAACTTGGCGGAGTTGGTGCAAGCAAAAACACTGCAAAACTCATAGTTGCCGATTTAAAAAATGCTTAAATAATCTATTTTGAAAAAAGTACTTCTTTTTCTGCTTTTGACTGTTGCTTTTACTTCTTGTAAATCGACTTCAAATGCCGTGAGCAAAAACGAATCCAAAAAAGAAAACAGGAATCTGGTTAATAATTTAATAGAAAAAGCAACAGATAATATTGGCGTTCGCTACAAAGCCGGAGGTACTACAAAAAGCGGTTTTGATTGTTCCGGATTAGTTTACACCACTTTTCAAAGTGAAAACATATCATTGCCAAGGGCTTCTTACGAACAGGCAAAAATTGGAAAAGTAATTTCCTTAAATGATGCGAGAAAAGGCGATTTAATTTTCTTTAAAACCAATAAAAGCAGACAAATTAATCATGTTGGTTTAATCACAGAAGTCAATTCTGATGAAGTGAAATTTGTGCATTCTTCTACTTCTAAAGGCGTAATAATTTCATCTACTAAAGAACCATATTACAAAAATTCTTTTGAGCAAGTCAATAGAATCCTCAATTAAACAATTTAATTGATTTTATTATTTTTCTTACAAATTTTTAATACTTTTAGTGCATGAAAGTATTAGATTTCCCATTAGTTAAAATCACAATTGCATTTATATTAGGAGTTATTGCATGGTATTATTTGCATTTCTCCATCTCATTGATCAGTTACACACTGTCAATATTTTCTATTCTATTTTGCTTCAGTTATTTCTGGAGCTTTAAGAACCCGAAAAAGTTTCTTTTATTTGGGATTTCTGCTTATTTCTTATCTTTTGCTCTTGGTTCATTTACACTTTTAAGCCATACTGAAAACCTGCAGAAGGACAATTATACACATTGCAAAACGGCATTTGAGAAACCACAATCTATCGTTTTATTGCTGCGCGAAAAACTAAAAAGCAATGATTACAGTGATCGGTATATTGCTCATCTAAATAGCATTTCTGACAAAAATTATAAAGGAAAAATAATAATCAACGTTCAAAAAGACAGCAGTAAAAACAATTTAATAATTGGAAATACGATTAAAATTCAAACTACTTTACAGCACAACAAATCAAGTAAAAATCCGAATCAATTTGATTACGGCACTTATTTGGCTAACAAGCAAATTTATGCGCAAATCTATTGCCAGAAAAAAGATATTTTAGTCCGTACGATTGTTCAAAAAGACATTTGGTATTATTGTGCCAAATTACATTCCAGAATAATTTCGAATCTCGAAAAATCAAATTTCAGTAAATCAGAAATGAATGTTGCATTGGCATTAATTCTAGGGCAACAACAGGAAATTTCACAAGACATTATTCAGGATTATCAATATTCTGGAGCTACACATATTTTATCTGTTTCTGGCCTGCATGTTGGTTTTATCATGCTGTTTATTACTTTTATTTTAAAACCAATTCCAAACACCAAGAGAGGCTCCTTTATTAAACTTTCATCCATTCTTATTTCTTTAGCTGGATTTGCCATTATTTCGGGTCTATCTCCATCTGTTCTGAGATCTGTCGTTATGTTTTCTTTTCTGGCAATCGGAAATCATTTACGCCAAAACGGAAATATCTATCACACCTTATTGGTTTCAATTCTTCTTATTTTACTTTTCGAGCCTTACTTTTTGTTTGATGTTGGATTTCAATTAAGTTATATAGCGCTGTTTTTTATTTTGTGGCTCCAGCCCATTTTCAAGAATATCTATAAACCCAAAAATAGAATAATCAATTATGTTTGGGAAGCCTTAACCGTTTCTTTTGCCGCACAAATAGGCACTCTTCCTTTGTGCTTATATTACTTCCATCAATTTCCGGGATTATTCTTTGTAACCAATATTATAATTCTTCCCGTTCTGTCCTTCATAATGATTGCCGGAATTATTGTAATGATTATTGCCATCTTTACCAATCCACCATTATTTATAACTGCAATTTTTGAAAAAAGCATTTATCTGTTAAATCTAATGATACATGCTGTAGCTTCAATGGAATCGTTTGTTATTCGGGATATAAGCTTTAACTCTTATTATCTATTTACCTTTTATCTTTTCATAATTTCTTCAATTATCTGGCTAAAGAAGCCTAGTTATACTAAAATAGTTTTTGTATTCTGTACTATAATTTCAGTACAGTTTTCTTTTATTCTAACAAAAATGAAAAGGGAAAGTGAAAAAGAATTAATTGTTTACAATGAAAAGAAAAACACACTCATTTCTGAACGCACGGGAAGCGAAATACTTTTGTATACCAGAGACACTGTAATTGAAAAAAACTCTCGGAATAGAAATCTTAATTCGTATCTCGTGGGAAATTCAATTAAACTAAAGAATATTAAAGAAATTAAAAACTTACTTTATTTCAAGAACACAAAGATTTTAATAATTGACAGCAGCGGAATTTGTCCTCCGAACTTAAAACCAGATATTTTGATTCTGACGCAAACTCCCAAAATAAATCTGGACAGATTGTTGGAAAACCATCTTCCAAAAATTATAATTGCTGACGGATCAAATTCAAATTCGACTCAAAAATCCTGGAAAAAGAGCTGTTTCAAAAAAAATATCCCTTTTCATTCTACACCAGAAAAGGGATATTATAAATTGTAATTTTTACTCCGGATTTAAAATCAGATTTGATTCAGAAATCCAGGATTTAACACCTGAAGACCTGTAAGATATAAGTCCAAGCTTATTAAAATTTGTCTTTCCTTTTCTAACGGTTACTTCTGAAAAACATACCTGAGGAATTTCTTCAATTCCAAAAGCATTTTTCAATCTTAAATTCTGTTCTTTTGTCTGATCCGGAATTGAAAGATCAGAAAGATCCAATTTTACTAAAATAACATTCTTACGAGACCATTCTTCAAAATCACGAGTAGAAAAAATTTCGTTCTGAAGCTGAGGATTTACTCCCTGACCCGTAAAGAAAATCAATAATGGCTTTCTTTTTTCCGCACTTGCAGCAACCGCATCATTAATGTCAGTTCTCCAGGTTATACTTTGCGCACTGGCAAAAAACGAACTAAAAAAAAATAGTAGGATAAGTAATTTTTGAGGCATATTATTTGGTTTTGGTTATGTTAATAAAACTAAAATAGTACAAAAACAGAATCCAACGAATTATTTAACCAATTAATAAACTAACTCTTAGCATTAAAATCAAATTAATAATTATTAGATATATTTTTTAATAAATGTTAAAAAAACACTTGTAAAAAATTGAAATTCTTTAAGTCAATTTCACAATAAAAAATCCCTTTCTGCAAAGCACAAAGGGATTAAAAAAAAAAAATTAAAATAAAAGTTGAATGTACTCTTCTTATTCCACCGGATGCAAAATAGAATTTGATTCTGCAATCCAGGCTTTTGCTCCTCCGGGTTTATAGGCAATTTTCCCTAAAGCACTGAATGTGGTTTTATTTTTTCTGACCGATGCCATTGCAAAACACACTTCCGGAAGCTCCTGAACGCCAAATGCATTCTTTAATTTCACATTTTGTTCACGATCACTATCAGATGCATTCATATCTGATAAATCCAGTTTTACTAAAACCACGTTATCACGTGACCAAACAGCAAAATCCGGGGTTTTAAAAATTTCATTTTGAAGATTCTCTGGTACACCTGAGGCAGTGAATAAAATCAACATTGGTTTTTTCTGGTCATTACTTATAGCGATGGCATCTGTCATATTAGTTCGCCAGGCTAAATTTTGCGCTTGCATCATAAATGAACCTAAAAAAAACAGTAGGATAAGTAGTTTTTTAGTCATATTAATTGGTTTTGGTTAGATTAGCACGACGAAATTAACATTATATTTTAATTTTCCAATTTTTATTGGCTATAAAAATACATTATATGTTTTTTTATTCATATTAAAATACAAAATACGTAAAAACACCTATAGACATTGAAAACCTTTTCCTACTAAACAAAAAAAAGCCTTTCACAAATGTGAAAGGCTTTGTATATCTTTTTAAACTTTTTATTATGATTTCTTTGGATGCACTATTCCTTCTGCAACCGTTAACCAGGCAGATGGTCCACCGGCAACATAACCTGTTTTACCAAGTCCTTTAAAATTCACTTTTCCGTCTTTAGACTCGGCACTTGTAAAAAAAACAGTCGGAAAACCCTGAATTCCAAAAGCCTGCTGTAGTTCATTATTCTGATTTTTAAGTTCAGGAGTTTGAGGAACAGCTCTTGGATAATCTAATTCTACCAATACTACATTTGTAGATGCCCATTTTTTGAACTCTTCCGTCTTCAAGACTTCATTTTGCAAACGAATACACCAGCCACACCAATCACTTCCTGTAAAAAACATTAACATTGGTTTTTGCTCTTTGTTGCTTACTGTAATAGCCTCTCTAACATCTGTATACCATTTTAAATCCTGTGCCTGAATATTGCCGGCACCAATTAAAAACAAAGCGATAAGTAGTATTTTTTTCATAATGGGGAAATTTTCACAAATTTATGCAAAAACTAATTACAATATAATTATTTAACTTCTTGCATTAATTTTCTAATTAAAGGAGAAATCGCAATTAAAATAACTCCAGCCACAAGCGAATAAATAGCCAATTGATAATAACCTTCTGTATAAGATTGCAACTTTGACAACAATGTATCTCCCGTATTCGATCTTGAAATTTCAGCACCTAATTTTCCTGCAAACAATTGTCCAAATGCAGCCGCTAAAAACCATAATCCCATCATCATTCCAAATAATCTTTTTGGTGAAAGTTTAGTAATGATAGACATTCCGATTGGGCCAAGGCAAAGCTCACCAATTGTTGTCACTAAATAAGCAAAAGTAAATACATTTAATGACGCTATTCCCTGAGCATTTGCAAAAAACTTAGTCAAATAGAAAATATAAAATGAAGCCGCTAAAAACAGAAATCCGATTCCAAATTTAATCAAGGTATTAGGCTCAATTTTTCTTTTTCCCATCCAGATCCACAACAAACCAATCAACGGGCTTAAAACAACCACAAAGAAAGTATTTGAACTGTTGTTTATAATATTTGGGTCAATATTAAAGAACAACAAGCTGTTATCTAGATTATCTTTTGCAAAAAGAGATAAAGATCCGCCGCTCTGCTCATAAATTGTATTAAACAGAAGATAGAAAAACACAAAGAGAAATGCTGCGAAAAGTTTTTTCTGCAACTTAGCATCTCCAAGTTTTATTAACTCATAAGTAAAATACAGAACAGCAACAATACCAATTGTATACATAAAATAATCTGTATAATCCGTATTTTTTACCATTATAAAAATAAATGGAATACTTAACAGAGATAATACATAAACTGCAATTTCACGAATTTTTCTTGTAGATGGTTTTAAATCCAGCAATGGAGAATCTCCAATTGGACCTAAATACTTTTTAGTCATTAAAAAAGTAATCAATCCCAAAAGCATTACTACAGCTGCAGACAGGAAACACAATTGCCAGGAATAATATTTACCTAAATAAACACATAAAGCACCTCCAAAAAGCCCCCCAACATTAATTCCTGCATAAAACATTCCGTAGCCTGCATCTCTTCTTCCATCATCTTCTTTATATAATTCTCCCACCATTGAAGAAACGTTTGGTTTAAAGAAACCCGTTCCAATAATAGAGAAAGCGATTCCGTAATAAAATAAATCATGAGGAGAAACCGCAATCAAAAGATTCCCAAGGATCATTACAATTGCACCAAAGAACAATGATTTTTTAAACCCTAATACTTTGTCTGCAAAAATTCCACCAACAAAAGTAAAAGCATATACAAAAGCCTGAATAGCTCCATACTGTAAATTAGCGTGATCTTCTTTTAGAAAAAGCTGATCTACCATAAAAATTGTAAGCACACCGCGCATTCCGTAGAAACAAAAACGCTCCCACATTTCAACAAAAAACAAGTACCACAATTGCTTTGGGTACTTGCCTTCAAAATTTTGAATTTCTTCTAAAGTAATTTTCTTTTCCATTTTATCTAACACCATGCATTAATTTCTTCAACACTGGTGTTAAAGCAAATAACAAAATCGCTGCAATACCTGTCAGAACAACAAATACCATGAAGAATTCATATAAGTTATGGATTTCAAATCCCGCAAAAATTGGATTTTGAGCACTAATTTGATGGTGATCCAGTAAAGCCAATTGCTCTGCCGTTGGCGTTATTTTTTTATCTAAAACTGCCTGAAGATCGATTCCTAATTCTTTTGCTTTTGCAAATTTATCTCCAGTTGCCGGCAAGATCGAACCTAAAGTTCCTCCTAAAGCATAACCTGATGCATTAGACAAGAAGAATACTCCGTATAATAACGAAGCAAAACGTTTTGGAGATAATTTACCTACCAATGACAAACCAATTGGAGACAAACATAACTCAGCACATGTATTTAAGAAATATAATAAGATCAGCCATTTTACCAATAAAAGTCCAGTAGTTCCAATGTAGGAAACCTGAGTAGCAATCATAAAGAAACTGATAGAAATCACAACCAAACCAACAGCTAATTTTACCGGAGAAATTGGTTCTTTTCCTTTAGCTCTTAAAGTATCCCAAAGAACACTAAAAGGAACTGCTAAAATTACAACGAACAATCCGTTGAAAATCTGAACCATAGATGGCGGCATTGCCCAACCAAAGAAATGTCTGTCTGTTTGGTTATCCGCAATAAATGTCAAAGATGAACCAGCTTGCTCAAATGCAGCCCAGAAGAAAATAATAAAGAATGAGACGATGTAGATTACAATAATTCTGTCTCTTTCTATTTTCGTTAAAGAAGTATCAGAAATAATTAATCCTGCTAATGCCAAACCACTTGAATAAATCAAAGTATAAATTAAATTTTGACCTACAACATAATGAAAAAAGAATCCTAATACAATAAATGCAACTCCTGCAATTGTTAAAGCTTTACCAGAGAAGTTTGCTTGTTGCGCTTCTCCTTCTTCAAAATCTGAAGCATCGTTTTTAGAAGGCAATCCTCCTAATGGTTTTCCTTCCGGAGAAACTACATATTTATTTTTTAAGAAGTAAAAAAGAACTGTACCTAATAACATTGCAACAGAAGCTGCCATGAATCCCCATCTAAAAGCGTGAATATCTCTAATTCCGCCTGCATCTTTAACATCTCCCAATAAAGGACAGATTGACTGACCTAAAAAAGCTCCAATGTTAATTCCCATATAGAAAATAGTAAAAGCACTATCTAATTTTGTTTTTTCTTGTTTTGGATACAAACTTCCAACCATACTTGAAATATTCGGCTTGAAGAATCCGTTACCAAAAACAATAACTCCTAAAGCAGAGTACATAATAATTTTGGCTAAACCTAAATTAGATTCAAAAACACTTCCACTTGTAAACAAAAGCATTTGCCCGATAGCCATTAACAATCCCCCTAATAAGATACAATTTCTGTTTCCTAAATAACGGTCGGCTACAAAACCTCCCAACATTGGAGTCAAATAACAAAGTCCAAGAAAACCTCCATAAATCAATGACGCTTCCTCTTCTTTCATTAATAATGAATTTACAAGAAATAAAGTCAATAAAGCCCGCATTCCATAAAAATTGAACCGCTCCCACATCTCCGTTCCAAACAATACCCAAAGCCCTTTTGGATGCGCAGTTTTTACTTGATTTTCTCCCATATTATTCGCTTATTTAATTAAGTTTAAAAGATTTAGATTATAGATTTTGTTTGATAAAGTTAGTCATTTTATTATACAGCTGAATTCTTGTAGCTCCGCCATAAATACCGTGATTTTTATCTGGATAAATTTGAGAATCAAATTGTTTATTAGCCTGAATCAAAGCCTCCATCATCTGCATTGAATTCTGAACATGAACATTATCGTCACCAGAACCGTGAATCAATAAAAATTTACCTTTTAATTTATCAACGTGGTTTATTGGAGAATTCTGATCGTATCCGCTTGCATTTTCCTGTGGGGTTTGCATGTATCTTTCTGTATAAACACTATCATAAAATCTCCAGTTGGTTACAGGAGCAACAGCGATCGCCATTTTGAAAACATCATTCCCCTGAAAAATACAGTTAGAAGCCATAAAACCACCATAGCTCCATCCGAAAATCCCAATTCTTGAAGCATCAACATAAGGATAAGAACCAATTACTTTAGCTGCATCGATTTGATCTTCCACTTCATATTTTCCTAATTCTTTCTGAGTCACTTTTTTGAAATCAGCTCCTTTAAAACCTGTTCCTCTTCCGTCAACACAAGCTACAATATAACCTTGCTGTGTAAGCGATAAGAACCAATAATCATCAGAGTTATTCCAATCGTTATTTACTTGCTGTGATCCCGGACCAGAATACTGGTACATGAAAACCGGATATTTTTTTGAAGGATCAAAATCTTTTGGTTTTAAAATCCAAGCGTTTAATTCGTTTCCTTTAGCTGTTTTTAAAACAATGAATTCTTTTGCTGGTAAGTTATAGCCTTTCAATTTATCAGCAAGTGCCTGATTGCTTTCTATAACCTGAAGTTCTTTTCCTGTTTTTGCCTCATTTAAAGTATAAGTCGTAGGCACTAAATTACTTGAAAAAGTAGTAATAAAATATTGGAAGTTCGGACTGAAAGTTGCCGCACTTGTTCCTGTTTTTTTAGATAAACGCAATTTATTTTTTCCGTCTAATCCAATTCTGTAAAGATCTCTGTTGATTGAACCATTTTCTGTAGATTGATAGAAAATAGTTTTTGTTTTTTCGTCAAAACCATAGTACGAAACCACTTCCCATTTTCCTTTTGTTACCTGATTTTTAAGCTTTCCGGTCTTATCATATAAGTAGATATGATTGAAACCGTCTTTTTCGCTTGTCCAGATAAAACTGTTATCTTTTAAGAAAGTTAAATTATCTGTTACATCTACATAAGCTTTGTCTTTTTCATTTAGAACAACTTTTGCCGCTGCCGTATTTCCATCAACAAACAATAAATCCAAATTGTCCTGGTGACGGTTTAAAACCTGAGCAGAAAGCACATTTGCATCATTCGTCCATTGTAATCTCGCAATATAAAAATCGCTATAATTTCCTAAATCTACTTTTTTTGTTGCTCCTGCAGCTACATCGTAGATATGTAATGAAACTTCTGAGTTTTTTTCACCAGCTTTAGGGTATTTAAAAGTTTCAATTGTCGGATATAAGTCTTTGTGGAACATTGACATTGAAAACTCAGGAACCTGACTTTCGTCAAAACGTATATAAGCTACTTTCTTACTGTCTTTACTCCAGTCAAAAGCACGAACAAAAGCAAATTCTTCTTCATAAACCCAGTCCGTAATACCATTTATTACAGCATTCTTTTTTCCATCAGTTGTAATTGGAGTAGATTTTTTTGAAGCAACATCATATACATATAAGTTATTCTCTTTTGCATAAGCTATTTTTGATCCGTCAGGAGAAAAAGTAGGTTCCTGAATCTGAAAATCAAAAAGCTTCGCCAAAGATTTTGAAGCAATATCATATAAATAATAATCCGCAGTAAATGAGTGACGGAAAATCTGGTTGGTATTGCAGGCAATTAAAATTTTCTTTTCTGCTGAATCAAAAATATAACTGTCAATACCTTCTGAAAGAGCTGCATGATCTTTAGTATCGATTAAGTTAGAAACCTTTTTTAAAGTTGCAAAATCATATAAATCTATTTGCATACTTCTACTTGCTCTGTCAACATTCAATACAGTATATTGATCTGTATTTTTCAGAGATTGCAACTCATCCATTCCTTTAGCCCGGAATGCCCCGCCATATATGTTTTCTATAGTGATTTTTTGTTGACCAAAAACGGTCGCAACCAGAAATAAAAGTATAACAGTAATTTTACTTGTACTCATTACAATTAATTTAAATATAAAAAAGAGCCCAATTTTAGTAAAAAAATTAAACATAATACACATTTCAACTGTTAAATGTTAAAAAAAATAACGATTGCGTAGTTCTCATTTTCAAAATACATTTTAAACAAAACTCTTAAAATGGTATATTTGCAGCAACATTATTATTTAATATACTGAGAATGAACAACGCTGTTGCCGGATTTTCTAAATTATCCAAAAAAGAAAAAATTAACTGGATTGCAAATGAATATTTTTCGAACCCTGATGAGGCGAAAAATATTATAAGAAATTACTGGAATTCAGACGAAAAGCTTCAGCAACTGCATGATGAATTTATCGAAAACACCATTACAAACCTCTATATTCCACTTGGAGTTGCTCCGAACTTTTTAATCAACGGAAAATACAAAACCATTCCAATGGCTATTGAAGAAAGTTCTGTTGTAGCAGCAGCTTCTAAAGCAGCCAAATACTGGTCTACCCGAGGCGGTTTTAAAACTACTATCATCAATACCGAAAAGATTGGACAAGTTCATTTTACTTATAATGGTGATGCGGAAAAATTAAAGACTTTTTTTGACGAAATAAAACCTAAATTCTTCTCAGAAACTCAAAATATTACCAAAAATATGCAACAGCGTGGCGGCGGTATTTTGGATGTTAAATTAAAAGACAAAAGAAGTTTACTGGAAAACTATTATCAGCTTCATGCTACTTTCGAAACCAAAGATAGTATGGGAGCTAATTTTATCAATTCTTGTTTGGAACAGTTTGCTTCAACATTAAAAGAAGAAGCTCAAAATTCTGATTTATTTAAAAATGATGAAAAACTGGAAGTCATCATGAGCATTTTATCTAATTATGTTCCAAACTGTCTGGTAAGAGCCGAAGTTTCCTGTCCTGTTGATGAATTAACTGAAAAACACATTACAAATCCACAGGAATTTGCTGAACGTTTTGTACAAGCAGTACAGATTGCTGAAGTTGAACCTTTTAGAGCGGTTACGCATAACAAAGGTATAATGAATGGCGTTGACGCCGTGATTCTGGCAACCGGAAATGATTTTAGAGCCGTTGAAGCCGGTGTTCACGCTTATGCTTCTAAAAACGGACAATATGCAAGCTTATCTCATGCCAAAATTGAAAACGGCATCTTTACTTTCTGGCTTGAAATCCCATTAGCTTTAGGAACAGTTGGCGGTTTAACTTCTTTACACCCTTTAGTAAAGTTGTGTTTAGACATTCTGGAAAAACCATCTGCACAAGAATTAATGGAAATTGTAGCTGTTGCAGGATTAGCACAAAATTTTGCTGCATTAAGATCATTAACCACTACAGGAATTCAGGAAGGGCACATGAAAATGCACCTGAACAATATCATCAATCAATTTGAAGCTACCGAAGAAGAGCGTCATTTAATTAAGACACATTTTAAGAAAACAGCTGTTTCTCACAGCGCTGTGGTAGATTTTATTGAAAACTTACGAAAATAACCTAATTCATAAATTCCAATATTTTAAATTCCATACTCCAATCTTTTGATTGGACTCATGTGATAGTGAACAGGCAAAGCAATTTAAAAATATTGAAATTTATATAAATAATTAAAGACAAAGTATGTCAAAAACTTTTTACAGTAACGGAAAACTTTTTATTGCAGGAGAATATCTCGTTTTGGATGGGGCTGATGCCTTTGCACTGCCAACAAAATTTGGTCAGGATTTGATAATCCAAAATGGCACTAATAACGAAATCGAATGGAAAAGCTACGACTACGATAAACATTTATGGTTTGAAGAAACCATTTCATTTGATGAGTTTGTCAATAAACCGGAAGTAAAAATTGAAACCGTAAAATCTACTTTAATTGACATTCTTCATGAAGCTTACGTTTTAAACCCAAAATTTATAGATAACTCTAACGGATTTAAAATCAACACTCATTTGTCTTTTCCCAGAAATTGGGGACTAGGAACTTCGTCAACACTCATAAACAATATTGCACAATGGGCAGATGTTAATGCTTTTACCCTTCTTAACAATAGTTTTGGCGGAAGTGGCTACGACATTGCTTGCGCACAAAACAACACTCCGGTTATTTATCAAATTAAAAACAACATTGTAAAATCTGTTAAATTTAATCCTGATTATAAAGAACATATTTACTTTGTTTATTTAAATAAAAAACAAAACAGTAAATCTGCCATTTATGCCTATAACAACAATAAGAATCATCATTTAGCGCAGAGTGTTGCAGAAAATAACAGAATTACCAATGCTATTCTTCATGCTAAAACATTGAAAGAATTTGCATCAGCTGTACAAAAACATGAAATTCACCTGAGCAATATTTTGGAAATGCAAACCATTAAAGAAGCTGTTTTCCCTGATTTTAATGGTGTAATTAAAAGTCTTGGAGCCTGGGGTGGTGATTTTGTAATGGTGGTTTCCAAAGAAAATCCTAAAGAATACTTTACCAACAAGGGTTACGAAACAATTCTGACTTACAACGAAATGATTTTATAATATTTATAAAGTAGATCAGAAGAATAATTAATGGTTTACCTTTTTATTATTTCTATCCGATTTTGTTTCCAGTCTGCGAACAGATTTATTATCCTGTTCGTTGGACTCGATAAGTCTATTATGTAGACGTTCAGCCATTTTTTCTATACTGTTTGTAATAGAATCATATACAACTTCCATTCTACGATGTTTTTCCTCTTTTACAGCTCGCAATACATCTTCAACGAACATTTTATCATATTTCTCCGCTACAGAATCATGGGTATTGGTTAATCGAATTACATAATCATTACTCAGAATTGTAACTTTAAAATGCTGTTCTTCGTTACTCAAATAATACTTTCCACCCAATTCATCTACATTGATGTCGGTGCTGGCAACTTTTAAAAGCTCTGTAATAATTCCAAAAATATGACTTTCAATTTTGGTATAAACTCTTGGCTTTTTTCTAAAAATTTTTAAAGTAAAAAACATTTAAATGTTTGATATTAAAGTATTTGATTTGGGTCCTTTTTTTATTGTGCTGAAAATGCAAAAAATATGTTAAAATAAAAATTCGGACAAATTAACTGTAATAATTTGAATATCACAAGTTTTTAATATCAAATTTCGATTATTCCTATATACCTTTAGAAAATTAACAAAAAATAGTACAAAATAGAATTACGGAATTTCAAATAAAAAAGAAAACCCGAAACATCAAAAGATGTTTCGGGTTTTTATAGCTTAAACTACTTGTTTTTAGTAATTGAACTGTAATCTGTTATCTTCAATTTTTGCATTGTTTTTCAATGCCGGTAATACTCTGCTTGCATCATTTGCGCTTTGCGCTTTTACTTTCTCAACATAAGCAGCGTGATTAGCAATTGCAGGAGCTTTTACTGTTTTAGTATTTTGTACCACATAAACTCCGGTATTTCCTTCAATTGGAGCAGAGATTTTATTTGCTGCTAAAGCAAATGCATTACCCACAACTCTTGGCTCTTGTCCAACTCCACCTGGTAAAACCGGATTATCAAGAGTCACATCTGCAGCTTGCTGAACAGCAACTCCGGCAGCCTTAGCAATAGCATCAATGCTTGATCCAGTCATTTTAGCTTTTAATAATTCTGCTTTTTTCTTGTTTTTCAAGATTGGCTCAACGTAAGGTCTTGCCATATCAACAGAAACTAAACCAGATTTATTTTCTCCTTTATATTGCGCAATAACGTGTCCGATATTAGCAATTTCGAAACGTTTAACATCTCCTTTACCTGTTTCTTTATCAAAAGCCCATCTTACGATGTTACGTTGATTTCCTAATGGACCAAATGCTTCATCCATAGCTTTAGCATTTACTACAGGAGCTACTTTTAAACCTAACTCTTTAGCAGAAGCTGCAAAATCTTTATCAGCGGCATCCATTTCAAATTTAGTTGCTAAAGTAAATACTTTATCAGAAGTAGCTTCAGAAGGCTCGATTTTCTGAGCGATTGTAGCTAAACGAATTCCGTCTTGTTTGTCTGTAATTTTGATTACGTGAAATCCAAAAGGAGTTTCTACTAAACCAACTTTTCCAATTCCGTTGCTGAATACAAAATCATTGAATGGCTTTACCATTTGTCCCTGACCAAAATATCCTAAATCTCCACCTTGTTGAGCAGATGAATCATCAGAACTTGTGAAAGCCAACATCATAAAACTATCCGGATTTGCCTGAACCTGAGCTAAAATTTCTTCAGCTTTAGCTTTTGCTTCTTCTTTAGTTCTTTTTTCTTTTTGGTTTGGAGTTTGAGATCCTTCATAACCAATTAAGATATGACTAGCTTTTGCATTAACGCCAGCTTTAAATCCTAAAGATTTAGAGATTGCATAATATCTTCCGTAAACATATGGCCCGTAAATTGCTCCTGCAGGTAAACTGAATAATTTATCAGCATCTACAGCCGGAAGGTTATTTTTAGCCACATAAGTTGAATCGTAAGGAACATCAGAATTTGCATTTACAAATTCAGCAATGTTTGTAGCATTTCTAAATCCTGGCAATGTATCATTTTTACCTGTTTTTGCGTTGTAAACAACACTTCCTGATAATAATGCAGTCAATTTAGCTTTAATTTCAGCCTCATCTTCTTTAGAAGCTTTATCTTCAACTAAAACGTATTGAATTTCACGAGTTGCATCCGCTTTGAATTTTTTCTCGTTTTTCTTCATATAATCTACGATATCAGAATCAGAAATTTTTACTTCACTGTCCTTGATAGAAGAATAAGGAGCTGCTACATAAGAAAAATTTACTTTGTTTGCCTCCATTTCATACTTCAATTTCCCTTCACTAGCAGTTGTGTAAAGTCCTGACTTAATTAAAGTATTATAGATTTGAAATTTAGCATTCAATTCAGCATCTTTCTCTTTTTGAGCGATGTATTCTTTTGCTTCCGGATTTGAGCTGAAATAATCTTTAAATTTAGCTTCGTCAAAAATTCCTGCTGCATTTAAAAACATTGGGTTTTTACCAATATTTGGATCTGATTTTAAAACCTCAAGTAAGTGTTTTTGACCTACTCTCAATCCTAATTTCTCAAATTGAGATGACAATAAAGCGATTGAAACTTCTTGATCCCAAACTCTGTTTGCAGCTTCAGTGGAAGTAATACCCTGCCCACTTTTTTCAACATTACTAACTTTAATTCTAAAGTCTTCAAATGAAATATCTTTTCCGTCGATGCTTCCTACATCTTTTGAACTTTGACTAAATGTTCCCTTACCGATTAAGTCTTGTATTATAAATGCAAATAATGCAAGTGCAATAACCCCTATCAATAAAGCGGAACGCTGTCTAATTTTTGCTAAAACTGCCATTTTATTATCGTTAATTTTATATTCAGTTTGCGAAAATACAATTATCTAGTTAATAACAATACAACTAGCGTTTTATTTTACACATTTTTTTTCATTAATTTAAAAAATCAATCTTTAATTGTCAATTTGACTAGTTCTATTTTCTTATTTGAAGCCTCTTTTATTAAAAAATGATACTTATCAATCACAATTTTATCTCCTTTTTGCGGGATTTCTTTTGTATGATTCACAATAAAACCTCCCAGAGTACCGTAAGAATCTTCTTCGGGAATCATTAGTTTATAGGTTTCATTCAGATACTCTACGTCTAATCGGGTAGAGAACAAATACTTCCCTTCGCTTATCACTTCTTCAATTAATTCCTCGTCTAAATCATGTTCATCTTCGATTTCTCCAAAAAGTTCTTCTACAATATCTTCAATTGTGATAATTCCGGAAGTTCCTCCGTATTCATCCAGAACAACTGCAACATTTTTACGTTTTTTAATCAATAAGTTCAGCACATCTTTTATCAAAATAGTTTCCGGAACAAATTCAACCGTCATCAAAACAGATTTTATTGTCGTTGGCTTTTTAAACAAATCGAATGAATGCACATAGCCCACAATATCATCTAAAGAATTCTGACTTATAATGATTTTAGAATATCCTGTTTCAATGAATAATGCTTTTAAATCATCAATAGTATCAAAAAGATCGATATCGACAATTTCTGTTCGGGGCGTCATGATATCGCGCGCCTTAACGCCGGAAAACTCTAATGCATTCTGAAAAATCTGAATTTCAGAATCGACTTCTTCATCTTCTTCAACAGAACTCATCTGTTCTGTAATATAATTACCAAGTTCAATTCTGCTAAACAACTGAATCTGATTTCCCTCTGTTTTAAAAAATTTACTCAAAACAAAATCAGCAATCCATATAAAGAAAGATGAGATATAATAAAACAATCTATAAAATAAATAAGCCGGAAGCGCCAGAATTTTTATTAAAGAATTGGCATAAATCTGAAAAAAAACTTTTGGAAAAAACTCCGAAGTCAATAAAACTATAAAGGTTGCCAGAAGCGTCTGAATTAGGATATCCCACCAATCCGGAAGCACCAATCCAAAATGAGTCATCCAATTTAAAATCAGATCGCCCATAAAAAACCCGTAAATAACCAGCGCCACATTATTACCAATAAGCATGGCTGCAATAAATTTGGATGGATTTTCGGTAAGTTTAGTTAAGATTCGAGACAAAAAATCGTCTTGTTTCTTTTCTATTTCAAGGTAAATTTTATTAGCCGAAACAAAAGCGATTTCCATTCCGGAAAAAAAGGCTGCTAGTATTAAACATATGATTATAATACTAATTTCCATTTTTATTGTTTTTTGTTACGATCATTATGCTTATTAATAAATCTTCTTCTAAAGAAAAACATAAAAGCCGACATTCCCGCAATTACAAAATAAAAGGGATAACTTTCATCGCCTTCATTTAATTTCATAATCGCATCGTAAGCAAAAAAAAGTGCTATAATAATGTAAACGTATTGTGTGTATTTTAAATAACCCATAATCTTATTTATTCTTCATCTGATTCAATTTCACCGTTTATTCGCTGAGAATTGATCACTTTAAAATCTTTACTAAAATCTATTCCCTGACCATGAGAAACACCTTTAGTATCGGTCAGTTTAAATTTCCTTTCTGTATAAAACCATTCGTTTTTCTGATCAAAGTATAATTGTTCTGTTTCCAAAACCTGTCCTGCTTCCGAGGTGATTTTTACTTTTCCGATCAAATCGATTATTTGTGTCGGTTTATAAGAAACCGCATAATTTGCTTTTATAAAAGTACGTTTTTGTTTTTTATCATACAGAGTAACATCTATTCCTTTTGGAAATTCCGTAAAAGGAAATTCAAGATTGGAATAATCAAGCATTTTTGGACTTATCAAAACACCTGTAATACGTCCGGAATCTGTATACTTAATATTAATTGTATCCGCATCACTTCCGGGAACAAATTCTGAGAAGTTAATTTTCTGAACTTCTTTAAAATTACTTTCGCATCCAAAAAATAGTGTCACAGTAAAAACTGTGACAACTAGCAGACTATATCTCTTTGGTAAATTCATTTGCCAAATGTAGTAAATTGTAATGAGCTTAGAAAAGATAAAATATTATGTTTATTGGAATTTACTCTTCACAAACCATTTGTCGTTGAAAGAGAAACTTAAACTAAAATTCACGTAGTTTTCCTGAACTAAATTAGAAGAAACTGTACCGCGTTTACCAAATTCAATTCCAAAATTTAAATTTGAAAAAGATTGCGGAATAGGAATCCCAACTCCAAGTGTCATTCCAATATCTTTGATTGATTCGTTATTCACTATCAAACCGATTTTTTCATATTTCAAACCTGCTCTGTAAGTAATTCTGCTCATATAACTTGTAAAAGAGTTATAATTTGGAAGATAATATCCTCCAACGGCAAATTTTGAATAATTTTCATAATCAATATTATCAGCCGAATTATAGAAATTTCTTAATTGTCCGTCTCCCTGAAAAGTCATATTAGCTCCAACCAACCATTTTCTGGCTTCTCCAATACCTAGGCCAATACTCAACTTATTAGGCAATTTTAACTCTGTAGGCTTTACGTCTGCCACATAAGGATCAGGATCCCCCTGAACTGATATCACTCTGGTGTTATCCGAATTTAAATTACTGGCAAATGAATAGCTTAAACTAGAAAACAAACTAACTTTTTTATAGATTTTTCTTTGATACATAGTACCAAAACTAAAAGCCATACCAGATATCTCAGATGTATTTACTTCTGCTGTACCATTTTGAATTCCTGTAACTGCTTCAACACTGGTTGTCGTAATTTTACCAAAATTATATTGTGCATCTGCTCCAATATTCCAGCCTTTTGCAATTTTATATCCTAAACCAAAGTATACTTTATTTACACCTCCTTTTCCATCAAGTTGTGAACTGGTTGCTCCCTCAGTAGTTGAGTTATCACTAAGAATTTTATATCCTACAGAACTTACAGGAATTAAACCAAAAGAAGCTCCAAATTTACCCATCGGAATTCCTAATGCTAAATAATCAAAAGTACTGCGCTGCGCTTTTTCTGATTGCGTGCTTGTTTTTAAATTAGAAGTTGCAAAAGTTCCTCCAATGGTAAAAGTTGTTTGTATCAAACTCGCATAACTGGCAGGATTTTCTAAATTTAAGTGAATCGTATCCTGCTCCACTGCAACTCCGGCCATCGATCTGTTTTCAAGAGTTCCCTTGAATCTTGCATCTCCTATTCCGAAAAAAGAATAAGGGGAAGCTGTACCTTGCTGCGCGAATGAAACGAACGATATAAGCAAACAAGCGCTTAGTATTACTTTTTTAATCATTGTCGATTTTATATTGATATGTTTGGTTCAAACTCTCCAGAAGGAAATTTGAATTGGCAAATATGGTATTTTTTAATCGTTTAGCCAAAAAATCTGCATCGCCTCCCGTTAAAATTATGATAAAATTTGAAAAGTCCCTGCGATAATCATCGATAAAACCGTCAATCTCATAGACGAAACCATTGACAACGCCAGAATGCATAGCCTGTGTGGTCGAATTTCCTATATAAGAATCGGGAGCTTCTAAAGTCAGCAAAGGCAGTCTGGCTGTAAAATTATGCATGGCTTCGTATCGTAAACGAAGTCCCGGAGAGATCGCTCCTCCTAAATAATTGTCTTTTTCGTCGATAAAATCGTAGGTAATACAAGTTCCGGCATCGATTACTAATCTGTTTTGTTTTGGAAATTTTAACGTAGCTCCTGCTGCCAAAATCATTCGGTCTATCCCTAAAGTTTTTGGAGTCGCATATTTATTGAGAAAAGGAAAAACATCGTCGTGTGTAAAAAAATGGACTTTGAGTTGTTTTTCGAAAGTTAAAAAAGCTTGTTTTTCGACATTTCCAACCGAAGCAACAACCAAATCAGAACATTTTGGAAACTTTTCTAAAATTTTTTTAATTTTTTCTACCAGTTCTTTTTTATCAAAAATAAAACGCTCCAAAGTAGTATCCTCCTCAAAGACAGCTGCTTTAATTCGGGTGTTTCCGACATCAATAGTTAAAACCATTTTTCTTTTTTGTTTTTGCGAAGATACGAATTGATTTTTTTTTCTAAAATATTTTGGAGAAACGGAAAATGATTCTATCTTTGCACCCGCAATACGCACAAGACGGTACCTTAGCTCAGATGGTAGAGCAATGGACTGAAAATCCATGTGTCCCTGGTTCGATCCCTGGAGGTACCACAAAACCCGAATAGAAATATTCGGGTTTTTTGTTTTTTATACTTTTCTGTTTTTTTAAACCGCTAAGGACGCTAAGATTTACGCAAAGGTTCGCAAAGTTTTTTAAAATTAAACTTTGCGAACCTTTGCGTTATTCTTTGTTTTCAAATCTTTGTAGAAACTCTGGTCCATTATTCTAAAAATTTCCTGAATTAAATATACATTAATATCAGATGATTTTATTTCGTAAGGATGATTGATTGGAGAATAATACTGCGCTTTCATTTCATTATTACACCTTACAACTAATATATATAAATTATCATGACCATGATCTTTCTTACAACTCTGATAGTAACTTTTCTTCTCTAAAATTTCTGAAGTAAACTTTAATTTCTTTTTATCTCCTACTGAAAAATTTATTTCTTCACTTAATTTTTCCGTTTTCAATACAGCTCTAAAATTTTCATCAAAATCAACGATTAAAAACCGACCATTTTCATGTCCTTCCTGCCATTTATACAACAAAGCTCCATTTTTTACTTTAGCGAAATTGGCAAATTCACTTTTATAAGAGGCAAAATCTCCCCTAAGACCAATATACTGCCATTGTAAAACTTCTGAAGCAACCGTAACTGCTAAACATTTATTTTCATCAGAAACATCAATTTTCTGGCTTTTGCAGACCCCAAAACTTAAAAAAAGAATTAATCCAAAAATCTGCTTCATATAACTGTGTATGATAAAAAAATATATTTCAAATATAAACACAATTCCTCTTTTTTAAACTTAACGAAATACATTCGCCTTAAATGTCAACAAATAATTAGTTTTTGTTAAAAAAGTATTAAGTGAATAAAAAAATATCTTCTATATTCGTAAAACTATAATTTTATCTTTCATTTACTAATAAGATTTCAAAGCAGTTTTATGAGCAAAACTTCTACTAAGGGCATTTGGAAAGTAATTTCTGCCTCTTCTATGGGAACCATGATTGAATGGTACGATTTCTACATTTTTGGCAGTTTAGCCGTTGTTATTTCAACAAAATTTTTTCCCAGTGATAATCCAACCGCAGCATTTTTATCGACTTTAGCCACATTTGCTGCAGGATTTGTTGTTCGTCCGTTCGGAGCTTTATTCTTTGGAAGGCTTGGAGATATTATTGGCCGTAAATATACTTTTATGGCTACTTTATTATTAATGGGAGGTTCTACATTTTTAATTGGCTGTATTCCGAGTTATGAGACAATTGGTTTTCTTGCTCCTTTACTGGTGCTGATTTTACGTTTATTACAAGGTCTTGCTCTTGGAGGAGAATATGGCGGCGCAGCCACTTATGTAGCAGAACATGCGCCGGCGGGTCAAAAAGGATATTGGACTTCCTGGATCCAAACTACTGCCACTGTCGGTTTATTTATTTCTTTGATGGTTATTCTGGCCACAAAAAGCGTACTCTCTCCTGAAGATTTTGATCTATGGGGGTGGCGTGTTCCTTTCTGGGTTTCGGTTGCTATGGTTGGGGTCTCCTATTTAATCAGAAAAAACATGGATGAATCTCCGGTTTTTGCCAAAGCTAAAAAAGAAGGAACAACCAGTACAAATCCGTTGAAAGAAAGCTTTGGAAACCGATACAATTTAAAGTTTGTCTTATTAGCTTTATTCGGTGCTACAATGGGTCAGGGAGTTGTCTGGTATACGGGACAATTTTATGCGATGAGTTTTATGAAAACGGTCATGAATGTTGATTCTTCTCAGGTAGATGAATTACTAGGAATTGCCCTTTTGATTGGAACTCCTTTTTTTATTATTTTCGGATGGCTGAGTGATAAAATCGGACGTAAATATATTATGATGTTCGGAATGTTGTTGGCTATAGTATCCTACAGACCTATTTATAAAACAATGTATGATACAACAGATTTAAATAAGAAAACCGAGATTGTTGAAAATCCCACTGTATTAACTGAAAATACTGCTAACGGAGGTTCTGTAAGTACAACTCAAAAAAAATATACCGATGGTACATCCGTAGTGGAGAAAAAAACGTACATAGGCAAAAAAGATGCTCAAACCAGCATTTCAATTACAATTAATTCAAGCGATAAATGGACATTAATTCTTTTAGTTTTTATTCAGGTACTCTTTGTCACAATGGTTTATGGTCCTATTGCCGCATTCTTAGTCGAAATGTTTCCAACTAAAATCAGATATACTTCTATGTCTTTACCTTACCATGTTGGAAACGGAATTTTTGGAGGTTTACTTCCTGCTATTTCTACTTATTTTGTATCTCACGCCAAAACGGCCGGCAAAACAGATTTTTATCTTGACGGATTATGGTATCCTATTATTATTGCAGGAATCTGCTTTGTTATTGGAATGATTTATATTGACAACAAAAACGAAACTACTCACCTTTAAAATTTAAAAAATGAACGCTATTAAACAAGTTTTAGGGGCTTTATGGATTGCTTTAGCGGCTGCAGCAGCTTATTTCTGTGTATTTGAATTTGGTTTACCAAAATTACTTTCAGAACAACAGGATGATTTAGTATTTGGCGCAATTATTCTCTTTATACTGACTCCGCTTATTGTTATGGGATTAGGAACTTTTGGATATTATTCTCTAATAGGAGAATACAATAAAAAGAAATAAGAAACAATTTGAAGAATTAGAAAAGGGCTGTCTGCAAATAAGCAGAACAGCCCTTTTCGTTACTAACCTAACCAATTTTTTAATCTGTAAGATCTATTTTTAAGTTTATTTTTTAATAAACTTCATTACCTGAGCTTTATTATTTTCGTCAGACGCTTTTACAATATACAATCCTGTTTGTAATTCACCAACACCAAATTGAGAATCAGCAGCTCCATTGGAAGTAAAACTTTTTACTAATTGACCCGAAACTGAATAAATCTGAACCTTTGTAAATCCGGCATTCAGCGTAAAATAATCCGTAACCGGATTTGGGTATAAACTCACCGAATTTCCTTTTTCAAAATCATCTATAGCTAAATTTGCAACTTTGTTTCCGTAAATTCTATAATCTCCCGCAGGCAGATTTACAGGAGCATTTACATCTGTTACATTTATAGTAGTGTTGTCCATCAAATTGTACCAGGTTCCTGTATAAGGAAAACCTGTTGCAACGTTTTGAGCTGTTGTATCAAAATTGGCTAGAATCAAAACATCTTTTAACTGAGACGAAGACAAATTAACATCGGTTATTTTGATATTTACAATTTTAGAATTTGCATTCGTAATCGTTGCTGTTCCTGAGAAAACCGGCTCTGTTTTCTTAAGTGTGATCATTTTTGCCCAATCATAATAAATTTTATTACGATTCGAATCTCCAAGCCAGTTTTCTGTCCACTGAGGCTGAGGCTTTGTATCTAATTTACAATCACCCGGAGTTGTAGTTGAAGCATCATTTACTGTTCCGTTATTGCACGTATAAATAGAATCATCCATACCTAACTCACCAAAGTGCCAGATCATTTTTGGTCCCGGAACTAATAATGAAACCGCTCCAATAGCAGACATTCTGGATAACGCTGTATTTAATGTTTTTACATTATAAGTACCATTTACTGCACCATACTGTACATTTTTATACATTAAACGTTCTTCATCATGACTTTCTGCATAGCCCATCAAACGGTTGGCTGTAAATCCTCTGCTTACACTTGACATTCGGGTAATATTACTGGTATATCCCATTGACAATTCATTATAAGGATCTGTCATTTTTCCCCACATCATGACTCCTTTGCTTGGCGTTTCTGAAACTTTATAATTCGCCCATTCTTTTTCTTCTGCATCTGTTCCCAAATGCTCAAAAATAGTATAATGAGCAGGATCTAAACTCCAGGAATAATCTGCATATTTTTTCAGAATATCTACTCTGTCCTGTTGATACGCATTTGTACAAGACTCATCTGACGCAGTACAGTTTTGCGTAAATCCTTTCGTTAAATCCCAGCGAAAGCCATCAATTTTGTATTCCTGAATCCATTGTTTAATTACTCTTTCTACATAATATTGTGTTTTTACCAACTGATGATTAAAATCTTCCCCCACACTATAACTATGTTTGGCCACTGTATTAAAATAAGGATTTTCGGTAGTTGGAGAACCGAAACCATCTCCGTCAGGATCGTTCATCCACATTCTTACCATAGGATTTCTTCCAAAAGCGTGATTTAATGCTACATCCAGAATTACTGCAATTCCGTTTTGATGACACAAATCGATAAACTCTTTTAACTTATCCGAGGTTCCATAAAACTTATCCAGTGCCATATGAAATGAAGTATTGTAACCCCAGCTTTCATTACCTTCAAATTCCATTACCGGCATCAACTCGATAGCATTTATTTTAAGATTCTTAAAATAGTCTATTCTGTCTATTAAATTTTGATAGCTTTTACCCGCATCAAAATCACGAACCAAAACTTCATAAACAACCAGTTTTTCTTTTTCAGGTTTTACGAAATTAGTCACTTGCCAATTATAAGGAATCTGCCCCGTTTTTAAAACGGTAACCTCAAAATTTTGCCCTGCGGGATAAACTGGCATATTGGGATATTTTGTTGCAGGAATTGAAGCATCATCATAAGGAGATAAAACTAAAGTAGAATAAGGGTCTGCTGTTTTTACCATTGATGGAGAATTAGCAAGCGGCGTTGTATCTACAACCCAATATTGATACGTATTATTTACACCTGAAACCAATCCAGTCAATTCCAGCCAAAATTTTCCTGAAATTGGATCTTTTTTCATGGCATAAGCCGATGTTGGCTGCCAGTTATTGAAACTTCCTGCAACATAAACAAAGTCTTTTAAAGGAGCGTCTAAAACCAAAGTTGCTTTTGTCACATCTGAAGCATTATAATTAATTCCGTCCACTAACCCCGTTGGCATAGCCTCAGAAACAGTGTTCGGATTTACCACAACCGCAAATTTCTTAGAAACACTAGTAGTCCCTTGTGTTGCAATCAATTCATAAGTTTGATTTCCGGTAATGTTTGTATGTGTGTAAGAATAACTGGAAGTGCTTGCGTTTGTATTAATCGTTGCCCCATTCGCCTTTAAGGTATAACTTCCTGCTCCTCCTGTATTTGTTGCAGTAATTGTAAAATTTGACCCTGAGTTAACAATTGTAGTACTGTTCTCGAAAGGAGCTGTTAATGTTACCTGAAAAGAACCAACTTCTACAACAATATCTTGCGATTGTTTAGTACCTGTACCATCTTTAGCTTTTATAAGAAAACCTATCCTTCCTATTCCATTTCTATTAAAATATACCGATGGTGTAAAGGATTTTGTATAAGTATCAGTTCCTGCATTGTATGTAAATTTACTAGCTTCGGTCGAATTTGTCCAAGATCCGTTTGAAGGAGAATCCATTTGATTAGCATCATTTATATCATAGGACCATGACCAAAGGTAAAGTGCATTTCCTGTCACACCCCAAGTTGCTTCGTTGATACTGTTCCCATTTATTGTAATGGTTATTGGCGTGGTATCTTCAAATGTTGAAGGACTTATAGAATAAGTTGCCGTCTGTATTTGAGCAAACGAAAATGCAGTTAGCAACAAAAAAAATGATAGTAAAGTTTTTTTCATAATAATATTGGTTTGCGGTTAGTTAGTTTGATTAAAAAAGGGCTATCTGCTGATAGCCCTTTTTGAACATCACATTAAAACTAGTCTAATGTTATTTTTTTCGCACCATTATCAATGGTTAAAACTCTTGGCCCGGTTGGTCCTGTATATTTGAAATTACTATCGCCATCATTTGCATTTACCAATTCATCATCTATTGTATAACCTAAACCTGAATAATGTGTATAGTTATTACTCTTATCCCAGTTTCCGTTACTTGTAAAATTGTTTCCTAAAAACTCTCTGAATGCTTCTCCACTTTTTAGAACAATTGTTACTCGGTAAACATCTGTTTTACCAACAACTAAAGGAAATTCTGTTTCTGCATCACCATCCCAAGACCATCCACCTGGAGTAGCAGCACCAACTAACCAGTGCGAAGTTGCTAATGGTGTATGATAAGGAGTTGCTTTAAATGTATAAGAATTAGAATATTGAGCTTCTGCACCAATACCTACAGTAGATTTAATACGAATATCAACACTGTTTTCTTCTTTTTCAATAAAACCACCATTAACTAAAGCAGAATTTAACTCTGCAACTGTTAAAGCTTTGTAACGAGCAGTAGTAGTAGTCACAGCAACTGGTGTAGCAAATTTTGTTCCTGCTTTTGCAATTTCGATAGTGTAATTCACAACAGTTTGTGTACCATCGTATTTAGCATCATCCCATACTACAGTTGTAGCTACGTTATTTTCTGTTTCTTTAGTAAGAACAATATTAAAATCATTCTGAGGCGTTAATAAAACCGGTTCTGTAACCGGATTAATTACTGGTCTGTTCTCCACATCATCTGCATTACACGACACAGCTAAAACGCTAATGAATGCAACTAAAATTTTATATGTATTTTTCATTTTCTTAATTTTTATATGGTTAGTTAGTATCCTGGATTTTGTTTTAAAGTTGGATTAGCCTGAATGGCTGTTGATGGAATTGGCATTAGATCTCTGAAAGAATCTGTAGAACTACCATTTTTTACCCCACCTTTCCACTGCCAGATTTTAGATCCTCCTGTGAATTTACCAAAACGAATCAAATCTGTTCTTCTGTGACATTCCCAAAACAATTCTCTTGCTCTTTCATCTAAAATAAAATCAAGTGTCAAATCTGAAGTTGAAATAATTCCGGCCCCAGCTCTTAATCTAATTTTATTTACATATCCTAATGCTGTCGCAACATTACCAGATGAAGCTCCTCTAAGTGTGGCTTCAGCATACATCAAATACACATCTGAAAGTCTGTACATTGGGAAATCTGTATCCGGAATATCAGTTCTTTGAGCTGCAGTGCCGTCAGAATTTAAATTAGAATATTTAGTAACTGCATATCCGTTTGTAAAAACACTTGCATCGGTAACATCTAAAGTTTGGCCGTTTGTGTAAAAAGTACCTCTTTTATCTCCAGAAGCATCTACATCCGGAAACAACTTAACAAACTCTGGTCTGGTTCTTATACCTGCCCAACCTCCATTCATTCCTTGTTTTCCAGCATCCATACTACCTCCAATAGAAGCGTGAAGAATAAAACTCATACCACCACCTGTAGCTCTAATTGCATTACCATCTCCAATAACAGGGAAGATAACTTCTGTCTGAGCTCCATTTCTATCATTATTCGCCGCAAATAAATAGCTGTAAGGAACATTTGCAAAAGTATAGCCAGATCCAGTTATAATATCATTACAGACAATTGCTGCGTCATTAAATCTTTCTGTTCCGGTATACACTTTTGAGTTAAGATAAATTTGCGCCAATAAAAATTTTGCTGCGGTTTTATCTACTCTTCCATACTCATTTGTTTTTGAAGCTGCTAAGCCAGCATCAATATCTTTCAATTCCGATTCTATATAAGCAAAAACTTCTGCTCTCGTTTTTTGTTCTGGGTAAAATAAACCAACAGGATCTTTTTCTGTAGTAATTGGCACATTTCCGAACAAATCCATTAAGTTATAGTATGAAAAAGCTCTTAAAAAACGGGCTTCAGCTCTAAAAGTTGCTACTTCAGCTTTCAAATTTGAATCAAAACCTCTTTCAGTTAACTTTTCGTCAGTAGTTTGTCGCAAAAATTCATTTGCAACACTAATTTCATAAAAAGCTCTTGAAAAAATTCCGTACAAAAATTGATTGCTCGGGCTCCATCTTTGCATATTTAATGCTGGTAAACCATCGTCATTCCAAGCTACAATAGCCTCATCAGTTGGAAATTCCTGCGTAACAAACATAAGTCTTAAGTAACTGCTAAAATCACCACCTAGTCCAGAGATATCAGGCATCCCATCTCCATCATTCCCTCCTACATACAATCCTGCATATAATTTTGCCAAAACTTGCTTGTAAGATGTAGGATCTTTGAAAAAGTCATCAGAAAGAAATTCATCATCATCCTTTGGCGTAACATTTAGATCGTCTGTACACGAGGTAAGCGTCATACTTAATCCTAAAATAAATAGGAGGAAGTAAGATATATATTTAAATGATATTTTCATTTTGTTTATTTTTAAATTTATTTTTTCAATCTACTTATTAGAAATTCGCGTTTACCCCAAACAAAAATGTTCTCGGTCTTGGATAAACATTATTGTCTATACCATTAAATTTCTCAGGATCCAAACCATTATATTTTGTAAGAACAAAAACATTTTGAACTCCGGCAGTAAATCTCAGCGAAGCAGCTTTTAATAATGTTTTATCAAAAGTGTACCCAAATACAATATTATCCAACTTGATAAAAGAAGCATCTTTTACATAATAATCTGAATAGTTACGCTGTGTACCGTTTGAATTACTTTCTGTAGTAAAACCTGTATTATAGTAATCTGAACTAACATTTGACAAATCAGACTGTCTTCTTAAACCTGCTTCAGCATAACCTAAATTAGAACTTACGTTGTCGTAGATATAGTTGTTCAAACTAGCTCTCCAGTTCATTGTAAAATCAAACTTTTTGTAGTTTAAAGTAGAGAATAATCCGAAAGTATAATCTGCAGTAGGTTTGTGGAATTTGTAACGATCTGCATCAGTTATAACTCCGTCACCATTTCTATCAGCAAAAGCTCCCTGAATTGGTCTTTTGTTAGCATCGTATAATTGCTCAAATACAAAGAATGAATTTGGTGCATACCCTTCTGAATGAATCAAAACCTGATTTCCTGATCCTCCGGCAATTACATCTCCTGTAATATAACCCTGAAACCCAGGAACAGAAACTCCCAAATTCGATATTTTCTGATCGATGTAAGTCGCATTAACTGCAAGATTCCAAGTTAATTTATCATTCTTAATAATATCAGACTGCAGATTAAATTCGACACCTTTAGTTCTTACGCTACCTACGTTATTAAATCCTTTATTTCTGATATTAGCTCCATCCGGAACCGGAATCTCTGCTAAAAGGTCGCTTGATTTTTTATCAAAATAGTTTACAGTACCTGTAATTCGATCATTAAGGAAGCCAAAATCAATACCAAAGTTTGCCTCAGCCAATTCTTCCCATTTAATATCAGGATTATATCCTTCTGGTCTTGCTGCTCTGTAAATTACACCATCAAACATGTATTGTGTGTTGATAGTACCTAAAGTTACTCTTCGTAAGTAATCATATTGTGGTCCAATATCCTGCTGCCCTGTTGTACCGTAACCAGCTCTCAATTTCAAGCTTGAAAGAGTTTCATTATCTTTTAAGAATGATTCTTCAGCAACATTCCATGCTAAAGCAGCTCCTGCAAAATTACCCCAACGGTTTTCCTCAGAAAATCTGGAAGTTCCGTCTCTTCTGTAATTTACTGTAATCAAATATCTGCTATCATATCCTAAATTTACACGTCCAAAAAACGATTGCAAATTAACATCCGGATCTGTAGTAACGTCTTCTTTAGGATTAGGTTCTCTGGTTTGGCCAGAATCGTAACCTTCTCTTTCAAACATTTGGTAGTTATATCCTGCTGTTGCGTCAATTTTAAATTTACCTACATCTTTAGTGTAATTAAAATAAGCATTCAGGTTTTTATTCTGACGGCTATCTGTATAATGTGTATACCCTCCATAATTTACCCAGTTTCCTTTATCAAATAAATTTGGCTGATATCCTAAAGCACTTAGTGTACTAACTTCAGTAAAACCATCACTATTAAATTTATCTATACCTGCTTCTACAACAGCTCTTAAATCTTCAAAGAAATGAAGTTTATAATCTAATCTAATATTACCCCATTTTCTTGTAGAAGTAGATCTTCTATTATCCTGATTTAATCTTGCAACAGGATTTCTTGCCGGTAATAATGGCAGATTACCACTAGGCTCTAACCATTCGAAATATCCTCCATAACGAGAGTTTGTATCATAAACTGGTTGTGTTGGATCAAATCCAATTGCACTACCAATTACGCCACCTTCATCCTGGAATTGATTTTTACCAAATGCAATGTTACCATTAATATCAATTTTTAAGTGATTATCAAATAAAACCGGATTTAACGATATCGATGTCGTAGTTCTTTCAAAAGAAGTATTTCTTAAAATTCCAGGATTATCAACATTTCCGACAGATAAACGCACTGGTAATTTATTAAATAAAGAACCACTTACAGATATATTATTGTTTGTTGTTAGAGCTGTATGAAAAATTTCATCCTGCCAATTAGTATTTGCTGTACCCAACAAAGCTTTTTGTGCAGCTGTTCCTTTTTCGTTTACAAATGCACGAAATTGATCTGCACTCATTACATCAACTGTATTAGCAACAGTGTTGATACCAATCTGAGAACTAAAGTTTACTTTAACACCGCCTTTAGATCCTTTTTTAGTTGTAATTACAATTACACCATTTGCTGCACGAGAACCATAAATAGCTGCCGCAGATGCATCTTTAAGAACAGTAAAAGATTCAATATCGTTAGGATCGATAGTAGACAAAATACTTGTTGAACCATTTGGAACAGCATTACTCATCGGTAATCCATCAATTACAATTAAAGGTTCATTTGAAGCACTTAAAGAAGATCCTCCACGAATTCTAATATCAGCTTTTGCTCCTGGTGCTCCTCCCCCAACTACATTTACACCCGAAATACGTCCGCTTATTAAACTTTCTGGCGTAACGTTAATTCCTTTATTAAAATCTTTTGCTGCAATTTGAGATACAGATCCTGTTGCGTCTTTTTTCTTAACAGTTCCGTAACCAACCTGTACCACAACTTCTTTAAGTTGATTAGTATCTTCTTCCAAAGATACGGTTAAGTTTTTTTGACCATTAAATACAATAGTCGATGTTTTGTATCCAATAAATGAAACCAGAATTTTGTCTCCATTTTTTAGATTTGGCAACTGAAATTTACCATCAAAATCAGTAGAAGTACCAGTTGTGGCACCTTGTACATTTACATTTACTCCTGGTATTGGCTGACCCGTGGCAAAGTCAGTTACTGTTCCGCTTAAAGTGCTTTGAGCTAACACTGAAAACGGAAGCAGAAGGAATAAAAATAACAACTTTTTGTAAATTGTTTTCATACTTTTTGTTTAAATTAGTTTGAGTTTTTGACTGTTAGTTAAGTTTTTAATTTTACTTCGAATTTCAAAATTATGAATTTATTAACATGCTCAACCACAGCCAATTTTTATTGCGTTACGAAAACGTGGTAGTGTTGAAAACTTTCTATTTTTTGTAATCTTTTAAGTCAAAAATTGTCAATTATAAAAATTTCAGATACCTTTATTATTAATTAGATTTTTTTCAATTCTCATTATGAAACGTAAAATAACCCTAAAACAGATTGCAAAGGAACTTGATGTGTCCATATCAACTGTCTCAAAATCACTCAGAAACAGTCTTGAAATTGGAGAAGAAACGAGACTAAAAGTTCAGGCTTTTGCAAAGTTTTACAACTATAAACCCAACAATATTGCCCTTAGTTTAAAAAACCGAAAAACCAAAAGTATCGGCATCATTATTCCCGAAATTGTACACTATTTTTTCTCTACTGTAATCAACGGAATTGAACAAGTTGCGAACGAATATGGCTACAGTGTTGTTATCTGTGTTTCTGATGATTCTTTTGACAAAGAAGTTGTAAATATGGAAATGTTAGCCAACGGAAGTATCGATGGTTTTATCATGTCTCTTTCTAAGGAAACACAGTTTAAAGGTGACTTCCACCACATTACAGAAGTGATAAACCAGGGAATGCCGGTTGTGATGTTTGACCGCGTTACTAATGATATTTTATGCGATAAAGTTATTATTGATGATAAAGCCGCTGCATACGAAGCGGTTCAGAGTTTAATTGATAATGGAAGAAAAAAAATTGCTCTAGTAACAACTGTCGATTATGTAAGTGTTGGAAAACTAAGAACCGACGGTTACGAAAAAGCACTATTAGATAATGGATTACCTTTCAACGAAGATTTAATTATCAAAATTGAAGATGTAGATACCTGCGAAATTACAATAAGCCAACTTTTGCACGATCGTGCTTTTGATGCTGTTTTTGCTGTAAATGAACTTTTTGCTGTAACAATTATTAAAACAGCATCAAAAATGGGATTAAAAGTTCCTGAAGATTTAGCTGTAATAGCTTTTACTGACGGAATCATCTCCAAATATTCTACTCCAAGCATTACAACCGTAAGCCAAAGTGGAGAAAAAATGGGGAACAAAGCAGCTAAAATGCTTATCGAAAGATTAGAAGCAGAAGAGGATGAAGATGAAGAACATACAGAAAATTATACCACAGAAGTCATAGAAACTCATCTTATAAAACGAGAATCTACTGACTAATTTTCTAAAAATCAATACTTTCTAAAGCCGTAAAAAATATTTATGGCTTTTTTATTAGCATATATAAAAAAATAATTTATAATTTTACGCCCGTCAAGGCTTTTACTTTTACTTCGAAAAAAACAGTAAGTTTTGATAAGCAAAGCGCTTATCGTATAATTTTTTCAAATTACGATAATGGAAAAGCGTAAATTAAGTTTCTGGGAAATCTGGAATATGAGTTTCGGTTTCTTGGGAATCCAAATGGGGTTTGCACTTCAAAATGCAAATGCCAGCAGAATTCTTCAAATTTTTGGTGCCGACGTACATGAACTTTCGTGGTTCTGGATTATTGCTCCTCTTATGGGACTGATAGTCCAGCCAATCATTGGTCATTACAGTGACAAAACCTGGGGAAGATTCGGCAGACGAAAACCTTTCTTTTTAGTGGGAGCCGTTTTAGCTTCGGTGGGATTAATTTTAATGCCGCAAGCTAATATTTTCATTTCTGTTTTACCTGCTTTATGGGTTGGAGCTGGAATGTTAATGATTATGGACGCTTCTTTCAACATCGCCATGGAGCCTTTTCGTGCGCTTGTTGGAGACAATTTAAGAACAGATCAGCGTACTGCAGGATTTAGTATTCAAACTTCTTTAATTGGTTTTGGAGCCGTAATTGGTTCTGCATTGCCATACATTCTGACCAAGTATTTTGGAGTTTCTAACAGTACAGTTCCTGGAAGTGTTCCATTAAACTTAACGTTGTCATTTATCATTGGTGCGGCAGTTTTAATTGGTTCCATTTTAGTTACATTATTCACAACGAAAGAATATTCACCAGAAGAATTGGCAAAATTCGAAGACCCTCAAAATGATTCGATTTCTGATTCTGAAGAAAAATCAAAAATCACAGACATTTTTACTGATTTTGCAAAAATGCCAACTACAATGCGTCAGCTTAGCTGGGTGCAGTTTTTTTCTTGGTTCGGATTATTCGGAATGTGGGTTTTTACAACGCCTGCAATCGCACATCACATTTACGGATTGCCTCTGGAAGACACTTCAAGCCAGCAATATCAAGATGCTGGTGATTGGGTTGGAATTCTATTTGGCGTTTACAACTTAGTTTCTGCGATTGTCGCTTTGTTTTTCTTACCATACATCGCAAAAAAAATTGGGCGAAAATCAACTCATGCCATTTCATTAATCATTGGAGGAATAGGTTTAATCTCTATTTACTTTATGCCAAATGAAGACTGGGTTGTGCTACCCATGATTTTAATTGGAGTTGCCTGGGCCAGTATTCTGGCAATGCCTTACGCAATTCTTGCAGGATCTATTGCTCCAAAAAAGATGGGAGTTTACATGGGAATCTTCAACTTTTTTGTTGTTATTCCACAAATTGTAAACGCATTAATTGGCGGTCCAATTGTAAAATACCTTTATAATGGCGACGCAATTTATGCCTTAATTACCAGCGGAGTAAGCTTTTTAATTGCCGCTCTTTTAGTCTACAAAGTAAAAGACGTAGATGACACTATTCAAAAATCATAAAGAAGAATTTCAATTATAATGAACAAAAAAGCTTTCATATTCGATCTTGACGGCGTGATCGTTGATACCGCTAAATACCACTTTTTGGCCTGGCAGAAAATTGCCCAATCATTAAATATAAATTTTACGCTCGAAGATAACGAACTTTTAAAAGGTGTGAGCCGTGTTCGTTCTTTGGATATTATACTTGGATTAGGAAATGTTCAGGCTTCGCAGGAAGACAAAGACAAATGGCTGATTCAAAAAAACGAAGATTATTTATCTTATTTAGTTGACATGGATGAAAGTGAGGTTCTTCCAGGAGTTTTAAAAATTCTAAAACTATTAAAAGAAAAAAATCAAGGAATTGCATTGGGCTCTGCCAGCAAAAATGCAAGACCCATTTTAGAAAAAACAGGGGTTCTGTCTTACTTCGATGTTATTGTTGACGGAAACGACGTTACCAATGCAAAACCAGATCCTGAAGTGTTCTTAAAAGCGGCTCAATTATTACATATTGATCCAAAAGACTCAATTGTGTTTGAAGATTCTGTTGCCGGAATTCAGGCAGCAAACATAGGAGAAATGGTAAGTGTGGGAATTGGTGAGGAAACAATTTTACATGAAGCTGATTATATCTTTAAAGATTTCACTTTCATAGATGAAACCTTTATTGAATCATTAATCAAAAAATAAAATCAATCAATCATAATCAATCAACCACCAAGAACACAAAAGCAATATTGCATTTTGGTTCTTAAAACTTAAACAAATGAATCAAGATTATATAAAACCAGACAATTGGTCCATCATTGAAGAAGGATTTGATGCAGAGAGAGTAAAATCGTCTGAAAGTCTTTTTAGTATCGGGAACGGTGCTATGGGACAACGTGCCAATTTTGAAGAAACTTATTCGGCAGAAACTTTCCAGGGAAGTTATATTGCAGGAATCTATTATCCGGACAAAACAAAAGTGGGCTGGTGGAAAAACGGTTATCCAAAATATTTTGCCAAAGTTTTAAATGCTCCAAACTGGATCGGAATTGACATTGAAATCAACGAAGAAAATCTTGATTTAAACTCTTGTACCGAAGTTAGAAACTTCCGCAGAGAATTGAATATGAAAGAAGGATGGTACAATCGTTCTTTTGAAGCTACATTGAAAAACGGAACTGAAATTTCAGTTAATGTTCGTCGTTTTCTTTCTTTAGATTTAGACGAAGCCGGAATCATTAAATACGATATTACGCCTTTAAACAAAGATGCTAAAATCGTTTACAAACCTTACGTTGATGCTGGTGTAACCAATGAAGATGCGAACTGGGAAGAAAAATTCTGGGAACCTCTTGAAGTTAAAAAAGGAACAAATGAAGCTTTTGTAACGGCGCAGACTTTTAAAACGCATTTTAAAGTTACGACTTTCATGCACAATACGATTTTGGCCAATGGAGAAGATGCTCATATTTCTCCATCTACAATCGATTCAACAATCGATAAAGTTCAGTACACTTACGGGACTATTATTGCTAAAGGACAAACCTCATCCATTCAAAAAATTGGAGGTTACACGGTTTCTCTAAACCATGAAAATACTTTGGCTGGAGCCGAAAAAGCAATCAAATCAGCTGTTGCTTTAGGATATGATGCTTTACTTCAAAATCAAATTGAAGCTTGGGCAAAAATCTGGGAAATGTCCGATATTACTATTGAAGGCGATGTAAAAGCGCAACAAGGAATTCGTTTCAACATCTTTCAATTAAACCAAACCTATTCAGGAAAAGACAGCCGATTAAATATTGGACCAAAAGGTTTTACTGGAGAAAAATACGGCGGATCAACTTATTGGGATACTGAGGCGTATTGTATTCCATTTTATATGGCGACAAAAGATCAGCAGGTTGCAAGAAACTTATTGACATATCGTTACAATCAATTAGACAAAGCGATTGAAAACGCTAAGGATAATTTAGGTTTCAAAAACGGTGCGGCTTTGTACCCAATGGTAACTATGAACGGTGAAGAATGTCACAACGAATGGGAAATCACGCACGAAGAAATTCACAGAAATGGAGCGATTGCTTTTGCAATTTACAACTATAACCGTTACACGGGCGATTACTCTTATATACCAGAAAAAGGTTTAGAAGTTTTAATCGGAATTGCCCGTTTCTGGCACCAGAGAGCTTCTTTCTCTAAAGCTAAAAATCAATATGTGATTTTGGGAGTTACAGGTCCAAACGAATACGAAAACAACATCAACAACAATTTCTACACCAATTATATTGCAAAATGGTGTATCGATTTTGCTGCTGAACAAATCGAAAAAGTAGCTTCAGAATATCCTGCAGATCACAAAAGAGTGATGGATAAAGTAAGTCTCTCTACAGAAGAAATCAAAGAATGGAAAAAAGTGGCAGAAGATATGTACTTCCCTATTTCTGAAGAACTTGGAATCTACTTACAACAAGACGGTTTCTTAGACAAAGATTTAGTTCCGGTAAAAGATTTAGACAAATCACAGCGCCCGATTAACCAAAAATGGTCTTGGGATCGTGTATTGCGTTCGCCATATATCAAACAGGCTGATGTATTACAAGGTTTTTATTTCTTTGAAGATCATTTTTCGAAAGAAGAATTGAAACGCAATTTCGAATTCTATGAATCATTCACGGTTCATGAAAGTTCACTTTCGCCTTGCGTTCACTCAATTCAGGCTGCAGCTTTAGATAAAATGGACATGGCATATACATTTTATTTAAGAACTTCACGTTTGGATTTGGATGATTATAACAAAGAAGTAGAAGAAGGTTGTCATATCACGTCAATGGCCGGTACATGGATGAGTATCGTGGAAGGCTTTGGAGGAATGCGTGTTAAAAATGACCAACTTCATTTCTCGCCAAAAATTCCAAAAGAATGGAAAGGTTATTCGTTTAAAATCAATTTCAGAAACCAAATTTTAAAAGTTTCTGTAAATCATAATGAAACCACTTTTACTGTAGATAGCGATCAAGATTTAAATATCGTAGTAAATGGAGAAACCATAACAGCTGGGAAACTCGCTCAAATTAATTAAATTACAATACTCTAAAAATCAAAAACATGAAAAACTTATTTTTCGCAAGTTTAATTTTGTTTGCGTTCAGCACCGTTGCAAAAGCGCAGCAGTTAAAATCACCCGAAGGAAAGTTCGTAATGGAATTTTCTCTTCAAAACGATGGAACTCCAACGTACAATTTAAAATACAAAAACAAAGAAGTTGTAAAAACCAGTAAATTGGGTCTTGAACTTAAAGATGATAAAAAATCTTTATTGAACGACTTTACAATTGCTGATACTAAAACTTCCACTTTTGATGAAACTTGGAAACCAGTTTGGGGAGAAGTAGATCACATCAGAAATCATTATAATGAATTGGCTGTAACTTTAAACCAAAAAAGTACAGACAGACAAATCGTTATCCGTTTTCGTTTATTCGATGACGGCTTAGGATTCAGATATGAATTTCCAGCGCAAAAGAACCTTACTTACTTTGTAATTAAAGAAGAAAGATCTCAATTTGCAATGACTGGAGATCACACCGCTTTCTGGATTCCGGGAGATTACGACACTCAGGAATACGATTATACGAAATCGAAATTATCTGAAATTAGAGGTTTATCTGAAAAAGCATATACAGCAAACGTTTCTCAAAAATCCTTTTCTCCAACAGGAGTTCAGACTTCTTTGATGTTAAAAACAAATGATGGAATCTACATCAACTTACACGAAGCTGCTTTGATTGACTATTCTTGTATGCACTTAAATTTAGATGATAAAAACTTAATTTTTGAATCTTGGTTAACGCCAGATGCAAAAGGAGATAAAGGCCACATGCAGGCTCCTAATCACTCTCCTTGGAGAACGATTATTGTAAGCGATGATGCAAGAGAAATTCTTTCATCAAAAATGACTTATAACTTAAACGATCCATCGAAGATTGAGGAAACTTCTTGGATCAAACCTGTAAAATATGTTGGTGTTTGGTGGGAAATGATTACAGGAAAAAGCTCTTGGTCGTACACAAATGATTATCCAACAGTTCAATTGGGTGTTACAGATTTCGCAAAAGCAAAACCAAACGGAACACACGGAGCTAACAATGCTAACGTAAAAAAATACATTGACTTCGCCGCTGCAAATGGTTTTGATGCTGTTTTGGTGGAAGGATGGAACGAAGGTTGGGAAGATTGGTTTGGACATTCAAAAGATTATGTTTTTGATTTCTTGACTCCTTACCCTGATTTCGATGTAAAAGGGCTACATGAATATGCTAAATCGAAAGGTGTAAAAATCATCATGCACCACGAAACTTCTGGATCTGTTCGTAACTACGAGCGTCACATGGATGCTGCTTACAAATTTATGAACGATAACGGATACAATGCTGTAAAAAGCGGTTATGTTGGAGATATTTTGCCAAGAGGCGAAAATCATTACAGCCAATGGATTGTAAACCACTATCAATACGCTATCGAAAAAGCAGCTGATTATAAAATTATGGTAAACGCTCACGAAGCGGTTCGTCCAACAGGAATTGCTAGAACCTATCCTAACTTAATTGGTAACGAGGCTGCAAGAGGAACAGAATACCAAGCTTTTGGAGGCTCTAAACCAAATCACGTTACGGTATTACCATTTACACGTTTAATTGGTGGTCCAATGGATTACACTCCTGGAATCTTCGAAATGGATATCAGCAAAATGAATCCTGAGAACAAATCGCATGTAAACAGTACATTGGCAAATCAATTAGCATTATACGTTACCATGTATAGCCCATTGCAAATGGCAGCTGATACTCCGGAAAACTACAACCGTTTTCCAGATGCATTCCAATTTATTAAAGATGTGGCTGTAGATTGGTCAGAAAGTAAATATATTGAAGCTGAACCAGGAGATTTTATCACAGTTGCCCGTAAAGCAAAAGGAACAAACAACTGGTTCGTTGGAAACGTAAACGGAGAAACGCCTCGTACCTCAAACATAGATTTCAGTTTCCTTGAAAAAGGAAAAAAATACACCGCAACAATTTATGCTGATGCAAAAGATGCGCATTACAAAACAAATCCGCAGGCTTACACCATCAAGAAAATTGCTGTAACTAATAAATCAAAATTATCTCAGTTTTCTGCTCCGGGCGGAGGTTATGCGATAAGCATTATTGAAACTAAGTAATTTTTTCAAAGACAAGTAATTTCCCCCTAGATTACTTGTCTTTTTTTTAAATTGCAAAAAGCTTATCCTAACAGGTTTTAAAAACCTGTTAGGTATATTATATGAAGGCAACAGTCCTGCAAGGTTTCCAAAACATTGTAGGTTTTCTAAAGTTTTACTCAATTTATACCTACAAGGTTTTGGAAACCTTGCAGGAAATCAGAACCAAAAAAAGAGAATGAATTACAGACTAACATTTTGGACAATTTTACTAATATTTTTTGGCATAAACATTTATTCTCAACAGAAAGTAGTCGCTAAATATGATTACCTATTATATCTGCCAAAAGAGTATTCAAAAGAAACTAAGAAATATCCGCTTGTAATTTACCTTCATGGTGGAGGCCAGAAAGGCAATGATTTAAATAAACTCAAAACATACGGCTTGCCTTATCTGGTTGAAAAAGGACAAAATTTCGATTTTATAATTGCTTCGCCTCAATGTCCAGACAATAAATATTGGTCAACAGAAAATTGGTTCGAAACCTTATATGCCGATTTAGAAGCAAAATATAGAATTGACAAAAGCAGAATTTACATAACAGGAATTAGCATGGGCGGTTATGGAGCATATATAACAGCTTTAGATTTCCCTGATAAATTCGCAGCAGTTGTAGCCCTTTGTGGCGGTATTAACGATAGCGATTTAAAAAGAATTTGCAATCTCAGTAAAATTCCGATTTGGGCTTTTCACGGAACTGTCGATGATAAAATCTCGTTTAGTGAAACGGAGAGAATTGCAAAAGCTCTTGAAACTTGTAAAATCAAAAACAACTTTAAGTTTACCCGTTTAGAGAATGAAGGTCATGAAATTCAGTATTTATACGAAACAAAACCTGAAATCTATAAATGGATGCTTGAACAGAAAAAATAAAAAATACAAACTATGAAAAACCAAAAACCATTTATATATAAATTAATCCTCTTGGTTTTGTTGTTTTCCGCTTCCGCGAAAGCGCAAATCCAAAAAGTAGAACCTCCATTTTGGTACGCAGGAATGAAAAATTCGGAACTGCAGATTATGTTCTACGGAAAAAATATCGCACAATATGAAGCTTCTGTTTCAAATAATGTTGTGATTAAAAATGTAGAAAAAACAGAAAACCCGAATTACCTTTTCGTTACAATCGATACAAAAGATGTAAAAGCTTCTGAATTGTTTTTCTCTTTCAAAAACAATAATAAAGTAGCCTTCAAACAAAAATATGTTCTGAAAGAAAGAAGAGCCAATTCAGCAGAAAGAAAAAGTTATGATGCATCTGATCTAATTTACCTAATTATGCCGGATCGTTTTGCAAACGGAAATCCGAAAAATGATAGCGATGCTTCTCTAACTGAAAAAGGAAATCGCCAAGATCCAAGCGGACGCCACGGAGGAGATATTGAAGGAATCATCAAAAACTTAGATTATATTTCGTCTCTTGGTGCAACTACAATCTGGAGCACGCCTTTATGCGAGGACAACGACAAACAGCATTCGTATCATACTTACGGACAATCTGATGTTTACAAAATTGATCCGCGTTACGGAACGAATGATGATTACGCTCGTCTTTCTGCAGAAATGCACAAAAAGAACATGAAACTGGTTATGGATTATGTGACGAATCACTGGGGAATTACCCACTGGATGATGAGTGATATTCCAACCAAAACCTGGTTCAATCAATTTGAAACTTTCACACAAACGCATCACAGACGTGAAGTCATTACAGATATTCATGCTTCAAAAATCGATCAGGAAGTTTGTATCGATGGTTGGTTTGTACCTTCTATGCCAGACTTGAATCTTAGAAATCCATTAGTTGCAAAATATTTAACTCAGAATGCTATTTGGTGGATTGAATTTGCCAATCTTGACGGATTCAGAGTAGACACTTATAATTACTCTGATAAAACTGCCATGGCAAATTGGGCAAAATCTATTACAAATGAATACCCAAATTTCAATATTGTGGGCGAAATCTGGATGCACAATCAAGCGAATTTGGCTTTTTGGCAAAAAGACAGCAAAATTGGAGCAATTGAAAACTACAATTCGAATCTTCCAAGTGTAATGGATTTTACGCTTCAAAGCCAGATTACTTCTGCTTTCAACGAAAACGAACCGAACTGGGATAACGGATTGATTAAATTCTACAACAATTTTGCAATGGATTTTTTATATCCAAACACGAATAACATTTTGGTTTTTGCCGAAAATCATGACACCGATCGTATGAACGATAAATTCAAATATGATTTACCTAAATACAAACTGGCCATGACTTTATTGGCGACAGTTCGCGGAATTCCACAGATTTATTACGGTTCAGAAATTGGAATGGGCGGAGATAAAGGTAAAGGTGGTGATGCCGATATTCGTCAGGATTTTCCAGGCGGATGGGCTGGCGATAAAAACAACGCTTTTACCAAAGAAGGAAGAACTGTCGACCAAGCTGCTTTCTTTGATTTCTCTTCAAAATTATTCAACTGGAGAAAATCAAACGAAGCCGTTCATTTCGGAAAAATGACGCATTACATTCCAGAAAACAACACGTATGTATATTTCAGATATACAGATGCTAAAACGGTAATGGTAGTTTTCAATAACAATGCAAAAGAACAGGTTGTAAAAACCAACCGTTTCAAAGAAAGCATCAAAAACTATAAATCAGGAAAAGATGTTATCACAGGAAAAACATTCGATTTAGCTACTGAAATTACTTTAGAACCAAAATCAGCTTTGGTTTTAGAATTGGAATAATACTACTGCAAAGTTTTTCCGCCACGAATTCACGAATTATTTTTTGATAATCTTTGAGAATAAAAATTCGTGGCGGAAAACATTATAATTAGAAATAAATCGGAAAAATCAACTTTATATTTTTTACATTTAGTTCTTTACCATTATAAGCAATATGAATATAGAACAACTAGTAAAATATATTAGTCAAAACAATTACAACCTTGACTTTGAAACGGATGGCATTGGTATGACTTGGGGCGTAAGCTACGTAAGATTAACTATTGGCTTAAAAAGCAAATTTGAAAATATAGAACACTTTTTCTTTAGCACATTAAATTCAGACCAAAATATGACATCTGGACCCCTAGGAGGACCTATCTGGTCTGAAAGAACAGATTTAAAAGAATGGGCAAATAATTTGAAAATATCTGAAGTAAAAAAAGAAGTTATTGTTCAATTTATAGAAGCATCAAAAACAGAAATACAAGAAAATCTTAAATATTGGATAGTTGAAAACACTCTTGAAGCTATTTTTCTTGATACATCAAAGGAATATGAAGAATGTTTACTTATAAACGAAACACTTTCTCCCAGACATTATATCAATACAACAGACATATATTTGGCAACCGATAAATACAACTACTACCTTTTTGAAGGACATTATGAATCTTAGCAAATTTTGTCATTTTTATCTTCAAAGATTATCAAAAAATAATTCGTGAATTCGTGGCGGAACCTTTATTATAAATCTTCGTTAAATTTGAAATAAATGAAAAAATACACTTTCCTTTTTTTATCTTTAGTATATTTAACAATGAGTTGTTCTGGCTCAAAATCAGTTACAATGAATAATACTTCAAAAACACCTTTCGTTTGGGAAGGGGCAAATGTTTATTTTTTACTTACAGATCGTTTTTACAACGGAGATACTTCCAACGACATCAACTTTAACCGAACCAAAACTCCCGGAAAACTACGCGGATTTGAAGGCGGTGACATCATCGGAATCACTAAAAAAATCGAATCAGGATATTTTGAAAAACTAGGAATCAATGCCATTTGGCTTACGCCGATTGTTGAGCAAATCCACGATGGCGTTGATGAAGGAACTGGATTGAGTTACGGTTTTCACGGTTATTGGGCAAAAGACTGGACGGCTTTAGATCCGAATTTCGGAACCAAAGAAGATTTAGCTAATCTGGTAAAAAAAGCACATGAAAAAGGCATCAGAATCATTCTCGATGGTGTAATTAATCATACCGGCCCAGTAACGCCAGAAGATCCTGTTTGGCCCTCTGACTGGGTTAGAACTGGCGTAGTCTGCGATTACAAATCGTTTGAAAACACCACAATGTGTACTTTGGTTGAGAATCTTCCAGACGTAAGAACAGAAAGTGTTCAAGAAGTGGAATTACCTCCTTTCTTAATCGAAAAATGGAAAAAAGAAGGCCGTTATGAAAAAGAAATTGCTTCATTAGATGCTTTCTTCAAAAGAACAGGCTACTCAAGAACACCAAAATATTACATCATAAAATGGCTTACTGATTATATTTTAGAGTTCGGAATTGACGGTTATCGCGCTGACACTGTAAAACATACCGAAGAAGGTGTTTGGGCCGATTTCAAAACAGAATGCGAATATGCATTCGAAACTTGGAAAAAACATCATCCAATGCAGGTTCTAGATCAAAATCCATTTTATACCATTGCAGAAGTTTACGGTTACGGAATCAGCGGTGGGCAGGATTATGATTTTGGAGATCGAAAAGTCAATTATTTCCAAAATGGCTTCAACAGTATGATCAATTTTGAGTTTAAATGGAATGCTGGACAAAATGATTATGAAGGTTTATTTTCGAAATATTCGAATGCTTTGAATAATGATTTAAAAGGCTATTCTGTCCTTAATTATATGTCTTCTCACGACGATGGACAACCTTTTGATGCCAATAGAACAAAAAGTATCGAAACAGCCAATAAACTATTATTATCTCCAGGAATGTCTCAGGTGTATTACGGAGACGAATCGGCAAGATCTTTAGTTATTGAAGGCACTCAGGGCGATGCCACTTTACGTTCTAATATGAATTGGGACGATATTCAGAACAATCCTGAAACGCAGAAAACACTTTTGCATTGGCAGAAATTAGGTCAGTTTAGACGGAATCATCCTGCTGTTGGAGCAGGCGTTCATAAATTGATTAATCCATATCCTTATACTTTTTCTAGAACATTTACTCAAGGTAATTTTACAGACAAAGTCGTTATGGGAGTAGATTTACCAAAAGGTAGAAAAGAACTTCCTGTTGGTGACGTCTTCCCAAACAGAACAAAACTTAAAGACACTTATTCAAATCAGGAAGTTGAAGTTATTGATGGAAAAGTAATTATCGACAATGATTTTGACATTGTTTTACTAGAAGAGATTTAAAGGTTTTTCCACAAAGAAACACAAAGATTTCTACAGAGATTCACAAAGTTTTTTTAGCCACGAATTCACGAATTATTTATTCTCAAAGATTATAAAAAAATAATTCGTGAATTCGTGGCTATTTAATTTTCACAAATCATTGCGTGCTTTGCGTAAAACTTTGCGACCTTTGCGGTTAAACACACAACAGATGCTGAAGATTGCACATCGAGGCGCCAAAGCCTACGAACCTGAAAATACTTTACAAGCTTTTCAAAAAGCCTTAGACTTAAATTCAGACGGAATTGAACTTGATGTTCATTTGAGCTCTGACGGATATATAGTCGTAATTCATGACGAAACCATCGATAGAACAACTAATGGAAAAGGAGAAGTAAACACTTTTACTTTAGCAGAATTAAAATCATTTTTGATTGAGGGAAAATACCAAATCCCAACGCTGAATGAAGTTTTTGATTTGGTTGATAAAAAATGTCTAATCAATATAGAATTAAAAGGTTTAAACACTCCAAACAAAGTTGTGTCTTTAATAGAAGAGTATGTTTCAGTCAAAAACTGGAAATACGAGAATTTCATCATTTCAAGTTTTGATTGGAATATGTTGGAGGGAACATCAAAACTAAACTCAAATATTCCGATTGGTGTTTTAACAGAAGAAAATATAGCTACTGCTTTGGCTTTCGCCGAAAAAATAAAAGCAAAAGCCATTCATCCCGATTTCCAGTTATTAAATACAGATAACGTAAGCGAAATGCAAAGAAAAGGTTTTCTAGTTTTACCTTGGACAGTAAACACCGAAGAAGACATTCAAAAAGTAAAAAGCTATCAAGTAAACGGAATTATCTCCGATAATCCAGATAAAATATAAAGTTTAAATAGCCACGAATTCACGAATTTTTATTCTCAAAGATTGTAAAAAAATAATTCGTGAATTCGTGGCTAACAAAAAAATATGATTAAAAATTTCGACATCATCATCGTTGGCGGAGGCGCTGCCGGTTTTTTTACAGCAATTAATATTGCAGAGAAAAAACCGAAACTGAAAATCGCCATATTAGAAAGAGGAAAAGAAGTACTTTCCAAAGTTCGTGTTTCTGGTGGCGGACGATGCAACGTTACGCACGCTTGTTTTGAGCCTAACGAATTAGTAAAATTTTATCCTCGCGGAGAAAAGGAACTTCGAGGGCCTTTTCATCAATTTTGTTCAGGTGATACTATCGAATGGTTTGAAAAACATGGCGTAGAACTTAAAATTGAAGAGGATGGCAGAATGTTTCCTGTTTCTAATTCATCACAAACTATTATCGACTGTTTCTTAAAAGCAACCGAAAAATTAGGCATAAAAGTCTTGACAGGACAAAGCGTACAATCGATTTTCAAAAAAGAAAATCATTGGAAAATTGATACACAAACTGATAATTACGTTGCCGAAAAATTAGTAATGGCGACAGGAAGCAACCCAAAAATATGGGAAATGCTTCAAGAGCATGGACATGCAATTGTAAGTCCCGTTCCTTCCCTATTTACTTTCAACATTAAAGATTCGAGAATAAAAGAATTACCTGGTGTTGCAGCACAAGTTTCGGTAAAAGTCAAAGACACTAAACTAGAATCTATTGGACCTTTGTTGATTACACATTGGGGAATGAGTGGCCCAGCAATCTTAAAACTTTCGGCTTGGGGTGCTCGTATTTTACATGATAAAAATTATCAATTTACGATTTTTGTCAATTGGTTGAATGATGTCGATTACGAAGATGCCGAAAAAATTCTAAAAGACTTAAAACAAGAGCACGCTAAAAAAGCGGTTTCTAAAAAATCTCCTTTTGACTTTCCAAATCGTTTATGGGAAAGTCTAGTTTTGGCTTCAGGAATTGATTCTGAAACGAAATGGGCCGATTTGTCGAAAATTCAGTTACAGAATCTAACTTCACAATTAACAAAAGCCGAATTTAAAGTCAACGGAAAAAGTACTTTTAAAGAAGAATTTGTAACCGCTGGCGGAATCGATTTAAAGGAAATCAACTTCAAAACCATGGAAAGCAAAATTCACGAAAATCTTTATTTTGCTGGCGAAATTGTAAACATAGACGCTATAACTGGCGGATTTAATTTTCAGAATGCCTGGACAAGCGGGTTTATTCTGGCTCAAAATATTTAATACAAAATGAAATTTAAAGGAATTATTTTTGATTTAGACGGAACGCTAGTAGATTCATTACACGACATTTCAGATGCGATGAACAAAGTACTTACCGCTCTAAGTTACCCAACACATGATTACGATACTTACCAATATTTTATCGGAAGTGGTTTACGAAATTTGGTAAGCAAAGCATTACCAGCAACAAACAATTCTGATGATGAAATTGAAAGTTGTTTTGAATGTATGGTTGATGAATATACTAAAATCTGTACACTCAAAACAAAACCTTATGACGGAATTACAGAGTTATTAGAAAACCTGACTTCACAAAATATCAAAATGGCTGTTTTCTCCAACAAAGCGGATGAATTGACGAAGAAAATAGCAGCAGAAATTTTTCCAAATCATTTTGATACAGCAATTGGTTTAAGTACAGAAGAACTTAAAAAACCAAATCCGTTTGAAGCGATTGAAATCAGTAAAAAATGGAATTTAAAACCAGAAGAAATCCTTTTCGTGGGCGATTCAGATATTGATATGAAAACGGCTGTAAACGCCAATATGTTTCCTGTTGGGGTAACTTGGGGTTACAGAACAGAAGAAGAATTGAAAAACAGCGGTGCAAAGGTGGTTATAAACAATGCTTCGGAATTAATTGAGATTTTATAAATCGTGAATGCTGAATTACAAAAACAAATACTATCGATCGCTTCGTTTTCTGAAAATGAAATCGAAAAGATCGATTCTTGTTTTGAATATGAAAATTTTACAGCTAAAGAATTTCTTTCATCAAGGGGAAAAATCAGCAATAAGATTTTCTTTATTGTTGAAGGATTAGCACGAGTTTATTATCTGAAAGACGGAAAAGAAATCACGACTTATTTAAGCTCTGATGATGGTTTTATTGCTTCGTATTCCAGTTTCATCAACCAATCTGTTTCTTTTGAGAATATTCAATGTATCGAAGATTGTGAAGTGCTTTCAATCACTTTCGAGAAAATGCAGTTTTTGTACAACGAAATTCCGAATTGGGAACGCGTTGGAAGAATTCTGGCTGAACAGAATTACCTTTGCATGGCAGACAGAGTTTTAAAACTCCAAATGATTCCGGCAAAAGAAAAATACCAAACTTTTTTAGCTTCGGCTCCAGCCAAAATAATCCAGCGAACGCCTTTAATTTATATCGCTTCTTTTCTCGGCATTACGCCAGAATCTTTAAGCAGAATCCGTCAAGACATTTCTTAACATTTATCAAGTGAATTGAAAAACGGAATCCAAATCTTTGTCAAAATAAAATTTGAAAAAGATGAAGCATATTGCCAAAGACGTTTACCAAATTCCATTATTTCCTAGAAATGCTATTAATTGTTATTTGATTGAAGATATTTTAATTGATGCCGGAATTCGCAGTTCTGCAAATACCATTTTAAAAGCTTTAAAAGACAAAACGGTAAATAAACATGCCTTAACCCATGCTCACGCTGATCATCAGGGAAGCAGTAAAGTAATCTGCGAAACGCTAAATATTCCACTTTTATGTAGTGAACCTGAAAAAGAATTTGCCAAAAACGGAAATGTAATTGAAGAATACCCAAACCCAAATCATTTTATTTCGAAATTTCAGAAGAACTTCTGGGCAGGAAAAGGACATCCGGTTTCTCAAACTTTAAAAGAAGGCGATCAAATTGGCGGATTTACTATAATTGAAACCCCAGGACATTCCAGCGGTCATTTATCCTTTTTCAGAGAAAAAGATGGTGTTTTGATTGTTGGCGATGTGATGACCAATATGAATCTTCTCACTACAAAAGTAGGTCTTCATGAACCTCCCAGTTTATTTACAGCAGATCAGGAAACGAACAGAAAATCCATTCTAAAACTGGCTTCATTAAAACCTAAAATATTATGTTTTGGTCACGGCCCCGTTTTATTTAACAATGGTGAATTAGAAAAATTCAAAAATTTAATTTAATTAACAAGAATTTACAGAATTCACAAGTTTTCATTAAGACAATTCTAATAATTTTACTCTCAACTAATTAATTCCGTATGAGAGTAAAATTACTTACCACAATTTCTATTTTCACTTATCAGCTTTCAATTTCTCAATCTGAAAAAGTATTAAATGGAAAAGTTCTTTCGCAAAATTTACCACTTAATAAAGTGGAAGTAATTAATAAAACTGCCAAAACAAGCACAAGGACAAATGAACTTGGCGAGTTTTCTATTCTCGTTCGTCCAAAAGACAGTCTGCTTTTTTTCTCCAAAGATTATTTCTTCAAAAGATTAAAAATTTCTCAGCAAAATATCGATCAGAATAATCTTGTAGTGAATATGATTTTGAAACCGGAAGAACTGGATGAAGTTTTAATTACAGAGATAAAATTTCCTAAAGTTAGCGCAGCAAACGAAAATTCTACTGTAATTCCAAAGCCGGCAATATCTAATCCTGGCGTTTACACTGGCGGTATTACAAACGGTGCAGATTTAATGGCTATTTTTAGTTTGTTTATGAAAAAAGATAAAAAAGCAAAAAATAAAAGCAAAAAACACGAATTAACTTTTAAACAATTGGTCAATGCTACAGTGCCTTTAGATTTTTTCTCAACTGATTTAAAGTTAAATCCTGAGGAAAAAGATCTTTTTATCGATTTCTGCGATGCCGATCCGAATTCTCAATTCATTCTAAAACAAAAAAATTTACTTTATACACTGGACTTTTTACATACTAAAAATAAGGAATTTAAAAAACTGAATTCCGGAACTAAAAACTAAAAAAGTCTTTTCTATATGAAAGTAAAATTACTCACCACAATTTCTTTTCTTACTTATCAGTTTAGCATTTCCCAAACAGAGAAATTACTTCACGGAAAAGTCATATTTAACAACACTCCTCTTAATAAAGTTGAAGTTATAAATAAGACAGCCAAAACAAGTACTACGACAAATGCTTTGGGAGAGTTTTCTATTTTGGTGAAAGCAAAAGACAGCTTGCTTTTTTTCACCAAAGATTATTTTTTCACAAGAATGAAACTTACTTCTGAAAACATAAAAACTAATAATCTGATCGTTAAAATGATTCCTAAGCCCGAAGAGTTAGATGAAGTAATAGTTCCTGCTGAAATAACGTTCGATCCTTTACCCCCAGATCCTGAAACTGTAGCAGAAATTGATGTTGCTAAAAGAGATAAGGATTTAAAGCGTTATATTTCAGGATATAATGATGGCTCCATTACAAACGGAATGCAAACTAAATTTAAATTCAGTCTTGGAAAATCCCGGGAAAAAGACGAACCCGAAAGTGCATTCAAAAAACTCATAAAAAAAACCTGTTCTAAAGATTTCTTCACAAAGAACTTAAAAATAGCAGCTGAACAAAAAGAACTTTTTATCGATTTCTGCGATGCCGATCCAAGATCAAAAACAATTACTGAAAACCCGAATATTTTAACTACAATTGAATTTTTAAATACTAAAAATGAAGAATTTAAGAAGTTAAATTAATTTATATCTGACAAACCTGAAACAAATTTATTTATTCAACCACCAAATACTAGCATTTAAAATAGTTGCAAATCCAACCCAAAACAAATACGGAATCAATAAATAACCTGAAATTTTATTGATTTTGATGAACTTTAAATACGTTTCATAAATCATCAGCCATAAAAGGGCAATTTCAATTAAGGCTAACATCGGATTTTTTAATCCAAAGAATAAATAAGACCAAATGGCATTTAAAATCAATTGAATAATAAAGAACAATAATGCTTTTTTAACTTCTTCGGTCTGCTCTTTAATTTTATCCCAAACTAAAGCGGCTGCAACGGCCATAAAAATATAAAGCACTGTCCAAACCGGCATGAAAATCCAATTCGGCGGATTAAAAACTGGTTTTTCCAACGTTACATACCAAGTCTCGATACTTGGTCTTGTAACCAAACTTGCAGAATATCCTACAGTTAAACAAATTACTAAAGCTATAGCGATTTTTACGAACTTATTCATTTTATCAAATTTTGTAGTCAAAAATAGTCAAAAGAAAAGTTTAAACCATATAGGTAATGTAAGTTCCTTTTAGTAAAACCTGCTTATAATTTCTCATATAACTTATATGGTGGAAAAATGAAAAACCTATCTTTGCCAAAATTTTATAATTCATGTTTACAGCAGCCGATTTTATTCCAAATCCCTATACTTCAACAATCGAAAACGGAAACTTTGAGTGGAGCGCTCCAAGTAACATCGCCTTAGTCAAATACTGGGGTAAAAAAGACAATCAGATTCCGGCAAATCCTTCTGTTAGTTTTACTTTGAATAATTGTAAAACGGTTACAAAACTGGCTTTTTCAAAAAAAGAAAATCAGGGAAGTTTTTCGTTTGATTTACTTTTTGAAGGAAAACCAAAAGAAGATTTCAAACCAAAAATCCAGAAATTTTTAGAAAGAGTTGAAGTGTATCTTCCATTTTTAAAGGAATATCATTTTACGATTGATACACAAAATACTTTTCCGCATAGTTCAGGGATTGCTTCTTCTGCATCTGGAATGGCTGCTTTGGCAATGAACTTTATGAGTTTGGAAAAATTATTGAATCCTGAAATGACAGATGAATATTTTTACCAAAAAGCATCATTTTTAGCTCGTTTGGGCTCTGGAAGCGCCTGCCGAAGCGTAAAAGGAAATATGGTCGTTTGGGGAAATCAAGCTAACATTGAAGGAAGCTCAGATTTGTTTGGAGTTGAATATCCGTATGTTGTTCATGAAAATTTCAAGAATTATCAAGATACTATTTTATTGGTTGATAAAGGCGAAAAACAAGTTTCAAGCACAGTTGGACACGATTTAATGCACAATCATCCGTATGCAGAAAGACGTTTTGCTCAGGCCCACGAAAATCTGGATAAATTGATTGCCATTTTTGAAAGTGGCAATCTGGAAGAATTCATTAGAGTGGTAGAAAGTGAAGCCTTGACTTTACATGCTATGATGATGACTTCGATGCCATATTACATTTTGATGAAACCAAACACACTTCAAATCATAAATGCGATTTGGAAATTCAGAAACGAAACCCAGATTCCGGTTTGTTTTACGCTTGATGCCGGAGCCAATGTTCATGTACTTTATCCCGAAAACGTTACCGAAAAAGTATTACAATTTATTCAGGACGAATTAGTTGTATTTTGTCAGAATAGTCAATACATTTGCGACAAAATCGGAAGCGGTGCAATTGCATTATAATTTTGCGTATCTTTAGTTAAATTTTTGGTTATGAATATTCAATTAGAAAAAATCGAATTAATAAAGCTACTAGCTGATACTGAAAACCCTGCTATTCTGAAATCTATTCGAAAAATTTTTAAAAAAGAAGAGAAAGATTGGTGGGATGATTTGACAGAAGAACAAAAGGCCGAAATTGAAGTATCTGAAAGAGAAATAGAAAATGGTGAATTTTATCTTTTTGAAGATGTAATGGCAAAATACAAGAAATGAGAAGAATTGTATTTTCTGGTCGTTCTAAATTTCAACTTGAACAGTTACTAGAATATTTAGAGATTAGATTTTCACTTTCAACTAGAGATAAGTTTATATCAAATTTTTATAAAATTATTGAAACAATTAGGCTTAATCCTGACACTTTTCCTCTTTCAAGCAGGAATAAAATTAGGAGATGTGTAATTTCAAAACAAACAACGCTTTATTACAAATATAACACTCAAGAAGTTCGTCTTTTGTCACTTTTCGACACCAGACAAAACCCAAATAAAATTAAGAAAGACATAAAATAAATCATGAAAGGACCATTATTTTATTCAAAAATATTGCTTTTTGGAGAGTACGGAATTATCCGCGATTCAAAAGGGCTTGCTATTCCTTATAACTTTTACAATGGCGCTTTGAAAAAGTCGGAAGAACCTTCAGACGAAGCGATTGCCTCAAATAAAAGTTTGAGAAGTTTTGCTTCTTATCTTGAAGTTTTACACACTCAGCAGCCGGATTTGGTTACTTTCGATTTAGAAAACCTTAAAAATGATGTCGAAACCGGAATGTATTTCGATTCCAGTATTCCACAGGGATACGGTGTTGGAAGCAGCGGTGCACTTGTAGCGGCGATTTATGATAAATATGCTACGAACAAGATTACGGTTCTAGAGAATTTGACTCGTGAAAAACTTTTACAGTTAAAAAATATATTTTCTCAAATGGAGAGTTTTTTCCACGGAAAAAGTTCTGGTTTAGATCCGCTGAACAGCTATTTGAGTATTCCGATTTTAATTAATTCTAAGGATAATATCCAGACAACCGGTATTCCGACTCAAAGTTTAGACGGAAAAGGTGCCGTGTTCTTGTTAGACTCTGGAATTATTGGAGAAACAGCTCCAATGATCAGTATTTTTATGGAAAGTTTAAAAGACAAAGGTTTCCGTGCGATGCTTAAAAACCAGTTCGTAAAATATACTGATATCTGTATTGACAACTTTCTGCATGGCGACATGAAGTCTTTGATTGGTAATACTAAAAAACTTTCTAAAGTTGTTTTAAATAACTTCAAACCAATGATTCCGGAACAGTTTCATGCAATCTGGCAGCAAGGAATCGACACAAACGATTATTACCTAAAACTTTGCGGTTCTGGCGGAGGCGGTTATATTCTTGGTTTTACAGAAGATCTAGAACGTGCAAAAGCTTCTCTGAAAGACTACAAACTAGAGGTTGTTTATCAGTTTTAACTTTTAAAATTCCGAAGTTATTTGAGTAGATTTTTATAAGTTTTCATCCTAAAAAGTTATTTATTATGAAAAGTATTTTTAAAATAATCAAAGCAACTTTTTTAGGAGGAATTCTTTTTTTAGCACCTTTAGTGGTATTACTGGTTATTCTGGAAAAAGGATACGGTATCATTCAAAAAGTGACGCTGCCGCTGGTAAATAATCTACCCAAAGTTCATGTTTTAGGAGTTGCACTTCAAGAACTTATCGGAATACTCATTATTATTCTTATTTGTTTTATTGCTGGTTTACTGGCAAGAACTCCCAGAGCACAAGAGCTTATTCGGAAATTAGAAGATGGCATTTTAAGTTTTGTTCCGGGATATTCATTTATGAAAAGCATGAATGAAAATATCATGGGAATCGAATCTAAAGAAGACTTAAAAGTAATTCTGGTTCCAACTGATGCCGGTTGGCAATTTGCCTTTTTGATCGAACAAATTGACGATAATAACTTCACTGTTTTTGTTCCGGATGCTCCAAATCCGTGGAGCGGCTCGGTAGTTTTTGTGGAGAAAAAAGACATCAAAGAAATTGATATGACTCAAAAACAAGCTTTGGCCTGTATTCGAAAATTAGGTTTTGGCTCTAAAGAATTGTTAAAAAACAAACTCTAAATTTTTAAAACCAAAAATATCTTTTAACTTCCCTCATCTAAACCATCACAAACTTTATCTATGCTGAGCAGACAACATAAACTTTTAATAATGAAAATTGTCAGTTTGTTTTCTGTTGTCAGAGGTTACAATATTCCAATTATTGTTTTAGCACAATATTTATCTGCTATTTTTATTCTGGCTCCAGAAATTCGAGCGCTGGATATTCTGCTAGATTTTAATTTATTTTTAATTGTTTTTGCTTCAGCTGTCACAATTGCTTCGGGTTATATCATTAATAATTTTTACGACAGCCAGAAGGATTTGATTAATCGTCCGAATAAATCGATGTTGGATCGATTGGTGAGTCAGAAAACTAAATTGACGGTATATTTTTCTTTAAATTTTCTTGCTGTTTTAATGGCGCTTATTGTTTCCTGGAGAGCTTTTTTGTTCTTCTCAGGTTACATTTTTCTGATTTGGTTTTATTCGCATAAAATAAAGAAGTATCCTATTATTGGGAATCTTATGTCGGCATTATTGGCTGTAATTCCGTTTTTTGCTATTTTACTTTATTTCTATAATAAGATTTCTTTTGAAGAAATTGAGAATCATATGAGCCACTTTGTAGTGATTTCGGCGCATGCAGTTTTCTTGTTTCTACTTTTATTAATTCGGGAAATGATAAAAGATCTGGAAAATCTAAAAGGTGATTTAGTAAGCGATTACAGAACAATTCCGGTTTTGTATGGCGAAAAAATCTCCAAACAAATTATAACAGTTTTGACATTGTTGACCATTTTACCAGTTTATGTTTTGGTCAATATTTATGATGTTGGTTATATGGACATTTATTTTTATGTCTGTTTTGGAGTTTTACTTTTTTTTCTCATTTATCTATGGAAATCTGATTCTAAAGAACAATATTTAAAACTTCATAATGTGCTTAAGTTTTTGATAGTATCAGGTGTGTGCTGTATCGTGCTGATTAATCCAAGCGTTTTGTGGCATGGAAGAGAATTGATTTCTAATTACTAAACGTTTAGTTCCACAAAGATTCTCGAAGATTTACACAAAGGTTCACAAAGTTTTCTTTTTTAGCTTTCTATAGATTTTTTCTTTGAGTAACTCTGCGTAAATCTTCGAGAATCTCTGTGAAATAGCTAATTTTCAATATATTTAAAAGAAGCCAATTGTTTGAATTTAGCCCCGATTGAGGCGATATGCTTGCGTAGTTTACGGAGCGAGATAAAGCCGAAAGCGGGAAACCATGTCTCAAAAAATGCCAAATGTATTGCTCCTGAATATTTTAAAATAAAACGCTATTAATCTAAGAACATTGAAGTTAAGATTATTAGCAGGAAAAAACTATCTTTGCACAAATTAATGATTTTATGAACAACAAGGAAGGCAATAATAAAAGAGGAGGATCAAGACCAAACAGCTCAAGATCAAACTCTAATAAGCCAAAACCACCAATGGCGAAACGTGCTCAAGGGCCGAAAAAAGAAAAGCCGGAGGTTAAAGCGGCGAAGGAAGCTGCTGAACAAAAATTAAAGAAACAAAATCAGGCTCCGAAAAGACAAAAGGCTTCAGATGAAATTCGTCTGAATAAATACATCTCGAATTCTGGCGTTTGTTCTCGTCGTGATGCCGACATTTATATTCAGTCCGGAAATGTAAAAGTGAACGGAACTGTGGTTACCGAAATGGGGTATTTAGTAAAAATTAATGATGTGGTGAACTTTGACGGCGTTACTTTGACTCCTGAAAAGAAAGAGTACATCTTGCTGAATAAGCCTAAAAATTTTACAACTGCTTTTGACGAAGGGCAGGAATATCGCAACGTTCTGGAACTTGTACGTGGCGCTACCAATGCAAAAATTGGTGCAGTTGGAAGAATGGACAAAAACACAACCGGTTTATTATTGTTTACAAATGATACCGACATGATTCGTAAATTTACTTTACCGAATCAGAAATCGTCTAAAATTTATCAGGTTTCTTTAGACAAAAACTTGAAATTTGAGGATTTAGATAAAATCAGCAAAGGTTTGGTTCTTGACGGACACCGCGTTTCTGTAGAAGAAATAAGTTATATTGATAATGAACCAAAAAGCGAAGTTGGCCTTAAACTTCGTACGGCTAATGTAAAAGTGGTTCGTTCTATTTTTGAGTCTTTCGAGTATAATGTGCTGCGAATTGACCGTGTTTCTTTTGCTGGTTTGACCAAAAAGAATCTTCCTAGAGGAAACTGGCGCTTTTTGACTGAACAAGAAATTATCAATTTGAAAAACATCTAATTGTTTCTCAAATTTGTATGATACAGAATCCTGTTTTCTTTTTGAAAATGGGATTTTTTTATTTTAGAAACTGAAAAAATTATGTCCGAAAAGAGTAAAAATTGATCTTCCCATAGACTGGCTTTTGTCTTCTACTGTTTCGTAAGATGAAAAACCAAGGATAATTTTGATTCCGGGTGGAATACTGTTTAAGATATCTCTTTTTTGGTCTTCAAGAAGTAGTTTAAGGCTTTCTAATAATTGAAGATTATATCTTAAATATGACATTACAAGAAGGGCAGAAAAGTTGAGTATTTCTCTTGCTGTTTCGCTTTTGATTCCGACTTCGTTTGAAACCATTTCTGAAATTCTTCCTTTTTTGTTAGCAAACAATTCTTTTAGAAAAACATTTCCTTCTAAACGGTAGCAATCATCAACTGATAGAATCCTGCCGGCGTTAAAATCAATTTCCTGGTAAAAAGTCGAATCTTCTTTTAGCATCGAAACTATTTCAGAATAAAAATCAGATTCTTCAGCTTTATTGTAGAGCCCCATTAAAATTGTACCAATCGAGACATCAATTCCCTTTATTAAAAGAGCATCATTTTCAAAATAAAACTTGTTTAACTTGGAGACAACATTAGATGAAATAAAACGTCTAAGTTCAATTTGTAGGTTTGGGGTCATACGTTTAACTTATTTTAGGGGAAACAATTATTTAAACTTATTCAAAATAACCGACAAAGTGAGGCTTTTTATCGTTTATTGGGATAAAAATATAAAATATATTAACATTTCCAAAAAATAAGTTAAATTTTTAGAGGCTCGATTTTCAGGTAATTAGCCTTTAATTTTAAAGACATCAGTAAATATAAAGCTTGACACAACGTAAAAGACAGAAAATTATTTTTAAAATTTTAAGAGTTTTTTTGAAAAACAGAAAAATATAAGAAAAAGCTTAAAGTCAAATTAACTATATTAGAAAATCAGGGAACGATTTTGCCACAGAACGGTAAGAAAAATACCAAGGTAAATTATAGAAAACAGGAAATTGACAAAACTGGAGGCTAAGAATCCAAGAACAGAACCTGTTGCGGCTTTTAGGGCTCGTTTATGATTTTGAGAATCGTATAATAGCTCGCCAATTAATGATCCTACAAATGGTCCGATAATGACACCAAACGGTATTGGAGCCAGAATTCCGACAATTAAACCAATATTAGTTCCCCAAACTCCATAAAAACTTCCTCCAAATTTTTTGGTTCCTTTTGCCGGAATTACATAATCTAAAATGGTGATAATGACCATTAAAACAAAAGTGATTCCTAAAACCCAATAATTATTTTGGACTGCCTTAGTAAGATACAGAAGCAATAGTCCTACCCAACAGCTTGATAGTCCTGGCAAAATGGGAATAAAACTCCCAAAAACCCCGACAATCATACATATAAAACCGAGTAATACTAAAAGTAAATCCATAATATTTTTGTAAATTTGCACTTACAATTTAAGCAATTTTAATAATATGCGAACTCTTGTAAAAATAGCGTTGCTTCTATTCTTTGTATTCTCTATTAGCGAAAATACAATAGCTCAATCTAAGAAACTTTCGGCAGATGACCAAGTTTTGCAGGACAATCTTTATAACAGCAATAAGAAAAAAGTAATGAATTTTTCTATGAAAGACTTTGATAAGCTCTTTTTTGAATTTTTCAATAAAAAAAATGATCCCAATATTCTTTTATCAAAAAATGAGTTTTATAACTACACTGTTCAAATAGCTGCATTTTCAGACAGACTTGTCAAATTATATCCTGACCAAAAGGAAGTTGCAGAAAAAAACAAAGAAAACTGGCTGTCTGAAAACTATGAAGATTATTTGGAATACAAAGCTTCTCAAAAAAAATAATCGTATTTTTGTTCTATCATTCAATTCTAAAACTTTGAGGCAGTTTTTCCCTATTTTTATTTGTATTCTTTTTAATTCTTGTCAATATTTTGAGAAGCAGGTTCCGTCTGAAAAAGAATTACTTCAAAAAGAATTAAAATCGATTAACTGGAAAGAAGTAGACGAATATCCGTCTTTGCCTAACTGCGAAAAAATTGCCGATAAAAAACTTCGTCAACAATGCTTTTTTGAAGTAATGTCTAGTCTTATTCAAGAAAAATTGAATGTTGATACTTTGGCAATTCTATATCCTGAATTGGATACGATTGAAGTAAAAGTAACGGTTTTCCCAAATGCTACGATGAAATTTGAACCTCAGTTTCCAAAAGATTCCGTGGCTTATGATACGATAAAAATTGACAGCATTCTGCACGCCCGTTTGGTTAATTTCCCTAAAATAAATCCAGCCATAAAACGTGGCGTTCCTGTAAAAACACAGTTTATTCTTCCTGTGATTTTAAAGGCAAAAGACGAGAAGTAGTTTTATTTGGAGCAATTTCCTGCTGTACGCTATATCTTTTGCTTTTTAAAGAAAAAAGCAAAAGGATGCCGCTTCCATCAGGGCTAGGACTTTAGTTTTCAAAAGAACTTACTTTTTAAACTGACGATCTTTCCATTCATAAGAACCAAACAAACTGTACAAAGCTACAATTGAACTGAAAATTGGGTAAAGAAAACTACTTAATAATAGGCTTTTTATTCTTTTCTGAGTCAAAAATTGATTGGTTATAGAAAGTAAAACAAAGTCGATTACAAATTTTAAAAAGACAACTAAAACCAAAATCGGATAAGCTAAAACACTTAGAACAACCAAGAAAAAACCAATCACTAAAGTTAGATTTTCAAAGAAAATAATTAATCCTAAAAACTTTCCAAAAGTACTTTTGTACGAACTTGTTTTTGCTGCCCAACGCACTCTTTGATAAAATAATGATTTCCAGTTTTCGGTTGGTTTTGTAATCACAATAGCTTCTTCTGCTTTTAGATAATGAACTTCAGCAGGGAATTTTTCAATTGCTTTCTGCAGTAAAAAAACATCATCTCCACTGGCAATTTTGTTGTTTCCTTCAAAACCGTTTAAGCTTTTGAACAATGATTTTGTGTAAGCAAAATTAGCACCGTTACACATAAAACCTTTGTTTAAACCAAAACTTCCAATTGTTGCGCCTTGCAGACTCGTTAAATCCAATTGCTGAAAATGATCTAGAAATGAATTTTCACCACTATAAGAAACAGCTCCTGCAAGCATCGAAATTTTGTTTTCCTGAATGTAATTATCAAAAACCAAAAGCCAATTTTCCGGAACCATACAATCTGCATCTGTGGTAATTACCCAATTGGTTTTTACGTATTGCATTGCAGTTGTTATGGCATCTTTTTTTGGTGAATTTGAAAGTCGAACGTTCTCGATTACCGAAATCTGAAACCTGAAACCTGGAACCTGAAACTTTTCTCTTGATGAATCATCTACCAAAATCACTTCAAATAAATCTGTTGGATAATTTAGTTTAGAAATGCTTTTTAAAAGATTGGGTAGATTTTCTTCTTCGTTTCTAAACGGAACAATAATCGTAAAACTGGTTTGCGGTTTTAAATCTGTTTTTTGATATTTTTTGATTTTGAAAAAACCATAAATCAGCAAAGAAATGCTAACGACATAAATGGCTAATATCGTGATCAATCCAAAAATCATACTGTTGTTCTGGTTTTAAAATTCAGTACAAAGTAACTTCCTAAAACAACGGGTAAAACGACATTTAGAAACCACATTAATGTGCTGATAAAAATTACAATCCATTCGTTTACGCCGAGAATTCCAAAGAAATAAATCGCTACGCTTCCTTTTACAGCAAAATCCAAAAACTGAAATGTCGGCAATGATGAAGCCAAAAAGTAAACCGCCGTTATCGCTGCCATTAAAGTTAAATAAGGCAAATCGACATCAAAACCTAAAAACAAAAAATAATATTGATGCGAAAAAACCAAATAGCGGCAGATTCCCAGAAAGATATTTTTCTGATGAACTGATTTCGGAATTTCGTTAATTTTATGAATCAGTTTTTCAATCGAATAACCTTTTACTTTTATCTTTTTAATTGAAAACAATAAAATCAAAATCAGAACAAATCCGCCAAAGAGAATCAAGACTGTTTTGGTTGTAATTACATTGAATTGCGCATTGAAATACAGTAATCCGAAAATTCCAAAAATGATCGTTAAAATCATCTGGATTCCGTTGCAAATTAAATTCAGGAAGACGACTCTTTTGGCTTCAGATTTTGGATAATACATAGCTTTTCCCGCGTATTCTCCTACTCCATTTGGCGTGAAAATCCCGGCTGTTAAAGCGGCTAAAACCTGTTTTGTGGCTTCGTAAACTGATATTTTGTGAATTACCTGTGCCAGATTTTGCCATTTCAAAATCTCAAAATAACGGTTCAAAACGCTCAAAAGCAAAATAAAAGAAACTCCTAAAACCGATTGATTTTTCTTGAACAAAACAATGAACTTATTCCAGTCCAATTTGTCGTTGTTAGCCAGCTGATTGTAAATAAAATAAAATGCACCGCCAACAATTAAAAGTTTGGCCAGAAGAACTAGGAATTGCTTAGCTTTGTGAGGAATTGAAATCATGCCGCAAAAGTAATCAAATGTGGCAATTAGGAAGTGAGAAAATGAGTCAATTTTCTAAACTTAAAAACCTCAAACTTGAAACCAAAATCTCTTGACAAAAGAACGCATCATATTAGGTATTGACCCCGGAACCACCATTATGGGTTTCGGATTGATTAAAGTCACCAATAAAAAAATGGAATTTCTGCAATTGAATGAGTTGCAGCTTTCCAAATACGATAATCATTACCAAAAACTAAGAATCATTTTTGAAAGAACTATCGAATTAATCGAAACGCATTGTCCAGATGAAATTGCGATTGAAGCCCCTTTCTTTGGCAAAAACGTACAATCGATGTTAAAGCTTGGTCGCGCACAGGGTGTTGCTATGGCAGCGGGACTTTCAAGAGGCATTCCGATTACGGAATATGAACCTAAAAAAATAAAAATGGCGATTACCGGAAACGGAAATGCCAGTAAAGAACAAGTTGCTAAAATGCTGCAACAGCTTTTGGGGCTAAAAGAATTGCCAAAAAATCTCGATTCAACAGATGGTTTGGCAGCAGCGGTTTGTCATCACTTTAATTCCGGAAAAGTTATCGCTGGAAAGAGTTATTCTGGCTGGGATGCTTTTGTGAAACAAAATGAGGGTCGGGTGAAAAAATAGTACAACTAATCAGTTTTAAAATAAATATGTCAAATAACATTCATTTTTTAGATGATAATGCAATAAATAAGCCTGAACAAGATTTGTTTAATTTTAAATTCTATGCTGAAAAAGTTCAGAAATTAATACAATTAAACTCTAGCAATCCTGATCCTATTACTATCGGAATTTATGGAAAATGGGGAGAAGGTAAAACTTCATTCTTAAACTTAATTCAATATAAAATTGATCATTTTGAAAAGAAAGAAGGAGACAAAGAGTATTTAATTTTTCATTTTAATCCATGGAGATATTCAACTGAAGACGAAATGATGTTTGATTTTTTTGATGGTTTGGCAAAAAGATTTTATGTAAAAAAAGAAACCAACACGCAAAAAATTGGAAAGCAACTTATAAAATATAGCAGATATCTTAAATCAATTAAAATATCTTCTTCTTTCGGTATTCCCACTAAGCTTGGTACAAAAATAACTTTTGATCCTAGTGTGATTCTTGAAACATTAGGAGAAGATCTAAAAGGGGAAGAAATCACACTTGAAGTTTTAAAAGATAAGGTTAATGAAGATTTAGAAAAAGTAAATTTTAAAGTTGTTATATTTATTGACGATTTGGATAGATTAGATAAAGAAGAAATTTATACTATATTAAAATTAATTAAACTAAATGCTAATTTTAAAAATTTCATTTTTATTGTAAATCTTGATAGTGACCATGTAGCTAAAGCAATCAAAAATCGATATGGGGATGCAATTGAAGACGGTCATCTTTTTTTAGAAAAGGTCATTAATATTCCTATTCATTTACCAAAAATAGAAGATCATGATTTAAGAGAATTCTTTAGAAAAAAACTTGAACAAGTCAAGGTTAATTTAAGTTTGAGTAATGACGAAAAAGCTCAGGAAATGTTTAAGGAAATAGACATGGAATTTTCATCAGATTTGTTTAGCTCGCCTAGAGAAATAATTCGAGTTTTAAATAGTTTCTTCCTTGGGGCATTTGCTATAGGAGATGAAGTTAATTTAAGGGATTTATTTTGGATTGAATACCTTAAAATTAAAAATGGAGAATGTTATAATTTTATAAAAAGCTATCGTCCTAAATCTGGAATTATGGATTTTGACAGAACTGTCGATTTCAACGATGATTATAATTCAAACGAAAAAACAAATAGTAGTAGAAAATATCTTCTTGAAAAATTCAAAAATGTCAATGTTATAATCAATAACTTATTCCCTTTATATAGCAATGGCCCTAGTATCACAGGAGGAAAACCTAATCTAGACATATTAGATAAACAATCAAGAATTAATTCATTAGGACATTATGAAAAATATTTTTCATTCCACAATATTAGAAAAACGTCAGTATTAAAACTTAATACGATTGAAAATTTAATAAGTGAAAATGATTCAACAAATCTAATTTCCTTATTTAAGGATTTATTTTTAGACGAAACCCAACATTATAAAGTGCTTTACAGAATTGAATTGATAATCAAAGAATTGACAAAAGAAAATGAACGTAATTTTTTCTATTCTTTTTTATTTGAAAATTTTAACATTATCCCAGATTCAAAAATTGATATCTATGGCCTTAATTATCAATTAAGGTTAATTGAATTAGTTGCATCAACATTAGAAAAAGATGATAGCAATGATAATGGAGATATTACCTTATCATTAGCTACAAATTTAGATGTGTATCAATTGTCCCATTTTACCAGAAAATTTAATGACAATAAATCATTTAAAGAATCTTTAAAAAAGCTTATCGCATCTAAAGCTCAAGCTACTTTTAACTCTCATAATCCTGTATATAAAAACCCAAAAAATGCACCTAATAAAATGATTATGCATTATTGGAAATTAGTAAATGAAATAGAATACACAAATCATATAAAATCAACTATTGCTAATGAAGAAAATATTAAAGTTCTAATTAGAAATTTTCCAAGTTTTTGGAACAATTCATATTTTGGCCCTCTAGAGGAAGAAGATTATAAGTACATGGAACAATTGGTTGATGTTGATTTTATATACGCAAAAGAAAATGAATTTAATCTTGACTTGGTTAAAAGCATCGACCCATATACCTATAAAATTCCTGATAATGATGAATGTAGTTTGGAAGAAAATTTAGAACAATTTATTTATTGGTATAAAATATATCTTAATCGAGGAAACAGTATAGATAATATCATAAACTAAAATGTCGGGAATATACATTCACATACCATTTTGCAAGCAGGCTTGTCATTACTGTGACTTTCATTTTTCGACTTCGATGAAAAAGAAAGATGACATGGTTTTGGCTTTGGCTAAAGAAATTGTCATGCGTAAAAATGAGTTCTCAAATGAGATTATAGAAACTATATATTTTGGTGGCGGAACTCCTTCGGTTTTATCGAATAATGAAATCAATTTTCTAATCTCGGAGGTTTATAAAAATTATAAAGTTATCGAAAATCCTGAAATTACACTCGAAGCAAACCCGGATGATTTGTCTCCTGAAAGAATCTTAGAATTATCCAAAAGTCCGATAAATAGATTAAGCATCGGAATTCAGTCTTTTTATGAAGATGATTTGAAGATGATGAATCGCGCTCATAATTCGGCAGAAGCAAAAAAATGTCTGGAAGAAGCGACTAAATATTTCGATAATATTTCACTGGATTTGATTTATGGAATTCCTGGATTGAGCGATGAAATGTGGCGAAAAAATATTCAAACCGCTTTAGATTTCGGCATTCCGCATATTTCGAGTTATGCTTTGACAGTCGAACCTAAAACGGCTTTAAGCAAATTAATTCAAACCGGAAAAATTGCTGAACCTCAAGATGAAGTGGCTTCAAACCATTTTATGATTTTGGTTGAAATGCTTCAAAAAAATGGTTTTATTCATTACGAATTATCCAATTTTGGGAAAGAAAACTATTTCTCCAAAAACAATTCAGCTTATTGGTTAGGTAAAAAATATATTGGAATTGGGCCTTCGGCACATAGTTATGACGGGGTAAAAAGAGGCTGGAATATTGCGAATAATTCCCTTTATTTAAAAGCAATTCAAAACGATGAACTTCCTATCGAAACCGAAACTCTGACTATTTCTGATCGCTATAATGAATATATTATGACAGGATTACGAACCATTTGGGGCGTTTCTTTAGACAGAATTGAAAAGGGATTTGGTTCAGAATATCTGAATTATTTACTGGAACAATCTAAAAAGTTCTTAAATGATGATTTACTTTCTATCGAAAACAATATTTTAAAACCCACTCCAAAAGGAAAATTTTTATCGGATGGAATTGCTTCAGATTTATTTTATCTAAATTTGGATGAATAAAAATTAGCCACGAAGGCACAAAGGCTCAAAATTATTAAACTTTGTGACTTAGCGTCTTTGCGGCATAAAATCCAAATTTGTGTTAGCAAAAATCAACAACTTCGAAATCGACTTATCAAAACCCATTGATATCTCTATTCCATTAACTAATACTGACGAAAACCCGATTGCCTGGTATATTGAAAAACCTTCAATCGAACCTGTAGTTTTTGGCGACTGGATCGGGAAAGTTTCAGAAGGGAAATCCTCTACGAATTTTAATAATATTTTCTTCAATCCGCATGGGCATGGAACGCATACGGAATGTTTGGGACATATTACAAATGATTTTTACAGCATTAATCAATCGTTGAAGCAGTTTTTCTTTTTTGCTAAATTAATTACGGTTGAACCGGAGAAGATTGAGGAAGATTTCGTGATTACGAAAGAACAGATTACAGGATTAATTACCGAAAAAACAGAAGCTTTAATCATCAGAACGCTTCCAAATCAGCTAGACAAAAAAACAAGAAAATATTCGAATACCAATCCACCGTATTTGTCTGAAGAAGCTGCGATTTTCATCCGCGAAAGCGAAATTCAGCATTTACTGATTGATTTGCCAAGTGTGGACAAAGAACATGACGAAGGAAAATTATTGGCACATAAAGCTTTTTGGAATGTAAAAAACACGCATAATGTAAATCCAGACGCAAGATTTAATGCCACAATTACCGAAATGATTTACGTTTCAGACAAAATCGAAGACGGAGATTATATCCTAAATCTTCAAATCGCTTCGTTTGAGAATGATGCAAGTCCGTCAAAACCAATTTTATATAAAATTTAAAAGTTCACCACAAATTACACTAATTTTCACAAATTAATCCTGCTTTATTTTGCCACTCCCGATAGCTATCGGGATAAAGGATTAAAAATGATTTAATCTGTGAGAATCTCTTTAATCTGTGACAAAAAAATTAATCTGAATTCGTGAAATTCGTGGCAAAAAAATAACTCCAATGATAACCGTATCAACAGATAAAACCAAACTCGACGTTCCGTTTATACAAAACTTCCTGAAAGATATTTATTGGGCAGCGGGACGAACTATTGAGGAAGTCCAGCGAACCATTGATGCTTCAGTTTGTTTTGGAATTTATTTAGATGATAAGCAAATTGGTTTCGCACGCGTCATTACCGATTATGTCGTTTTTGCTTATTTAATGGATGTTTTTATTGATGAAGAGCATCGTGGAAAAGGGTATTCATCCATTTTAATCGAAACGATGATGAAGGAACCACAGCTTCATGAAGTAAAAATCTGGCGATTGGCAACAACCGACGCACACTTTTTATATGAGAAATTCGGATTTACAAAACTGAATCATCCCGAGAAGATGATGGAAAAAATAGTCAAATGAAAACAGTCTTAAAACTCGAAGAAGCGGCTTTATTTATTCTCGGAATATTTCTATTTAACCGTTTAAACTATGAATGGTGGTGGTTTCTGGCTTTAATTTTAGCTCCTGATTTATCTATGATTGGTTATGCTTTTGGCAATAAAATCGGAGCATTTTTATACAATATTTTCCATCATAAAGGAATTGCGCTTTTAATTTATGGTATCGGATGTTATTTAAGTATCGAAATTATTCAATTAACAGGAATTATTTTATTTTCGCATTCTGCAATGGATCGGATTTTCGGTTATGGGCTTAAATATGAAAAAGGCTTTAAATACACGCATTTAGGTGAAATTGGTAAATAAACAATTATGAATTTAGAAACGTTTTACGAATATTGTCTTTCTAAAAAAGGGGCCAGCGAACATTTCCCTTTTGATGAAGATACTCTGGTGTTTAAAGTTGGTGGAAAAATGTTTGCTTTATCTTCTCTATCGCAATGGGAAAAAAGCGAGCAATCTGTCAATTTAAAATGTGATCCGGAGCGCGCACAGGAACTCAGAGCTGAATATGATGAAATACAACCTGGATTTCATATGAGCAAAGTGCACTGGAACACAGTTGCGTTAAACGGAAATTTACCCTTAAAATTTGTCAAAGAATTAATCGACCATTCCTACGAATTGGTATTCAAAAGTTTGACAAAGAAAATTCAAAATGAAATTATCGACCCGAGGTAAATTTTTTATCGAACTGGCGGAGCAATTAGAAAATTAGGCATTACATTTGCAGGGTAAGATCAAAACTTAAAAACCCGAATCAGTTTGCAAATTAGCAATTTATAGAATCATGAAAGAACAATTTAAAAAATTTCTAAACGAAGAACAAGATCCAAAAGCGATTGAAAAAATCACTTCTAAACTTACAGATTTATTGATGAAAGGTGAAGAAGTTGGCTACATCGCAGTGCAGAAAAAACCTGCTATTACTGTTTTTCCTGACAGCATTGTATTAACAAACAAGCGTATCATTATCTGTAAACCTAAAAACTTAGGTCTTTCTATGGATTTTACAGATTATACCTGGGATGATATCGCCAGTACTTTTGTAAAAGAAAACATTTTAGGTTCTGAATTTTCATTTGGTACCAAAACAGATTTAGCAGTTTCTATTGATTATATTCCGAAAATTCAGGCCAGAAAAATTTATACTTATGCTAAAGAACAATTGGATTTACTAAAAAATCCCGTTCAGACAGCAATACCAGTTCAGGAAATTGTTGAAGAAGCAGAACCGGAATTTGAAGACGAAATCGAAGAAGTAGAAACAGAAGAAGTAACAAGCTTTGCTGAAATTTTACCTGCTGCTCCGGTTGTTACAGAAACTTACGAACCGCTTCCTACTCAGCCAACAGGAGAACGTAAATTAAGTGATTTAACTAAAGAAGAACTTTTTGATAAACTACAGAATTACAAAAAACTTCTTGATAATGGTTTAATCATGCAGGGAGAATATGATGCTTACAAAAAAGAGATTTTAAGTTATATGTAATCTTAGTACAAAGTTCAAAGTTCAAAGTTTTATTCACTTTGTGTTAAATAAAAAAGCCCGAAATAGAGATTCTATTTCGGGCTTTACTTTGTGCTTAGAAACTTTGCACTTTGTACTTATTTACAAAGTTGCTTTCTGTTTTTCTACAAATTTATGTGATTGCAATTCCAATAACTCTTTTGCATTTTTTCGCTGTAAATCAAATAAACCTTTATCTTCTGCAATATCAGCATATACTCTATCATGCATTTCGGCACTGGTTTTCACTAATAATTCGCGTTGGTATTTATTTTGTTCTAAAGTCGCTTTCATCGCGGTTTCGGCTTCTTCCTGCTTGAAATCGAATTCTCCTTTTGGAGCTAATAATTTGGCAATAATTGGAGATGTTTCAATTGCCAAAAATAGTAACATTATAAAAAATGACGGAAGCCAAGGCAGTTTATTTAATGCATTGATACGAGCCATTAATCCGTCGAAACCTTCGATGATAGGTTGTGTCTGTGAAACTTTTTTATCTAAATCGGCCTGAAGCTGTACGCCTGCTTTTTCTTTTTCGGCAATTTTAGCTTCGTTTGTTTTTTTCAGCGTTTCGAATTCTTTTAAAGCGGCATCGTGTTTTTCACGTTTTTCTTTATAAACTGGGCCTTTCCCTAATTTTTTAGTTCCGGCAGTTCCCTCGGCTTCAGTGATATAAACCGAATATAAAGCGTTTACTTCTTTCTCTTTCTTTACAATATCAGCTTTTAGAGTGGCAATTTCTGCTTTATTTTTATCTAAATCTGTTTTGAAATAAGTTCCAATTTGTTTTTTATTGGCCAATTCCATTTCATTTTTTTCTTTCAATAAAACAGTATTGATTTCTTTTTCGAAAATTTTAATTTCCAAAGGTTTCGAAATAACAATCGCAATAATAACCGCCAATATAATACGAGGTGTTGCCTGTAGAAATTCATCTAGAAAACGATCTCTTTTCTTAATAGTAGAAACAATGAATCGGTCTAAATTGAAAATCAGCAAACTCCATACAAATCCGAAAATTAAAGCGGGATAAATAGAATCGAAAACGGTAAAAAGCGCATAAGCACTGGCTAAGAAAGCCATAACTGCGGTAAAAAATACTGTGGCACCAATACCAACATATTTGGTTTGTTCGCCCTCTGAGCAGTCTTTCAAGAGATCACGGTCGGCTCCTGAACATAGGATAAAAAATTGTTTTAACATGATTGATGATTTTTGATTATGATGATACGGCAAATTTAACGCCAAATTTTCAATTACAATCAAAATATCATTTTTCTTTTCGTTGGGAATCAATTATTTGGAGCTTTCATGTTATTTAAAGATTAATAAATCTTAACACAACAAAGTTAATCATAACACTATGTTAATTTTTTTTCAAGGGTTTAGTAATAATAGGGTTCTAGCTTCGCAACCAAAATAAAACCAAACACACACAATGAAAAAATTTTATCTATTAACAGCATTCTTTTTATTCGCCTTTACAGGTTTTGCTCAGAAAGCGATTATATCTGGAAAGATATTAGATGCCGATGACAAACTGCCTCTACCTGGAGCTATGGTTCAAATTGTAGGCGAGAAAAAATATACCGTTTCTGATTACAACGGTCGTTTTGAATTATTGAATATTAACGAAGGAACTTATCAGGTTGAAGTTAAATATATCGGGTATACTACTTTATCTCAGGAAATAAAAGTAGAGCAAGGAAAAAACAATGTAATTGATTTTGCTCTTAAAGCTTCAGAAAATGAATTGAAAGAGGTTATTGTTGGAGACATCTTAAAAGGTCAGGCAAAAGCACTAAATCAACAGAAAAACAACAAAAATATCGGAAACGTAATTTCTTCAGACCAAATGGGTCGTTTTCCTGATGCTAACGTAGGAGACGCTTTAAAACGTGTTCCAGGTATCACAATGCAGAATGACCAAGGTGAAGCTCGTAACATCATTATTAGAGGTTTGGCTCCATCATTGAACTCTGTAACTTTAAATGGTGACCGTATTCCATCTGCCGAAGGAGACAACAGAAACGTACAAATGGACTTAATTCCATCTGATATGATTTCTACAATCGAAGTAAACAAAACACTTACACCAGATATGGACGCTGACGCGATTGGAGGTTCTGTAAACTTAATTACAAGAGCAACTCCAAACGGACAAAGAATTTCTGCAACTCTTGCGGGAGGTTATTTGCCAATTCGTGACCATGCTTCTTATACTGCCGGTTTTGTTTATGGTAATCGTTTTATCGACAACAAATTAGGAGTTGTAGTGAGTGGTTCTTACAACAATGTTGACTACGGTTCTGATAACATCGAAAACGAATGGGTAAGAGATGAATTTGGAAATGATTATTTACAAGCTGCAGAAATCAGAAAGTACGATGTACAACGTATTCGTCGTAGTGGATCTATCGCTTTAGATTATAAATTCAACGAAAACAATACTATTTTCGCTAACGCTATCTACAACTGGAGAGATGATAGAGAAAACCGTTTCAGAACTACTTATGATGATATCGAAGCTATTTACGATGGTGAAAACATTACAGGTTTTGAAGGTCGTGTAAAACGTCAATCAAAAGGTGGTGTTGACAACAGTAGAAATAAAAACAGAAGATTAGAAGATCAGAGAGTTCAAAACTACTCTGTTCGTGGAGAGCACTTAATCAACTCTAAATTAGATTTAGATTGGTCTGCAAACTATGCAAAAGCTAGAGAATACCGTCCAGGTGAGCGCTATATAGAATACCGTCAAAAAGGTTTAGAGATGTTTCAGGATTTATCTAACCCAAGATTTCCTTTATTGACTACTGCTGGTGAATCTACAGACGAATTTGCATTTGATTCTGTAACAGAAAACACAGACGAAACTAGCGAAAGTGAATTTGGTGCTAAAGTAAACATCCGTTTCCCATTCTCTGTAATTGCAGGTGAAAAAGGACGTTTGAGAACAGGTCTTAGACTTCGTTTAAAAGAGAAAGAAAGAAATAATATGTTCTATTCTTATACTCCATTAAATGATAATATGGAATTATTATCTGATGTTCCAACATCTTATTATGATGGACAAGGATTCAATCCAGGAAGTAAGTATGTACCGGGAACTTTTGCTTCTGCTTCATACTTAGGAGGTTTAGATTTAAACAACGCTACTTTATTTGAAAAAGAAACAGATCCAGCTGAATATTTAGCTGTTAACTATAATGCTAAAGAAAGAATCTCTGCTGCTTACATAAGATGGGATCAGGATTTTAATGACAAGCTTTCAATGGTAATGGGGGTTCGTGTTGAGAATACTCATATTGATTACACAGGAAACCGTGTATTAGATGAAGAAGAATTAGAAAGTAAAATTAACAATACAAACTCATACACGAATGTATTACCAAGTATTACCTTCCAATACAACGCAACAAAAGATTTAGTTTTAAGAGCTGCTGCTACAACGGCTTTGGCTAGACCAAACTATTATGCACTTGCACCTTATGTAAACAATATTGCTGCAGACAAAGAAATTACAGCTGGAAATCCAGATCTTAAAGCTACATACGCATACAATTATGATTTAATGGTAGAAAACTATTTCAAATCTGTTGGTTTGATCTCTGGAGGTGTTTTCTACAAAAGATTAAATGATTTCATTTACAACTACAGCGACAATCAGTATACTGATGCGAAATTTGCTGCAGATTTCCCAAATCAATCAAACCCAATTCCTGCAGGAGAAAACTGGTCTTTCTTACAATCAAGAAACGGAGACAATGTTAATGTTTACGGATTTGAGGTTGCTTTACAACGTCAGTTAGATTTCTTACCTGGTAAATTCTTGAAAGGTTTTGGTATCTACTTGAACTATACTTACACAAAATCTAAAGCGAGAGGAATTGCTGATGAGGATGGAAACGAAAGAAACAACATCAGTCTTCCAGGTACAGCACCTCACATGTTTAACGGATCTTTATCTTGGGAAAACAAACGTTTCTCTGCAAGAATCTCTACAAACTTTACATCTGATTACTTAGATGAATTAGGTTCTGAGTCTTACAAAGATAGTTTCTATGACAAGCAATTTTTCCTAGATGCAAATGCTTCTTATAAAATTACACCAAAATTACGTGTTTTTGCTGAAGCTAATAACATAACAAATCAACCGTTACGTTACTACCAAGGAATTGAAGCTCACACAAAACAAGCTGAATATTACCAGGCTCGTTATAATTTAGGATTGAAATTAGACTTGTAATCTTCAATTTTTTAAAATTCTTAAATTAGACAGAGTTTCACGCTCTGTCTAATTGCATTAAAATATATCACACAAATGAAAAATAAATCTTTAGTTGCTCTTTTACTTTTAGCGGTTTCATTTACAGCTTGTAAAGACGATAAATTAGCTCCAATTCAGCCAAATGCTGTAAAACCAACCGTTGTTACAGAAGCTTTACCTCACGACACAGACGATCCTTCTATCTGGATTAATCCTACGGATTCTTCAAAAAGTATCATTGTTGGAACTGATAAAGATACAGACGGCGGTTTGTATGCTTTTGATTTGAATGGAAAAATCCTTAAAAAATCAATTCCGTTAAAACGTCCAAACAATGTGGATATCGCTTACGGATTGATTATTGACGGAAAAAAAGTAGATGTTGCCGTTACAACAGAACGCGAAAGCAACAAAATCAGAATTTTTAGCTTACCGGATTTAGAACCAATTGATAACGGCGGAATCGAAGTTTTTGCAGGAGAAGCACAACGCGACCCAATGGGAATTTCTTTATATACTCGTCCAAACGATCAAAAGATTTTTGCTATTGTGGGAAGAAAAACAGGACCTTCCGGAAGTTATTTATGGCAATATGAACTTTCCGGAAACGGAAAATTTGCTGCTGCAAAAGTGGTTCGTAAATTCGGAACTTACAGCGGAAAGAAAGAAATCGAAGCAATTGCCGTGGATAACGAATTAGGCTTTGTTTACTACTGCGACGAACAAGTTGGAATTAGAAAATACAAAGCAGATCCGGCTTTAAATGATAATAAAGAATTAGCTTTCTTTGGTCAGAAAGATTTCAAGGCAGATCACGAAGGAATTGCGATTTACAAAAAAACAGATTCTACAGGATATATTTTAGTATCCAACCAACAAGCCAATTCTTTTATGGTTTATCCAAGAGAAGGAGCAAAAGGGAATCCAAACAATCATCCATTATTAGCAGAAGTTCCAACCTCAACAATCGAATGTGACGGTGCTGATGTTACGAGCGTGAACTTAGGGCCAAAATTCAAAAACGGACTTTTTGTAGCGATGAGTAACGGAATGACTTTCCATTATTACACTTGGGATTTGATCCAAAAACGCATCGACGAAGCGAAGAAATAAGTTTTTAGGTTTTTCAGTCGCAGTTTTCAGTGTTCAATTTATTTTTTTTTCTGCGGCTGAGAGCCAAAACAAAAAAAGCTGTTCCTAACGAACAGCTTTTTTATTTTGAATTAATTCCTTTTATTCTGTAATAGGTGCACCTGCTAAGATTTCAGCATTGGCAAATTCTTCAAATTTGGCAAAATTAGCTTTGAATTTCTGAGCTAATTCTAACGCTTTTTTATCGTATAAATCTTTGTCTTCCCAAGTATTTCTAGGATTTAGAATTTCTTCCGGAACATTCGGGCAAGATTGTGGTTTTGCAAGTCCAAATACTTTGTGATTTACATACTCTACATTGTCTAATTCTCCTTTTAAAGCAGCAGTAATCATAGCACGAGTATATTTTAGTTTCATACGGCTTCCTGTTCCGTAAGGACCACCTGTCCAACCTGTGTTGATCAACCAAACTTTTACGCCTGCATCTTTCATTTTTTTGCTCAACATTTCAGCATAACGCGTTGGGTGCAAAGGCATAAATGGTGCTCCAAAACAAGCAGAGAAATTAGGCTGAGGCTCTGTTACACCTGCTTCTGTTCCAGCCACTTTTGCCGTATATCCGGAAATAAAGTGATAAGCCGCCTGACCTGGAGTCAATTTTGAGATTGGAGGCAAAATTCCGAAAGAATCAGCCGTTAAGAAAAATATATTTTTAGGATTATGTCCAACCAAACCTGGCTGTACATTATCAATATGAGTTATTGGGTAACTTACACGTGTATTTTGTGTAATAGAAACATCGTCGTAATCTACTTCGTTTGTTCCTGCTTTGAAAACCACATTTTCTAAAAGCGCTCCTTTTTTGATTGCTCTAAAAATATCCGGTTCATTTTCTTCTGTCAAGTTGATTACTTTAGCATAACAACCGCCTTCAAAATTGAAAACCGTATTTTCGTTTGTCCAGCCGTGTTCGTCATCTCCGATTAATTTACGTTCCGGATCAGCAGATAAAGTTGTTTTCCCTGTTCCTGATAATCCGAAGAAAATTGCTGTATCACCATCTTCCCCAACATTGGCGCTGCAGTGCATTGGAAGTGTATTTTTGAAAACTGGAAGAATGAAGTTTAAAGCAGAAAAAATTCCTTTTTTCATTTCTCCAGTATATCCTGTTCCTCCAATTAAAGCTATTTTTTTAGTAAAATCTAAAATTGCAAAATTAGACTGTCGCGTTCCGTCTACAGCAGGATCTGCCATAAAACTTGGAGCACAAACTACTGTCCATTCTGGAGTAAAATTAGCCAGTTCCGATTCTTCTGGCCTTAAAAACATATTGTAACAGAACAAATTTGACCAGGCTGTTTCGGTTACAACACGAACATTCAGTCTGTAATTTGGATCAGAACATACATAAGAATCACGAACAAAAACTTCTTTATCCGATAAAAATGCTGTTACTTTATTATAAAGCTTTTCAAAAGCTTGTGGTTCAAACGGGATATTTACATTTCCCCACCAAACCTGGTCTTTGGTGATATCATCTTTTACGATAAAACGATCTTGTGGAGAACGACCTGTAAATTCGCCTGTATTAATTGCTAATGCTCCGGTAGAATTCTCGACACCTTGCCCTGACTGCAAAGTAATAGCATGTAATTCATCTGCAGATAGTTGGTAACGAACTTTTGCATTTTCAATTCCTAAGTCTTTTAACGAAATCGATTGCGCGAAAACTGTATTAGTGTCCATAAATTTAAGTTATGTTGTGGTTTTTTGTTTAAAGCAAAATTACAGATTAATTCTTATCCCTCTTAAAATAATTAAATTTCACTTTGATTTATATCAAAAAAGAGAAATTTCACTTTAAAAATTACAAAAAGAAAAAAATAACCGCTTTTAATTTACTTATTTAAAACCTTCTGACGGAATTTGTTATATTATTTTTGTTTTACAACAGAAAATAGAAAAAATTCACATAATGAAGATTATATGTTATTTATGAGACAAAATTAAAGATTAATTCTTAGACAGAATTTTTTTTTCGGGATTTTATGATTTTCGCTTCAAAATCGTAAAGAATAATAGCGCCCAACCAATAATTAATAGAAAACCACCTATTGGAGTTGCGAATACTATAATCTTAGAATAAAACAAAGTGTAGTCTTTTGTAGCAACTAAATAAATAGAACCACTAAAAAGGATAACTCCGGCAACTACTAAATTATAGATCCATTTTAATGTTTTTTCGGCAATGTCTTTTTGAGTAGCTAAAAAGAAAAGAAAAAGAGCGTGATACATTTGGTAACGAACGCCAACTTCAAAAGTATTTAACTGATCAACTGAAAGATATTTTTTTAATAAATGAGCTCCAAAAGCACCCAAAATAATTGCTAACATCCCTATAAAAGCTCCAGTAAGAACAAGTTTTCTTTTCATGATTTATACTTTTTGAAATTTGAAACAAAAATACTTCAAACAAACTAAAAAACCACTTTTCATTTGACATTATTTAGAATAAAATCAAATTATTTTTTTTCGGGAATTTGAAAAATAAATTCAATTTTATTTAATTTCAATTGTTATATTTATAACATTTAAATATATTTGTGTTAAATATTTAAAACATGAGAAACGTTTTAATAATTGGAGCAGGAAGATCTGCATCGTCATTGATTCGGTATTTATTATCAAAATCAAGCGAAGAGAAACTACATATAACTGTAGCCGACCTTTCTTTGGATTTAGCGAAAGCGAAAATAGAAGATCATCCAAATGCTACTCCGCTTGCCTTAGATATTTTTAATGGTGAAGAAAGAAAAAAGGCAATTCAAAATGCCTCGATAGTTATTTCTATGCTTCCCGCGCACTTGCACATTGAAATTGCAAAAGACTGTCTGGAATTCAAAAAACATTTAGTAACCGCTTCTTATATTAGCGATGCCATTCAGGCATTAAACGAAGAAGCCGTAAAAAACAATCTGATTTTCATGAACGAAATTGGTCTTGATCCCGGAATCGATCATATGAGCGCTATGAAAGTGATTGACGAAATCAGAGCAAAAGGCGGCAAAATGTTGTTGTTTGAATCTTTCTGCGGCGGACTTGTAGCGCCTGAATCTGACAACAATCTTTGGAATTATAAATTTACTTGGGCGCCTAGAAATGTGGTTTTGGCCGGACAAGGCGGCGCTGCGAAGTTTATTCAGGAGGGAACTTATAAATATATTCCGTACAGCGCTTTATTCAGAAGAACTGAATTTCTGGAAGTAGAAGGTTACGGGAAATTTGAAGCGTATTCGAACCGTGATTCCCTTAAATACAGATCGATTTATGGTTTAGATGATATTCTGACTTTATACAGAGGAACTATCAGAAGAGTAGGTTTTTCAAGAGCCTGGAATATGTTTGTGCAACTCGGAATGACAGATGACAGCTACACTATTGAAGGTTCTGAAAACATGAGTTATCGTCAGTTTATCAATTCTTTTCTTCCCTATCATCCAACAGATTCTGTGGAAATCAAAACCAGATTGATCTTAAAAATCGATCAGGACGATATTATGTGGGATAAACTTTTGGAACTGGATTTATTTAACCCAAACAAAAAAGTAAATCTTCCGAATGCGACTCCGGCTCAGATTTTACAAAAAATCTTAACCGACAGCTGGGCTTTAGAACCAGATGATAAAGATATGATTGTCATGTATCACAAATTTGGATACGAACTTAATGGAGAAAAGAAACAAATCGATTCGAAAATGGTCTGCATTGGCGATGACCAAACTTATACTGCAATGGCAAAAACGGTCGGACTTCCAGTTGCAATTGCTACATTGTTGATTTTGAATGGAAAAATAACAACTTCTGGCGTTCAGCTTCCAATAAAAAAAGAAGTTTACGAGCCGATATTAAAAGAATTAGAAGAATACGGAGTTGTTTTCAACGAACAAAAAGTACCATATTTTGGATATAATCCAGATTTGTTTTAATCTGGATTCTGCATGTTTATTTTAGAATTTTTTTTTTAATTAGTTTTTAATTTTATCCGCTTCTACTCACATAGAAGCGGATTTTTTTATTTAAAAGACAATTTAGTGGTTTTCAATTTCCAAAAATGGTTGGTGGAAAATCCATTTTCTGATAGCTTGCTCTTATTACCTTAGACTTTTTTGGTGTTTCTTCAGCTTGAATTGTTATAGGTAAACTGTACAGAACCCTAACCGACTGCCCCATTTGAGAACCTGGAATCCATACTGGAGAAAGTTTTAAAGTTCTAATCGCTTCTTCACCTATTCCGTAACCCAAATCTTTTACAACTTTAAATTCAGATAAGCTACCATCTTTTTCTACTATAAATTGTACGAATATTTTTCCGTCAATTTTATTCTTTGAAGCTTCCTCTGGCATTTTAAAATTTTTACCAATGAATTTATAGAATTCAAGTACTCCGCCCGGAAACTCCGGTTTTACCTCTATTGGATCTACAATAATATCGGTCGGGTTTGTCCCATCATCATTTGAAGACGGCGAAGGAATAATTTTATTTTGATCTGCCATCGATTCCTTACTTTTATTTTCTGGAATCACATTTTTATTTTCATCCTTTGAAACAACAGCAGTTTTAGCAGGAGTCGTTTCAGCAGTAACCTCAACCGATTTCACTTCTTTTTTAGATTCCTGTGCCACAGTTTTAACACATAAAAGAACTATTAAAGTCGTAAATACAGGAATAACGGCAATTTTTCTGAAGAATGCCCCGTTTCTTGAAGTGCTTTTTGTCATCATAATTAATCGTTTTTTTGTTACTAAATAATTCAAATTACTGGCCAAGTAAATCGTTTGATTACCGCTTCCTTTTTGCAAAAGCAAATTTTGATAAAACGGAACATCATTATATGTTTTCACAATTTCCTGATCGGCAAGAAATTCATGATTAAGCTGTATTGCTTTTTTATAAAAGATAAAGAGCGGATTAAACCAAAAAATAACCTTTAAAAACTCAACAAACAAGATATCCAGCGTATGTTTTTGGGTTACATGAACCAATTCATGCGTGTACAATTCGGCTTCAATATTTCGATTTTTGTACTCATCAGAGTTGACAAAAATATAACTCAAAAAAGTATGAGGCAGGATTTTGTCATCAATCAAAACCAACTTCGAATTCTTGAAGTTCACAATTGGATTTCTGTTTGATTTTGACAGAATTGCCCAAATATTTCTGCCAAATCTAATCGTCATTAAAAATGTGACTAATCCATACAAACTCCATAAAAAAATCAATATATAATCAATCTTTTCTTCACTTTGAATTTTAGTAATCCCAGCCTCATCCATACTAATTTGGCTTGATAAATTCATTGGTACTTCTTTAATAATTTCAAATGAAACAAACGGAACCGCGAACGAAACTACAATTGAAAAAAGCAAAAAGAACCTATTAAATTGATGCATTTTTTCCCGCTCCAGTATCAAGTGATAAAAAACCAGAAAAACGCTTAATACAATCGTCGATTTTATAAAAAAGGCTGTCATTTTTTCTTTTTTTGAATTTCTGAACCAATTATTTTTTGATCTTTATTTGCCTTTTTTATGAATGTTTGAGCTATATATTTAGGAGAGTTGTTCAACATTTCAACCTTAGTTGTTTCCAGATTTTTTTGAAATTTTTCGCGTGTAATTCTCGTTTGCTCTTCTGTGGGCTGTCCTTTTATCCAAGTAGTTTTAAACTCTTTTTTGGCATATTTTTGAGGAAATCTCTCCAATCTGTATTTTTCAAAAAACTTTTGAGTATATAGGTAGTAGGTATTACTTTCTTTACTTGTTTTTTCGAATTTCAAATTTACTTTTTGATCAGAAAAATAAGCAATCTCATTTCTTTTTAGATTATTTAAACCTGAATTACTGATTCTTTTGTTATTAAGCCAAATAGTATATTGGCTGTTATTTTTCCATTTTTCGAATTGACTGTTACTTGGTATTTGTTTACTAATAAATGGAGTTGAATAGGCACCTAAATATTTTCTTTTAGTATCGCTATCCAGATTTTCATAGACCGCACTTATTTTTTTATTCTCTATCTGATCATTAATCGTTATTCTGATTCCTGAATAAATATAGCCCCTTCTCTTATCTTGCAGTTCTTGTGACTTTGACAATTTAGAAGGAAAAAAGTCAACACATAAAGTAACAATAAGTCCCGTAAACACTATAATGAGCACAGATTTTATCATTACAGCTTTTGATTTTGATGTGATTTTTGTCATCATAATAAGTCGTTTTTTGGTTGCTAAAAAATTTAAATTACTCGTTAACAAATTAGGCTGTACAGCACTCGTTTTATTTAATAACAGATTTTGATAAACAATGACATTAGAATGTTTGGACAATACGTTTTCATCTGCTAAAAATTCATGATTGAGCTGAATTGCTTTTTTATAAAAACTAAAAACAGGATTAAACCAAAAAATAATCTTCAAAACTTCAATAAAAATCACATCTATTGTATGTTTTTGTTTCACATGGGCAATTTCATGCGTAAATAATTCTTGCTCTATTTCCCGATTTTCAAAATCCTTCTGGCTGATATAAATAGTATTCCAAAAAGTATAAGGCAAGTTATTTTCTGAAAGCAAAACCATTCTTGTATTCTGATACAGAATAACTTTAGACACTTGCGCTTTATGTATTATCGTATAAATGTTGTAAATAAATCGAAAGCTTAGCAGCAATGTAATTACAAGATAAGCTACTTCTAAAACAGAAATCCAATAATCAACTTGTAAATCTGTTTTGACATTTGTCATTTCTACCTGAATCGGAAGCTCTTTATTTGTTATTGTTTCTAACGGAATTACATTTTTATACACTGCAGGAATCTCTCCCTGAACTTCAAAAGATATAAAAGGAACTGCCATCGAAAACAACAAACTCAGCAGCAAAAAGTATCTGTTAAAACGGAACATTCTTTCTTTTTCAAGAAACAAATGATACGCAGCCAACAGAATATAAAGGCTAATTGTCGATTTAATTAGAAAGTCAATCATTTTTTCTTTTTTTGAATTTCAGAATCAATTATTTTTTTAAGATCCTCCAATTCTGAAGCCGACAAATTGGTTTCAGTTGTAAAAAACGAAGCAAACTGTGAAGCCGAATTATTGAAGAAATTACTAATCAATCCTTTCACATGTTTCGAAAAATAATCTGTTTTCTTTACTAACGGATAATATTCACGTGAATTTCCAAATTCGTTATACGCCACAAATTTCTTATCGATCATTCGTTTCAAGAGCGTCGCCACTGTTGTTGTAGCCGGTTTTGGCTCCGGATACGCTTCTAGCAAATCTTTCATAAAAGCCTTTTCAAGCTTCCATAAATGTTCCATCAATTGTTCTTCTGCGTTTGATAATTGCATCATTCTTTAATATTTTCAAGTTTTTCTAGTTCTGGTAATTCCATTTTATAAGTTTCCACGTTCCATTCAACATTCATTTTTGCTGCATATTCGGCCATCGTTCCAAGTCCGACTTCAGCACGTCTTTTATCCACATTATCCGGATCTGCCAAAGGGGATACGTACCATTTATTGGTATTTTTATTTCTTGCCACCTGACTCCCGTAGATTTGCTTTCTTCCTTCTCTCAAAGCCACTCTGTCTTCCAGATAAGCAAGGTTGGCCGGAGTTGCATTACCGTTTTTAACTGCTTCTCTCATCATGGGTAAATATTTTTGCTGATATTTTAAATCAGAATGCTGAATAACCAAAAACAAAGTTTGATTTCCCTGCGTTCCCACTACATCTTTCCCAACCCAACCTCTTTCATCCAGTATTTTCATCACCTTAATGAGATTAATACTGTCTTTCTGATTCATTATTTTACCAATGCTGTCAATTTTCTTTTTATCAGGTTTTGGAGCTTTATAAACATTCATAAATTCTCCGCGAATGCCCTGATCTTCTGCATAAATCTCCAAAAGTTCTTTTTCCAGCGGTTTATCATATTTAGCGCTAAGAATATCTACTTTCTTCTGAAGTTTACTAATTGTCTTTTCCCACTTTTTAGTATCGTGTAAAGATTTTAAATCATTGTCTATCTTGATATGCGCAATATTTTCATATCCGTTATCAATTGCTAAATTCAGCCATTTAAAAGCTTTTTTATTTTCTTTAGTCAAAGCAGCAGAACATCCTGCATTATATAAATCTTTAGAATCCTTCTGTTCTATCTTAAAAGCTTTTGTGTAATAATCAACAGATGATTTATAATTTTTCGCATCATAACAGGAATCTGCTTTTTTAACCCAGTCTTTATACGTTTGAGCCTGACTCAAAACACAATTCATTACTATAAAAAAGAAAATCAATAGTTTGTTCATAGATTTTAACTTAAAAATTTATTTTTTGTTCTGAGATCAATTCTCCTTTGTCGTATTTTCTAATCTGAAATAATTTTCCTTTATCCGAATAAAACTTCCATTCTCCAAAATAAAACCAATGTGATTCGGTTTCGTTTACTTCCAATTTGGTTTTTCCTTTCGATTCGAGTTTTCCGTTTTCGTAGTAACTTTTTACAACACAGATTCCGTTTTTATATTTCTCTGATTTGTATAATTTCCCGTTTATAAAAGTCTTCCATTTTTTAACAGGTAAATCATTTTTGTAAAATTCGACAGATTTATACGTAACACTATCCTGAACATAAACGTCAACCCATTTCCCCTCTTTCTTTTTATCAATCTTCTGATTAAGTGTCGATTTACATCCCAAAAATGAAAGCAGGATTATCATTAAAAGTATTTTTCTAATCATTTCAATTCTACAATTATAGATTATGCTCTACAAATGTAGAATTAATTTTCAAATAAAAAAGTTTTTTTTTAAGTTTCTAAGATGTAAGATGCTGAGGCTCTAAGATTTCCCTCTAAACTAAAGGTTTTGCCTTTTTATGCTAAAATAAATCTTAATGAATTTACAGCTTTACTTCTCTAAGTTAAAAAACTTAGAACCTCAGTACCTTAGCACCTCAGAATCTTTTAAAAAGAAAGTAATTCAAGCGTTCTTTCCACTTCTTCAAAATTCACGTAGAAATCTTCTTCTTTTTGAATACCTACAACAAATCCGTAGTTTAGATTTTGCATATCAGTAGTTATTTTCAGAACACCGCAAAAACGGCTTGGAGGCTGTAGAGCCAAAACAGAAGCGCCTGGTTCAAGTACCATTAAACCATGCATAAGATGACTGCCTTCAATTCCGACAATAGTTTTCGCTCCAACACAGGCAGCAATAATTTCCTGTACAGTATGTTTGGTAACATCCACTATTTTAAATCCGTATTGATCACGTAAACGCTCAGCAATTTCAATTTCGTTTAACATGATTCTGGTTTTACCCGAATTACGACGCAGTATAAAAACTCCGGGATGAGAACTTCCAGAGAACTTTGAAAGTAACATTTGCTTATTCTGATCAAACAATTCCTGCTTTTTTCTATTATTTCCCCAATCATCATCAATAAAAACAGCGTCTTTTATATAAGCTCCATTGGTTCTGTAGGGATTCATCCCCAACAATCCCTCATATTCAAACATATGCGAACTGGTAAATATATTAGTGGTAACAGGTATTCCTTCAGTGGCTGCTAATTTGTAGTTCGTACAATCATCTGTTAACCAAAGTCCGAAAAACTCATTACCATCGTAAGAACTATAAATGGATGCGTTTTTTATTTCGGTATCAATTGCAACCGGCGGAAAATAGTTCTTCTGATTACTAAGTTTATTACGATGATGAAATAAAAAACGATGCAGTCCTTTATAAACAGAACCGTTTATCATCCAGATATCTTTGAGCAGATAAGCACGTGTAGATTCATGATTTATTGTACTTCCACCCTGCATCATAAGTTCTGGATTATCAGTATATGCAGTTCCTGTAACACGATCAAGCTGACCGTCTAAAAAATAAGCCTTTTTTGAAACTGTAGTACTTCCCGGCGCAATTTCCCAGGATTTTAAAGCCAAACTCTCCAATACTTTTCCCTGACGAAACATATTATGAGTTCGCTCTAAACCTTTAAGATATTTCGTGTAACCAATAGGCGAAAATCTAATCTTTTTCTCAACTAAGTCCATTTACCCGCATTAAATTAATATTAAAATAACATTAGAAAACTTTACAAAACAGAATTATAAACAATATTACGCGGGGCTTGATAATAATATTTTCAAATTTAACTTAATTTATTAAACAAAACACAAATTAAACATTAAAATTAAAATAATAAATTCTACTTTTTAAATTCCGTATAGAAAATTCCAAATTTCAAATTTTAAAAAACCTTAAAACAAAAAAATCCGCTCATTTCTGAACGGATTTTGTATGTATTCAACTTTCTCAAAGTTTTAAATCTTAAAAAACTTAGCGTCTTAGCGCCTTTGTGGCAAAAAAACTTATTTACTTAATTCCACAAAATACTTATAAAACAACGGAATAGTCTCAATACCTTTCAGATAATTAAAGATTCCGAAATGCTCATTTGGCGAGTGAATTGCATCGCTGTCCAAACCAAATCCCATTAAGATCGTTTTACTTTTTAATTCTTTTTCAAACAAAGCCACAATCGGAATACTTCCACCGGAACGAACCGGAATTGCAGGAACTCCAAATGTTTCTGTATACGCTTTATTTGCTGCCTGATAACCAATGCTGTCAATTGGCGTAACATAACCCTGACCACCGTGATGAGGCGTTACTTTTACCGTAACTCCAGCCGGAGCAATGCTTGTAAAATGTTTGGTAAAAAGTTCTGTAATCTCTTCCCATTCCTGATTTGGAACCAAACGCATCGAGATTTTAGCAAAAGCTTTGCTCGCAATAACCGTTTTAGCACCTTCGCCAGTATAACCGCCCCAGATTCCGTTTACGTCTAATGTTGGACGGATTGAGTTTCTTTCATTCGTTACATAGCCTTTTTCACCATAAACATCAGCAATGTTTAAAGCATTTTTATATTTTTCTAAGCTGAAAGGCGCTTTTGCCATTTCGGCTCTTTCCTCAGCAGATAATTCCTGAACTTTATCGTAGAATCCCGGAATCGTAATATGATTGTTTTCGTCGTGAAGTGAAGCAATCATTTTGGCCAGAATATTAATTGGATTTGCCACAGCGCCACCGTATAAACCAGAATGTAAATCGCGGTTTGGCCCTGTAACTTCTACTTCAACATAACTCAAACCTCTTAAACCTGTTGTGATTGATGGTTGTTGATTCGAAATCATTCCAGTATCTGAAATCAGGATTACGTCGTTTTTCAGTTTTTCCTGATTGCGTTCTACGAACCAAGCCAAACTTGCCGAACCTACTTCTTCTTCGCCTTCGATCATAAATTTTACGTTGCAAGGCAAATTATTCGTTTGCACCATATATTCTAACGCTTTTACGTGCATGTACATCTGACCTTTGTCGTCACATGCGCCGCGTGCGAAGATGGCACCTTCTGGATGAATATCTGTATTTTTAATTACGGGTTCAAAAGGTGGTGAAGTCCATAATTCTAATGGATCTGGCGGTTGAACATCGTAGTGACCATAAACTAAAACCGTTGGAAGATTTGGATCTATAATTTTCTCTCCGTAGATAATTGGGTAACCTGGAGTGTCGCAAGTTTCGACAAAATCGCATCCTGCTTTTGATAAACTTTCTTTTACAGCCTCTGCTGTGTCAATAACATCTTGAGAATATGCAGTGTCGGCACTAACCGACGGAATCTTTAGTAATTCGATCAATTCGTTGATAAACCGATCTTTATGTTGTTGAACGTAGGACTTAATATTTTCCATTTAAATTATTTTTATAGAAAACCAAAAGTACGAAAAAGAGAATTAAAAAAAATTTTCAAAAAATGCTTTGATAATTCAAAAGTATGCCTATCTTTGCACCCACAATTACCGCGGATATGGTGAAATTGGTAGACATGCCAGACTTAGGATCTGGTGCCGCAAGGCGTGTAGGTTCGAGTCCTATTATCCGCACTAAAAAAGCTTCTGAATAGATTTTTCAGAAGCTTTTTTGTTTTTACCCTTTTCTAAATTTTTAAATCTCATTGAATTATTTTTTTATATTTGATAACCATCAATGTATAGACTTAAAATTGAAGTTTACATGCCAGATATAAAATCAGTACAATCTGTTAAATTAAAAATTCTAGCTGAAAGAACTAAAATAGAAATAACTTCTGCTACAGGTTTTTTATGTGAATACAAGGAAAAATTATTTCTTATCACTAATTGGCATGTAGTCAATGGAAGAAATAATTTTACTAAAGAGCTTTTAGATAAAAAACATGGTGCATTACCAGGCTTTCTAGATCTACAATTAACCTATATACAGAAAGCAGAAAATGATAATTTCATTACTTACATACTTCCTTTTGAACAGTCACTTTTCTATTACAACTCAGATGAAGATTTTTATGACGAAAGTAAACCTCTATGGATTGAACATGATAGAAAAAATGAAATAGATTTAGTCGCTATAGATTTAACACAATTTAAAAATGTATGTTCATTGCCAGGTTTTAAATTGATGGCATATAACATTGAGGAAGAAATATCATACACCCAATATACAACAGGCATTTCAGTTATGGATAAAGTATTTATAATCGGATATCCTCTTAGCTCTGGACTTTCTCCAAATGAATACCCTATTTACAAAGGAGCTACAATAGCAAGCGAAATGAAAAACAATGATGAACCTCCAATCATTTTTATTGATGGAAAAACCAAAAGCGGTATGTCTGGATCTCCTGTTATTTTGAAACATGAATTTTCAGGATCTGTTGAAGGAGATGCTCTTTTTGGAAAAACTCAACTTATTGGAGTGTATTCTGGAAGAGAAAGCACCTCTCCTGACGTAACTGAAGCCGAGTTAGGAATAGTTTGGAAACTTGAACAATGCTTATTACCTATCTTAGAAAAAGCGATTAAATCGTAATTCATTCGAAAACAAGACTTCTCATAAAGATTCATCCTTATTTGACATCGTGATAAAAGCAAAGTACATGACAACAAAATAAATCTTTTTATATCCTTATTTTTTAAAAAGCATTATATTTCAAACATAGCCCGTGGTTTCAACCACGGGAGACAAAGATTGTCGACAATGATTGCGCTTCAATGGTTAAAACCATTGGCTATGTTTGAGACCCAAAAATCAGTCTAGTTTTGTCATTTCGAGGAACGAGACCCGAGCGATAGCGAAAAGGCGAAGCAAATCACACTATCCCGAAGCCTCGGGACGCAAAGCATGTCGCCAATCTTTGTCGATAAACGAGTGCGATTCCTCGTTCCTCCTTTAGATTTGTTTTTTGAAATTTTAAGTAGATTTATGATTGAGAAAGGAAGCAAAAGTAAACTATTCGGTCCTCCGAGCTTATGACTCATATTTCGATTAAGACTTTAGCTTCCC